>JAFUQZ010000056.1 GCA_017472085.1 Akkermansia sp. | reverse complement strand
TATCTTACGTCTCAGATATCCCTCTTTTTGCATAAAGAACCTTTACAAGTTGTAAAATGCTGCCAAACAGCACTTTAGTCAACATTTTTCACATTTTTCCATAAAAATCAGGAGCAATTTTCACATTTTTTGAAAAATCTTCTTTCCTATGAACACGCAATACGGGCTTGCACGGCGGGGTGCAATGGTGTAAGATTCTCCTGTTATGTGGACAGGACGTTTTTCCCAGCCAACGGCGGATTTGGTACTGAAGTACGGAGAATCCGTTTCTTACGATTGGAAGCTGTATGAGCACGACATTGCCGGTTCCATTGCCCATGCGCGGGCACAGCTGCGCGCCGGCATGCTCACGGAAGATGAATTCTGCGCCATTGAATCCGGCTTGCAGGGGATTCTGGCAGATATCCGCGAGGGCAATTTCAACTGGAGCATCCGTCTGGAGGATGTGCACATGAACATCGAAAGTGAGCTGACCCGCCGCATCGGCGCCCCCGGGGCGAAGCTGCACACCGCGCGCTCCCGCAATGACCAGGTGGCTACCGATACGCGCCTGTACTGCCGCGCCCAGATTGATGCCACGCAGGAGCTGCTGCGCGACATGCAGCGGGCTCTCGTCCTCAAGGCTTCCGAATATGCGGATATCCGCATCCCCGGCTACACTCACCTGCAGCGGGCTCAGCCGGTCACCATCGGACACCACCTGCTGGCCTATGTGGAGATGCTGGGCCGCGATGCGGAGCGCCTTGCCGACTGCCGCCGCCGCGTGAATATCAGTCCGCTGGGTTCCGGGGCCATTGCCGGCTCCACCATCAATCTGGACCGCCTCGGCATCGCAGAGGAACTGGGCTTTGACGGCGTGACGGAGAACTCCATGGATGCCATTGCCGACCGCGATTACATCATGGAGACGCTTTTCTGCCTGTCTGTCATCGGCACGCATCTGTCGCGCATGAGCGAGGACCTGGTGCTGTGGAGCAGTGCGGAGTTCGGCTTCTGCACGCTGTCGGATGCCCATACCACGGGCTCCAGTCTGATGCCGCAGAAGAAGAACCCGGATGTGTGCGAACTGACCCGCGGCAAGAGCGGGCGGTTGTACGGCAATCTGGTGAGTGTGATGGTGGCGGTCAAGGGGCTTCCCCTCACCTACAACCGCGACTTGCAGGAGGACAAGGAGCCGTTGTTCGATTCGTTCGAGACGGTCAGCCTGGCGCTGCGCGTGAATGCCGAAATGGTGGCAGCCATGCGCATTAACCCCGACCGCTGTGCCGCCGCCGTGTCCGACCCGCTGCTGCTGGCAACGGATCTGGCCGATTACCTCGTGCGACGCGGTGTTCCTTTCCGCAAGGCTCACGAGCTGGTGGGCAAGGCCGTGGCGGTATCCGTGGGCAGCTGCACCCCGCTCAACGAGCTGACGCTGGAGCAATTCCGCGAGATTTCCCCCGAATACGGTGAGGATGTCCACAGCGTGTTCAATCTGGGTCGGGCCTTTGAGCTGCGCACCAACCCGGGTGCCCCCAACCCGGACAACACGCGCCGCCGCCTGGAGTACTGGACGCAGAAGCTCAGCTGATGCACCGGCACGCCCTCCCTTTCCGCAAAAGAGCCGCGCCTTTCCGCGCGGCTCTTTTTGTATCATGCAGCAGGACAATAAATACCCATTATTCCCCTTTGCGGTGAATCATCTCCATCTGGAGGCGGATGAGTTCTTCATCGAGGATGGCGGGAGAAATGGGTGACCAGGCGCGGGTGTTGCGAATCTGGTCCATCATCTGCAGGAGTGTCGGAGTGAACATGCTGTTGCGATCCAGCAGGGGTTCCACCACGGCCGCCACGGCAGACAGCTGCCGCTGCGTTTCGCCGGGGCGCCGAACGCCGGCCACCGCCATGTGGTCAAAGCGATAGCCGCCGAAATCCATCAGGTAGGTGTGCTCCGGGGAAAACGGAATCGTGGCGATGCGCTCCATGTCGAAATACAGGTGCATGTAACAGAGCTGCTGCAGAAGCCCGCACACCATCTCTGCCGACAGCGTACGCCCGGCGCTCACCATGGCATCCAACGGTTCCCCGTGGATGCGCTCCCGAGCCACGTGCCAGGTTCCCTCGTACTCCAGCACCTCCAGCGGGGCCGCCAGACTGGAATGACGAATCCGGGCCTGCAGCCGGTACGTCTCAAAAAAACGTCCGACTTTTTCCTCGTCCCCGGCGGCATCCACCCGCAGGCTTTCCACCAGCACCTCACGCTGCAAATCTTTCTGCGTGGCTTCGTAGACGATGCTGTCCTCTTTCTCCTCCAGCACAGAGGAGAGGATATACTGGTCTGCGAGCATGCAGGGAAGCGAACGGGCAGCCTGGGGTATCATGGCAGGAGAAACACTCAACGGTTAACCATTGTAAGCAAGCTTGAGGACTGGGAGGCCCTCCACCGCATTGTCCCAAGCGCTGTAGGGGATACGCAGCTCCAGGAAGACGGCGGGCTCCTCCCCGCCGCCTTCCTCCACACGGCGCATTTCCACCCGGCAATCCGGCTGTCCCAGAATCTGCGGTGCGATGGCATCAAACAGCGCCCCGGGGAACCGCAGCACATAGTATTCCTCCTCCGCGGTCTCTGCTTCAGCGCTCTCTGCCTCCGCAACAGCCGCGGCAGCGCCTTCCGGAGTGGCGGGTTCATCCTCTGTCATGGGCGGCAGGAACACGTACACATCGTCCCACACCATGGTCATCCACACATCCTCCGGCAGCTCCGCATCCGTCACAGGCTTACTGCCGTAGATGGATTCGCCGTTCACCTTCATCCATTCACCCAGCCGCCGGAACACTTCCACGGTATGCTCCGGGACGGAACCATCCGCCCGCGGACCGATGTTGAGCAGCAGATTTCCGCCTTTGGAAACACATTCCTGGAGCGTCTGAATCACCGTGGCCGGGCTCTTGAAGTTACCATCGTTGATACTGTAGCCCCAGTGATGCCCCACCGTGAGACAGGTCTCCCAGTCATGCACCGCATCCTGAGCGGTCGGCACACATTTTTCCGGGGTGTAGAAGTCACCGCGCACCTCCTCAGAGCCGAACTCCTCCGGTTTCTGTCCCTCCAGCGAATAAGCATTGAACAGGCGGTTGTTCATGATGACACCCGGATTAATCTCGCGGCACATCTTCACCAGTTCCGTGGCCTTCCAGGCGCGGTCACCCTCTGCCGCCCCCTGGGAGTAGTCCCACCACATCACATCCACGGGGCCATACTGAGTCATCAGCTCGCGCACCTGACTGTGCAGGTATTGGCAATAGGAATCCTGGTTGCGGGGAATGCCCTTTTCCTGCAGCATGAGCGCCTGCCCTTTCGGATAACAGAGGTCGGGGCAGATGGTGTTGTCATAATCCGGGTGATGCCAGTCAATCACGCTGTGGTAAAAGCCCACGCGCAACCCGCGGCTGCGGCAGGCATCCGCAAACTCCTTTGCAAAGTCCCGCCCCACCGCTTTCACGGAATTGTAATCCGAAGTCGCGGTGTTGAACATGGCAAAGCCCTCATGATGCTTGCTGGTGAACACCGCATAGCGGCAGCCGGCCTCTTTGGCCAGGTCTGCCCATTTCTCCGGCCAGCCCGGCTCCGGTTTGAACAACGGAAGCGCTTCTGCGGCATAGCTGTCTGTGTCAGCCCCCACATTGCACTGAATCCATTCCCCGCCGGCACGCTTGCCCTGATACACACCGGCCAACCCGGAATACAGGCCGTAGTGAATAAACATCCCCAGACGGGCTTCCCGCCACCACTGCATCCGTTGATCGCGAGGGCTGACCTCCTGAGCAAGCCCGCAATCGGGCGACAGGGGCGTTCCATCATTGGCGACAACGGTCTGCGGCAGCATAGCAACCGCCCCGGCCAGCATCAGCATGATTTCGCGTGCTCTCATGCTGCGCATCCTACCAAAGTAGTAGGCCGGTGTCAAGATTGGAGTGCTGACAAGCCATGCGACGCATCCCAATGGACGAGCTGCGAAGATAGAGAGGAAGAACGGCAGCCCGACGGGCGCTGTTTATCATTTCTCTTTACGCTTCCAGCAGAGCGATGAGACGTTCGGCATGCGCTGCGGCTTTGGCATGAATCTGTGCCAGGAGCTCGGGATTCTCACGCATCTGGTAAGATACGCCGCCGGTGACGATGCTTCCCACGTATTCCATGCCTGTAAACTGAGCCGTGGTTTTCAGGCACAGGAAAAAGGCATCGAAATCCAGGGCCTCGGCAGGGGCTCCCGTGGTGTAGGAAAGCACCAGTTTCTTACCACGCAGTTTATCACCCGTGGAACCGTGCGAGAATCCGTGCAGGAATACCGTCTCCAGCCAGCGATGCAGCAGGGAGGGCGCGGAGAACCAGAACACCGGAAATTGCAGCACGATGACATCTGCCCACAGCAACTTCTCCTGCTCGGCCGCCACATCAATGGTAAAGTCGGGATAAAGTTCAGCCAGATGCACCTGCCGACTCTGCGGCAGCTTTTCGTCCAGGATGTCGAGTATCTTCTTATTTGCCACGGAGTCGTTCAAATCCGTGTGCCCGGAGACGATGAGGATATTGTTCATGAGTCTATGACGTTTTCAAGGAATCACAAGTTCACATTCCGCGCATTTTTGTCCGCAGAAGGTGGGCTTCAGGTATTTCATGCCATAAATCGGGATGCGAATCGCAAATTCGCCTTTCGGGGAACAGAGTAAAGGGGTGTAACCCGGGTAAGGAGTCTCCCTCACCTGCATATCCAGCGCACAGGACTTCTCCCCCAGCGTGGTGATGCGGTACTGATAGTACACCATCAGCAGCGGTGAACCATCCGCGCGGCGTCCCTCGGCCCACACCTGATAAAAAGGCACTTGCCCCTCATCCGGCCCCAGCCCCTCGGAGAGAACCCGGAAGGCTGACGGTCCTGCGGCGGCCTCCGTCTGAGCCCTCTCCCCCGGCGTCATCAAAATGGCCATCACCAGAACCAGCAGACAAACCGACATGATGCCTATATGTATCAGAAATCGCTTATTTTTCATGGCAGGAACTCCCCGTACAATCTACAATAATGACCGGACTCCTGCAAGTCAATTCGCAAAAGATTCATCGCCCGAACTTGACAAGGAGAAGTCGCCATGCTACCCTCCCGGCATGGGAAAGCGGCAGCAGACAAAGAGCGCCTCGGGTATGATGCCGGAGCCGACAACCATCGCAGAAGTGCAGGCATTTCTGCGCGGTATTGAGTCGCGCCGCCGCTCTTTTACTGCGGACAATACCCCGCTGTCACCACTCCGCCGGAGGCTCATCGAGCGCATCCGTCGGGCATTTGCCGGTGTAACCTGCCACCGGGAGGTGCGGGTGCTGCTGGGGGCAGAGGCGGAGGATGAATATTATTCTGCTGAGGCTCAATCCGTACTCGGCCTGATGGAGGAGCGGGATAACTGGGAAGCCATACCGGATGACTTATTGTCTGCCTGTTCCTGCGCACTGAGCTATGTTGGACCGCATGCGTACCGATTCCTGCTTCCCCGCTTCCTCATCGGCGCGTTGCAGGGTGTCGTTGAAATCTACCCCGGCTCTTCGCCCTCAAATGATCCGGAAGTTTTCACCCGCTATCAGACGGCCTATCTGGATAAAGCCCAACGCAACTGTCTGTCTGACTACATGAACCTGGAGTGCGTGGAAGAGGGGCGTATCCAACGCAATCAGTTCCTGCCATGGGAACACGATGAGTACCGAACCGACTACGCCGCCTCCATGGACTACATCGGCTACGGCAAACTCCTCATCCGACGCTTCCTTGACCGGGAAAAAGGGGGCTGCTGAGTTCCTCGCTCCTACGCGCCCCCGGCCCATCTGAATTTTCCCCGGGCAGAACAGGGTCTCTGAATCCTGCGGACACCTGAGCCATACGGGTATTATTTCCAAACTCCATCCGATTTTGTGGAAGTTTTACACAAAAGTCCATCCACTTTCGAGAAAAAAGACTTGAAAAACGCTCAAAGGCATACAGGGTCGACTTCGCATGAATGGGTCTTAGTGAATCTTCTGCCCCGATAATACATAAATAACCGTAGAGGGAACGATGACGGCGGAGGTAATCAGCGATCCGGCCCAGGACAGAGGGACATCCACCCCCCAGGAAATGGCCGCAACGAGCGGCATACGCAATCGGTTACCCAAAGTGCGATATTCCGGCAAATCGGCCAGCTCTTTGCAGTCACCCCGATTCGCATCCAGAAGGTCTGCGCTGAGGAAATGCCAGTCTCGCGTGAGCATTATGGGAATATGCCGCAGGGTATAACGGCGGGCCTCCTCCCGATTCAGTCTCACCGCCTGCGAAAAATCGAAATCCCGGGCCCGCACCAGCGCCGGTTGCTGTTTGTTCAGGCAAATCAGGTAGCGTTCGGGGGGCGGGACTTTCGCTGCTGCGGAAAGCTCCGTATACCGGACACGGTGCGGCCAGTGGATCGGGTCTCCGTAAAAATCAACAAGATGGGGAGCATACCGCATGTAGCGCACTTCACATTCCATGTAGCAGTCATCTCCCCGTTTATATACCACCGGGATTTCCTCTTCTTTCTGAGTAACAACCGGCACGGCCTTCCCCATACCATCCAGCGCAGCACCCAGATTGGACGTAATACAACCGGACAGTATAGTTGCAAGCAACAGCATATTCAGTAGAAACAACCTCATGGCTACGTCTAGTTGTGAAAGTTTTCCTGTTTTCTCTCCAGAACGAGTCGGAAACCGATGGTAGCCCGTTTCATGCCGGGCGGATGCGGAATGCGGCTGTGAGAGGAAAGCTGTCCCGGCCGGAAGGAGAAATAATCCCCGCCGCGGGTCACGCCATATTTTCGGAACTGGAAATCAGCCGGCCCGCCGTACTCATCGCTCACCCATTCCTGGACATTGCCGGACAAATCATGAATGCCCAGAGCATTTGCTGCAAAGGAACCCACGGGCGATGTGAAGGGAAAATCATCACGATACTGCGGCAGAATATGGTCTGCCGGGCGGTTGCCCAGAGTGCTCATATCGGCATAGTTACCACTACCGCGAGGCGGCGGCCAGATGATTCCCCAGGGATAACGCACCGTGGTAGTGACGTGGTGGCGGTGGCGGTCATAAGGGCTGTTGCCTTTTTCTGCCCCGCAGCCCACCAGGGTGCTCCACTCCGTATCTGTCGGCAGTCGGTAGACATCTGTCCTTTCGATAAGGCCGTTGCTCTGCTCGCTCCTGGTCAGCCATGCGGCAAAGGCCTCGGCATCCCGGCGCGAGACGTTGACAACGGGGTGGTGTTCATTGTGCTCCCGGGCGGGATTCTCCGGCTCCTCCATACCCATGGCACGGCAATAGGCGCGGTAGTCAGATACACGCACCTCCGTGGCACAGGCCATGAGAGTGGGGCTGACGGGGCGCAGCTTCATCCCCAGACTATTGATCCATTCACTGCCGAAAATGAGGGAGTGATTGCGCTTGAGGTTCAGATTGAGCACCAAATCACGCGGGGAAAGGCCGCTGCGCCGAATAGCTGTATACCCCGGCAGTCGCACTTCCAGGAAGTAGGGAGCCAGCGGCACCTTGACATCCTGCATGGGGGTCACCCCCAATGGCAAGCCGTTGAGGGTGACTCTGGCGCCGGGAGGATTGGAATAGATACTGATGGGGGTCTTCTGCACCAGCATGGTGTAGAGGCGATAACCACACAGATTGCGCCCTGATGCAGTTCCCGGCTCCGGACGGGCGATAAGGGAATGGTCTCGGCCGATGGTGCCGGCCTCCTCACACTGCCTGGTGAGCCAGAGGGTGAAGGCGCTGATGCCCTGTTGCGAGGTGCGTACCCCGTCCGCATGTTTTTCGTATGTGATGGGACGCAGATGAGAGGGGCGGGACTTCAGAAAGGCCTCAAATTGTGCCACAGTCACCGGTGCAACGGCTTTATGAAGGCCTCCGGCCGGTTCATAATCCGTTCCCTGCGCATCTTTCCAGGCTTCCCCGGTTACCGGTGGACGGTAGGGACGCAAGCCCGGAGTCAGAGAAAGCATTTTGTTGTCGGGTATCACACCTCCAACGTATGAATCCGCAAATCCCTCCTTGCGAAGAATGAAACTGACACGCCTTCCGGCTTTCAACGAGATGGGGCCATAAGGCGTTTCATCCACATACTCCCCTTCCTCGGTATAGATAGAAGCACTACTGGGAACACTGCCGATAAACAACTGCCCTTCCCCCGTGAGCTCCGGCGTCGTGGGCATGACAGCACCGGGAGCCGGAAGCGTGGGCAAAGAGGGCAGCGTGGGGAAATTCGTCGTTGGTATCGGCGCGAGCGGCGGCAGGGGCGTTTGCCGCTGTCCGCTCAGTTCGGCGAGGGCGCGACGAATCCGCTGTTGCATATCCTCCGGCAGAAAATACCCACCCGCCGTCAGCAGCAGCCCAACCCCAAGACAACCCGCCACCAGATAGCTTTTGCGGAATGTCACGGGCGTTTCCGGAGTCGGTCTGCGCCTTTTGCGGCGTCGGCGGTGCGGAACATCATCCCGAAGCGCTTCCAACAAATCGGCAAAAGCCTGGGCAGTCGTGATACTTTTCTTGTTGATAGACGGCTCCGCTGCACTGCAGATGAGCCTGTTGAACTGCAGCCAGCGCCAGTGCGACGTGCCCTCCGGCAACTCATCCGGCAGCGCCGGGAAGCTCAGCCGGCTCATGCCGGTACTCATCTCGTAGAGCACCTTGGCCAGCGCATAAACATCCGCCCGCGGTGTGCCGGGGCCCTCCGGCGGTATATAGCCTTCCGTTCCGACAAAAGCCCGCTGATTGCTCGTGGTCACCAGCCCCGCATCTGCCAGTTTGGCTCTGCTGTTCACAAAGATGATATTGCCGGGCTTGACATCCCGGTGAGACAGGCCCTCCGCATGCAGAGCTTCCAGCGCCCGTGCCAGCTGACACCCCACCTCCAGCACATAGTCCAGCGGCATGGCTCGCCGACCGTACAGCTTCATGTCGCTCTGCAGCGTGCGGGGAACATAGCCCTCCGGATCCAGATGGATGCCGGTATAAGCATCATCCGCCAGCTCCATCACATAGTAATAATACGGCTTCTCGCCGCTATGCCGCCCCACATGCAAAATATGAACCAGCCCAATGATATCCCGAGCAATGGGTTCATAGTTCAGAATCCCCTCGAACTCCCGGGCAAAAAGCGCATCGTTGGCAAAATCCTCCCGCCACACCACCTTGACCGCTCGGTATGCCCCCGTCAGGGAACGAGCCAACCACACCTCGCCATAAGCCCCGCGACCAATCATGCGTATGATTTCATGATCAGGAATGGTTGGCTTTGTGCCTGCCGGGCGATGCGGTTGGCCTGTCACCGGTCGCAAAACCGCAGAACTTCCGGGGTCCTCTGGCGCAGATGTACTCATCCGCAGTCAGTATATCACCTCTTGCAGCTTACTGCAAGCCGCTTCATTCTGCCTTTTCTTCACATTTCTGCACTTTTTTTCATTTTTTTACAAATTTGTCTTGCTTTTCGGATCGTTTTATGATTAAATGCGCTCGCACCAATCCAAATGCGCACGTGGCGGAATTGGTAGACGCGCTAGTTTCAGGTTCTAGTGATGAGAGTCGTGGAGGTTCGAGTCCTCTCGTGCGTATACTTAACAATGAGGGAGTTACGATAAAAAGTAACTCCCTCTTGCTTTTGGGGAGCATTCTCAAAAACTGCCCGAAAACGCCCAAAAAGTAGTAGTGACAACTCGGATTTTACTCGGACCCGACCGATCTGATAATCAATATTGAGAAGAAATATTAGTCCAGAGACCAGTCCACATCGATGCGCTCGGTTTCGCCTTTCTTGTTTTCGTAGAGGACGTAGCCGTTCTGCGCACCGAATTTGTAGACTTCCATGGTCACTTTCACGTCGTAGCAACAGTAGCGGGCAATGTCGAGCATCTTCTGCGGGTCGCCTTCTCTTTCATATTCAGCCCACCACTTGAGAGCATCGGTGCCCTCTGCTGTTTTGGAGTTGCCGCCCAGAGTGACTTTGGCCACGGAATCCAGCTTGAGCCGATGGCCGAGCTTGGCCGTCAGGTAGGAGCAGATGTCAAGATTGTGGGTCACATCTGCCACAGTCCAGAAGGTAAACGCCTGCAACACACCGTAGTCAAAGCCGATATGGTTGTACCCGACCACGAGGTCTGCCTGCCGCAATTCCTCAATGAGGGCTTCTGCCTGTTCCTCCGTGTAGATGTGATAGGCGTTGTCGCGGGTAGAAAAGGTCACACCCACAGACATGCCCATTTTGGCGGTTTCGTGCCAGCCGCCGACCTGAGCTGCGGAGCGGCGGGTTTCCAGGTCGAAATAAACGATATTTTTCATCTTTGGGTTGCAGGGAGGATGCGCCGCAGGCCTTCATAGAGCACGATGGCTACGGCGGTGGAAAGATTGAGTGAGCGGGCATGTTCGCCGGGCATGGGGATACGGAGGGCGGTGTCCGGGTGAGCGTCTATCCAGCGCTCCGGCAGGCCTTTGGACTCCGGGCCGAATACGAGGTAATCCCCATCCTGCAGGGGGATGGAAGGCTCCCAGATGCTGTGCGTTGCCTTTGTAGAGAGATACCAGAAACGTGCTTCCGGTGCAGCCGCAGCTTCCAGTTCATCCAGACTGTTCCAGAGGTGGAGGTCTACGTGCGGCCAGTAGTCCAGTCCGGTACGGCGCACATGCTTCTCATCCAGGCTGAAACCCAGGGGCTTGATGAGGTGCAGCCGTGAATCGGTGGCCACGGCCAGTCTGCCGGCAGCGCCGGTATTGTGAGGGATTTCCGGATGAAAGAGGACGATGTGGAACATGTCTTACTTGGCGCCCTTACCGAAAAGGACGGCAGGGATGGTGCGGA
Organism: Akkermansia sp.; assembly: GCA_017472085.1. Taxonomy (GTDB): domain Bacteria; phylum Verrucomicrobiota; class Verrucomicrobiia; order Verrucomicrobiales; family Akkermansiaceae; genus Akkermansia. The sequence goes on along the minus strand of JAFUQZ010000056.1, from coordinate 15,637 downwards.
AGAAGAGAACGACATCCAGCCAGAGGCTCCAGTTATCGATATACTTGAAGTCCTTGTTAATCATGTTGTCGAAGTCACCGTTATCGCTGCGATCCTCAATCTGCCAGTAGCAGGTGAGACCCGGTTTCACGCTCAGCCGACGCCGATGGGCAATGGAGGGAAACTCTGCCGTCTCATACAGGGGCAGCGGACGCGGGCCGACAATGCTCATATCCCCGGCAATGATGTTGAGCAGCTGGGGTAATTCATCAATGGACAGCTTGCGGATGAGATGGCCGAAGGGGAATATGCGCGGGTCATTCGTCAGTTTGAAGATGGGGCCATTCATCTCATTGCCGTATTTGGCTTTCACCTCGGCCAACCTCTGCTCAGCATCGGAATACATGGAACGGAACTTCCACATGCCAAAGGGTTTTCCATACAGACCGGAGCGCTGTTGGCGGTAGAATATCTTCCCCTTCGGATCGCTGAGTTTGATGCCGATGGCGGCGAAAATCCAGAGGGGAAGCGAACAGATGAGGATGAGGGTAGCGATGACCCTATCCATAATATTCTTGAGGAGTCTCGCCCAGAACTGAGTGGGGCGAGAGCTGAGTACGAGCATGCGGCTATCATGCACCTCGTTGATTTCAGCACTCATGCAGCCGGGATGAACAGAAGTATTGAGCATGCAGTAAATATCAATGCCCTGCAGCTCGCAGATGTTGATGATGTATTCATTGGTGTGGTAGGCGCGCAGTCCACCGCAGACAATGAGGTGAGAGACACTGTTGTCCTCCACCAGTTTCTGTAATTCCGTTTCCGTAATGCTACCCGGAACAGCCTTACCGACCACATTGAAGCGATTTCGCCAGAAAGCAGGCAGATTATCCCATTGCAGCCGGATATCTTCCTCGCGGCCGGCCAGAATCACCTGGCGCAGCTCTCTGCGCCCCCGGCGGGTATGCAGACTCCAGAAGCGGGTAACAAGAAAGCGCCCGAAGAGGATGCAGGGAATACCGACCGCATTTACCAGCAAGACATGGTTGTAATAGACGGAATCATTGCCGAGGCTCTGGTAGATGTACAACGCCACGAAGTAATAGGCGGCAAAGGTAATGAGCTGATGCAGAGCTGCGGTAATCTGCTGCAGGCTGTTCTTGTGATAGAATCCTACCAGATGCAGAACAAAGGGAATGCTGACGAGTGCTGCTCCTGCTAGGAACGGCGTGGTTGTAATCAGATTGAACGCTGTTTCGCGCTCCCATCCAAACAGCGGAGCAAGCCGATTCGTGATGTTTGCGGAAAAATATGCAAAAACAAACGCCAGCACAAAATCAAGAAAAGGCGTGATGCGAGAGAGAAAACTTTGTCGATGATCGGTCATAAACTTGCGCCAAGAGTATACCAGACAGGATATGTATTGACAAGGTTAAAATCTTTTTGCTTGAAAGATGAATCCCTTTCTGGTAGTACCTACGTATATGAACTTGCTGAAAACCGCTATGGCGATGGTGGCAATGACAGGAATGCTGGCGGCTGAGGAAGCTGCCTATACGCCGCATCCGGACTGGGAGAATCCGCAGAATCTCTCTGCCGGACGAGAGGAGGCGCGCGCATTCTTTGTTCCTTTTGCAAACAGGAATGAGGCATTGAAGGGAAATCGTGAGGATTCCTCCCTCGTCCTCTCCCTCAATGGTAACTGGAAGTTCAACTGGGTGCCATCCCCGGAGAAACGCCCTCTGGATTTCTATAAGCCGGACTTTGATGTGAGCGGCTGGGCAGATATTGATGTGCCCGGCAACTGGCAGATGCGCGGTTACGGCACGCCCATGTACATCAACCAGGCGTATGCCGTGGTGCGCGACTGGCCGAGGGTGATGACCAAGCCGCGCAATAATCATGAGAAAAAATACACCATCCCCGCCACGGAACCGAATGCGGTGGGCTCCTACCGCCGCGATATCGAACTGCCGGCCGACTGGAACGGGCGCGAGGTGTTCATTCGATTCGATGGTGTGGATTCTTTCTTCTACCTGTGGGTGAACGGGGAGAAGGTGGGCTTCTCCAAAGACAGCCGCTGCGCCGCCGTGTTCGATATCACGAAGCACGTGAAACCCGGCAGGAATGTCATTGCGGCAGAGGTGTACCGCTTCAGCGATGGTACTTATCTGGAATGCCAGGACATGTGGCGGCTCTCCGGTATCTTCCGCGATGTATACCTGTATTCCACCCCCCGCACGCTGGTGCGCGACTTCTTTGTACATACCGCTTTCCCGCAGAATGCAGACGGCACGAGTGACTATTCCGTGAGCAAGTTCAGCGTGGATGTAGACGTGACCAACCGCGGCGAATCTGCGGATGAAGTCACCGTGGAAGGTGAATTGCTTGATGCCGCCGGCAACACGGTGCAGACAGTCAAGGCGGCTCCGCTGGCGCTGGCTGCCGGCGAGGAAAAGGCAGTGAAGCTGGCAGCCGATGTGGTGAACCCCGCTCTGTGGAGCGCGGAAAAGCCGAATCTCTACACGCTGCTGCTCACGCTGAAGGATAAGAACGGGGCTGTGACGGAGACTATTTCCCGCAAGGTGGGTTTCCGCGATGTGAAGCTGCTCAATGGCCGCTATCTGGTCAACGGCATGCCCGTGAAGCTCAAGGGCGTGAACCGCCATGAAAGTCAGCATGCCAATGGTCACACAGTCACAAAGGAAGAATGCCGCCAGGAGCTCCTGCTCATGAAGCGAGGCAACATCAACCACATCCGCAACTCTCACTATCCGCAGCCGGATTGGTTCTACGAGATGTGTGATGAATACGGCATCTACGTCTGCGATGAGGCCAACATTGAGTCCCACGGCTACTATTACGGTGAGCTCTCGCTCTCCCACCCGGAGGTGTGGAAAGCCCAGCATGTCTGGCGCAACAAAAACATGGTGGAGCAGAGCAAGAACCATGCCTGTGTGGTCATGTGGTCCTACGGCAATGAAGCCGGCCCCGGTGATAACTTTGCGGCCGTGCGCGACTGGATTAAGCAGCGCGATGCTTCCCGTCCCACGCAGTACGAGCGCAATAATGACCTTGCAGACCTCTGCTCCAACCAGTACCCCAGCGTGAACTGGGCACGTGAGGTGGCTGCCCGCAAGCTGGAGAAGCCCTGGTATGTGTCCGAATACGCCCACATCCTCTGCAACTCCATGGGTAACCTGGCAGATTACTGGGAAGCCTTTGACTCCAGCGATTCCATCATCGGCGGCGGTATCTGGGAGTGGATTCACCAGAGCTATGACCAGGAAGTTACCCTCCCGGATGGTCGTAAGGTGACCCGCCAGAGCTACGGCGGTGATCATGGTGAGTTCCCGAACGATGGTATCTTCTGCATCAAGGGCGTTATCTACAGCGATCGCACCCCCACACCGCTCTATGCGGAAATCCGGAAGGCACAGCAGAATGCTGACTTTACCTATGCCGGTTTGACGGAGGATAAGAAATTTGTGCGCGTCAACATCCGCAACAAGCACCTCTTCACCGACCTCTCGGAATTAGACGGCACCTGGCAGCTGACAGAAGAGGGAACCAACGTGGTGGCCCGGGGGACATTTGTTGCACCCGCCGCCCCGTTGCAGCATGCAGAGGTGCTCATCCCCATTGAAGCGGCCAATTCCGTATTCCGTCATGATCGCCATTATTACCTCACGGTGAACCTGCACCTGAAGGATAACACCAACTGGGCAGAAAAGGGCTATGTGGTAGCCACCGAGCAGCTGCCGCTGCCGGAGGCTCTCACCGGCTTCAATCCCAAGGACAAGATGATAGAACTGCAGCCGGATGACAGTCTGAAGGTTCGTAACCTGAGCGGCAAGATGCTGGTGATGGGTAAGAACTTTACTCTCACCATAGATAAGGCCACCGGCGGTATATGCAACTATGTGGTGGATGGCAAACAGCTCATCGGTGACAAACCCACGCTGAACCTGAGCGCTTTCCGCGCCCCGGTGGCGAATGATAAATGGGCTATGAACCAGTGGCTCAACAACGGCCTCCGCAATATGACCCACACCGCCACCCCCCTGCTGGTGGAGCGCCTGGGCGACAAGGCCGTCCGCATTTCCTGCGATGTCCGCAGCCAGGGCATCCGCAAGGAAAGTCTTGATTCCCGCAACTACGACAACGGCAAGTTCGAAATCGCAGACCTCGGTCCTGTTTCCGAGCGCGATTTCCACTTCATCACCCAGCAGGTGTATACCATTCTGCCGGATGGCCAGGTGAGCGTTCAGGCCGGTATCGTCTCCTACGGCGAAAAGATTGTGCTGCCCCGCCTGGGCTACACGCTCAATCTGCCAGAGCGCTACAACAACGTCCGCTGGTTGGGTCGCGGCCCCGGTGAAAACTACCCGGATCGCAAGGTCGGCACCCCCATCGGCATCTACAACCTCAAGGTACAGGACATGGTGGAGCGCTATCCCTTCCCCATGGAAATGGGCAATCGCATGGACACCACCTGGGTGGCATTGACGGATGCCGATGGTGTGGGTCTCATGGTCTCTTCCGACCAGGACAGCTCGTTCAACTTCTCTGCTCTGCCCTATACCGCTCAGGATATCTTCAACGCCCCGCATCCGGAGGAGGTGAAACCCGCCGATGCCACGGTTCTGAATGTGGATGTGCAGACCCTTGGTCTGGGCGGTGCAGCCTGCGGGCCCCGTCCGCTTGACCGTGACATCCCGCTCTCCGGCCCCACCACTTTTGCTTTCTCCCTGCGTCCGATTCGTCTGGGGCAGCAGCCGGAAGAAGTGGGCCGCCAGGTATTGCCGCTTACCAGTGCGGTGACACTTTCCCGCGATTCCATGGGCTATGTGACAGCTTCCTGCACCACGCGCGATGCGAAGATTGAAGTGACGCTGCCCGATGGTTCCCGGATGGACTATACCGGACCGTTCCTTCAGCGAGAGGATGGCTACGTGCGGGCTCACGCTAACAGCCCCGGCTGCCTCAGCTCTGCCACCACTTTCCAGCATTTCCAGACCTGGCAGCCGGACAAACTCATGCGCATTGTCTCCTGTTCATCCACGTCCGGTCGCAGTGAGTCGCCCTGGAGCCTCATCGACGGCCGCCGCGATACCTACTGGCATTCCCGCTGGCGCGAGCCGGTGGCACCCTACCCGCATGATGTTGTCATCAGTCTGGGGGTGGATTCCATACTACGCGGCTTCACCATCACTCCGCGCCAGGGGCGTACCTCTTCCCGAGTGCGCAAGATGGCATTCTACCTCTCAGATGATGGCAAGAACTGGCCCGCAGAGCCCGATTGCACCCTGACCCTGGCAGATGAGGATAACGAACACAGCGTCATGCTGCCGGAGCCCCGCAAGGCACGCTTCTTCAAGATGGTCTGCCTGGAGCCCATCTCCCGGGGAGAGGCATACGCCGCCGTGGCAGAGGTGAAGCCCATGGTGGAAAGCGTGGTAGGTGAGTACCCCCCCTATGCATTCTTCTCCATCAACTACGTGAGCTCCGACCTCCCCGGTGAGGGACCGGCCGCCAATGTGCTGGATGGTAATCCCGACACCTACTGGCACACCATGAAGGGTGTTACCATGGCCAGCTTCCCGCATGATATCCGCATCAACCTCGGGGGAGAGAGACATCTGCGCGGCATGCTCTATCGCGGAGCTCCCTCTCCGCAAGGGCGCGTGAAGGACTACGAGGTCTATGTGAGCCGCGACGGAAAGAGTTGGGGTGAACCCGTTGCCCGCGGCACGTTCAGCAACTCAGCGGAACTCCAGGAGTCCATCTTCTTCACTTCGGTGGATGCCCACTACATCCGGCTGGTGGCTCTCTCCTCTCACGATGGCGGTGATTCTGCCGCCGTGTCGGAGCTGGATGTCATCCCGGCAGAGTAAGGTTACTCCTCCGCATTCTTCCCGGCGTCGGCATGGTCTCAACATGCCGACGCTGTTTTTTACCCGACGAACACCGGAAAGGCTTCATAGAAAGAGAAGGAATCAATCCTCATGAACATTCTTGACTCCCGGGCATGAGCTCGTTATACTGAGGACCATGAATAAGACTACCCGATACCTCCGGCTCTTCTGCGATGTCTGGCTGGCGGTGTTCTGTATCCTGACCCTGCCGTGGGGCGGTTTTGTCTATGCTGCTGTAGTGTTGGCGGCCCACCTGTTCACCCGGCAAAGCCATCATGTGTGCTGGCGGCTTGCCATGGCGGCAGGCTGTCCGTCGCTATGCTACATGCTGTTTCCGCTGTGGGAGTTCATACAATGGAAACAGGAGGGACATGGGGATGCACAGGAGGGGCTCTTCTATGTTTTTCTTTTCGCAAAGCAGTCTGCCATCAGCATGGTCAGCATCCTTTCGGTCTACGGCCTGAGCCTCGCTATCCGCAATCTCCGTTCCTGATTCCGTTCCCTCACATGAAATGCAAGAAAACAATGGTACGGCAACCTGATACCAAACGCCAGAAACGCATCAGACGCAGCATCAGGCTGTTGCTTTCACCGGAGCAGCAGCTGTTGGAAGCCGTAAGAAACCAAAAGCCCGAGCATCCGGAGCGTCTCATTGCACACGGTGCCGATGTCAACACGCGGGACGCCTATCATTACACTCCGCTTGCTCTGGCAGCATGGAGCGGGCAGTCCGATGTCCTGCAAGTTCTACTGCAGGCGGGGGCTGCCGACAGCATCAACCAACGAGACACAGAGGAAGGCGTCACCCCCCTGCATGCCGCAGTCATCGTTTGTCGTGATTTGGAATCCGCCGCGCCCGACAATGTGTTTCACCTGCTCACCGCAGGGGCTGATGCCAACATCCCCGACCGCGATGGCTGGACGCCCCTGCACTCCTGCGCCTTTTATCACTTACCACAGCTCATCCCTGCCCTGCTGGCAGCCGGAGCTGATTTCACCCGGCGCGACCATTGGGGAAACACCCCGGCCGATATCGCGAAAGAAAAGGGATTCGATGATATCGTGGCCCGGCTTTCCGGCCATGCGACCAGACCGGATTAATCGCTCCACCATCGGTCGTACATCCGGCTTGCCATCCACTTGCAGAGCCGAAACCAGAAATACAGCCCCATGCTGTATAACACGTAAATCGGTTTTCTGTAACCGTGGTACAGGCCGTATTCAACCAAATTTATTCCCATCCACTCAAGGCAAAACAGAATCGTCAGGACGGACAGGACAAACAGACCCGTCGCGGTGATACTCACCACGCGGAGCTCCCTGTCACGGAACAGAAAACACAGTATTCCCGCCAGCAGCCCCATACACAGAATGGTCAGCATGTGCACCCCGTAAATACTTTCCTGCATGATGGCAACCATAGCGGGTAGTGATGAAAAGTTACATTCAATCCCCGAAAATCGGGTGATTGCGTCTGTCCTCCCGACGCTCGACATAGCATATATAACATCCCACGGCGCGAGCAAGCTGATAATGCTCCGGATGCTCCACTTGTACGCTGTGAAGGTGGTATTTACGGATGGTCAGGGATGCCCCGAGCAGGGCTATGCGGTAGGTGTAATCCGCACGGTCCAATCCGCAGCGCGCTGAGACGGAGGTATCCACCAACTCCGTGCGACCGTCCGGCAGTCGCAGAGTAAACACAGGGCTGCAGAAAATGGGGTGGTCAATATAGCAGAGCGGTTTGCCGGCCGCATCCTCCATAACGGGTTTATTCAGTAAAATGCTCAGGGGGAAGCGGACAAGGTTGCGACAGCGCAGCAGAGGCTTCTTCTGCGGATCAAGCATCACAAAATACTCATCCCTCATGCGGCGGCAGCGGCAACCGTCATCAAATTTCATGTACTTGCTTTCGAAAAATAACATAGAGAAGCGGGGGGTGAACAGTTGTTCGGGTAGCAGCCCCCCGCCCGGCAAAGGGGACGGGAGGCTGCAAAAAAAGCGCTTATGCCACGGGCGCGGCCTCCAGCACCACAACCCGGAAAGGCTGCAGCTTCAGGCAGGTGGCTGTACCGGCCTCCGCTTCGGCAGGAAGCTCATCTCCCTTGGGCGAGCTGAGGGTATAGCGCAGCGATGCCCCCAGCGGCAGTTCGAACACGGCGGCGGGGTCAAAGCTGAACTCCTGCTCCGTGTCGGAGGGATTGCGCAGCACCAGAATGCCCTTGGCCGGGCTCCAGGAAGCAAAGCCGTAGACCTCCAGCGCAGCAGGGTCACCGCCCACCCAGTGACTGTCCACCATGGTGTCTGCATTGGCGCGGGACCACTTGGCAGCAGCCGCCAGTGTGTCCCACTCATGGGGCTGCAGCATGGAGGGCGTGATATACACCTCCTGCATCTGCGTACCGAGCCCCAGGCCGCTCCATATTTCATCGGCCAGGTCATTCCCCTCCGTCGTCATGAGACCGCGGGCGCCCTTGTTGTAGATGACACCGTGGGTCATGAGAGAGTTGATGGGGAAGAGCGGAGAAATCTTCACATTGTGGGCATAAATCATGGCATCGCGGAAGGTAATCCACTGTTGGCGGGCGGTACCGACACCACAGAAATCGTGGTCCCAGTTGCCGCGCCACACGGAATCCGCAATGCTGAACCAGAACGGGCTGGCCCAGGTGCCGGTGGTCAGGTTGATGTAGATATCCGGGCGCTCGGCGCGGAGTTCATCAATGAGAGAAATGGCAGCCTCAAAATCCGAGCCGAAGCGGGAACCGGGCGCGGGCTCCGCCATGCCGGAACAGCCGTCCAGCTTGAAATGGTTGACCCCGTTCTCACGAATCATGTGCAGACACATCTCGCGGAAGAGCTCGTAATACTTCGGGCCGGAGAGCGCAAACCCGCGTTCATTCGTCTCATAGGTATCCCCGGCGGCGGCCAGTCGGTTAAGCTTGGGCTGACCATAGCCGCCCCAGGGAGAGAACCACACACCGGGAGCAGAGCCATAGCTCTCCATCAGCTTGCGGATATCGCGGAACTCGTTGGGGAGCTCCTCATGGAACTGCCAGAGAGTCTCCGTGTTGTCCCAGCCGTCATCCAGCAGGAAAGAATCCATCACCACACCGCGTTTGACCACCAGCTCCTCACCAAACAGGCGAACCGTATCCATCACATCCTTTTCCGTGTAGCGGGAGAAGTAGCCGATGTCGTACCAGGAGTTGTAGTTGAACAGCGGGAAGTAGGGGCGGGCGCGTTCCTCGTTCAGGTAGGAAAGCTGGAACACGCGACGCAACTGCCCGGGGCGGCAGAATCCCATGACCGCCGAGATGATGGTAGCGGTGCGGGCGGGAAGATGCGTCGTGCGCTCCAGTGAACAGGCAAAACCATCCGGCGTCACCTCACCGGTGCACAGCGGGCTTTCCACTCCGGCAAACAGACGATTACCGGCCGCCACAATGGGAACCCCCTTCACCGTGCCCTCCACCCGAGCCTCAGGGGCTTTCACCTGCAAAAGCGTGATTTTGCGTGCCGGCATGGCAAACTGCATCGGAGTGATATTCAGTCCGGTGCGGAAATAGGGCTGACCCTCGCGCAATTCAATCCACCATTCCAGCCTGTAACCATCCGTGGTCACCACAAAGGGCAGCGTGGCGCGAGTGCCGGGGCGGCGTTCCACCAGGCGGCGGGCAGCTGCATCTGCCGCAATCGGGGTCACACTCAGCTCCCCGCACATCAAATCCGAGCTGCTGAGCGGCAGACAGGTATCAGTATATTCCTTTTTGGAGCAAGCTTCATCCGTGCGGGCTTCCTGCAGCTGAATGGAGAACACATCCTTACCCAGGTCATAGCTGCGGCCGTTGATTTTATCCCGCACCACCACACCGGCAAATCGGCGTCCGGCAGTGCTGATATCAATGCTGATGAATTCGTTCTGAATCATATAGATGGCGTATTCTGTTAGCGCGGAAGAGGATAGCACAACCGCGCCTTTCTTACAAGAGCAAACGACACATACAGAAACGGGTATTCCTAAGATTTGTCGGGCAAATCGGGCGTTGTCAGGGAAGATGGGCGGGCAATGCCCGCACACGAAATTGCCGCCGAAACAGCAGTAGTGAAAAAATCGGCGGCCACCCGGCCGCCGTGCATGAAAAATCAATTACTGCTGCGGGATTTGATATCCATAATCAGCTGTGCATTGCTGGGGCAGCGCCGCAGGAAGAAGAGGAGACGCTCCATGGCATCCGTCGGCTTGTAATTGGTCAGACCACGGCGAATGAGACGCACTTTCTCCAGCATCATCTCCGGGAGGATGAGTTCCTCGCGCCGCGTACCGCTCTTGAGGATATCCACCGCCGGGTAGATATACATCTCCGCGATGCGGCGGTTGAGCACCAGCTCCATGTTGCCGGTACCCTTGAATTCCTGGAAGATGAGTTCATCCATACGGCTGTTGGTTTCCACCAGAGCCGTGGCCAGAATGGTGAGCGAACCGGCGGTGCGGGTGTTGCGGGCCGCCGCGAACAAACGGCGGGGCGTTTCCAGCGCACGGGCATCAATGCCGCCGCTCATGGTGCGCCCGCTGCCGCGCTCCGCATTGTTGTAGGCTCTCGCCAGGCGGGTGATGGAATCCATGAGAATGAGAACGTGTTTCCCGTTTTCCACGAGACGTTTGGCGCGCTCGATGCACATTTCCGCCATGCGGCAGTGCTCTCGCACGGGGCTGTCATTGCTGGAGGCGAAGATTTCGGCCTCCGGGAGCTGGCGCTTGAATTCAGTCACCTCTTCCGGACGCTCATCCACCAGCAGCACCATGAGGTGCAGATCTTCCCCATAATTCTTGATGGCGCCCTCTGCAATATGCATCAACAGGGTTGTCTTGCCGGTGCGGGGAGGCGCGACAATGAGCCCGCGCTGCCCGCGTGCCACGGGAGCCATGAGGTCAAGTGTGCGGGTGGTGAAACGGGAGGATGTGGTCTCGAACGCCAGACGATGCGTGGGATTGACGGCCTTCAAGTCCTCAAAATGCGGTGCGGCGGCGGCCTGCTCCGGGGGAAGTCCGTTGACGGCGCTCACAGAGATGAGCTGATGGCCGCGCTCATAGCGCTGCGCCATACCGCTCACCTGCACATACGGGCGCAGACGATGAGTGGTGATGATGTCCTCCGGCACATAGATGGCCGTTTCCGAGGGGGCCCAGTTGTTGTCTGCTGTGCGGATAAAGCCGAAGCCCTTGGGCGTAATCTCCAGGATACCCGTCAGCGGCTCCGGGTCACCCACAGGAACGTAGGCACGGGAAGGCGCCTGTGCATTCTTTTCACGCCGTGCGGCTTCGCGGTATTTCGCGATATTGTTGCGACGAGCCTCGGCGCGTTCCTGCTGCAATTTGGCAGGGTCGCGCTGGGGGCGTCCCGGGCGACGCAGCTGGTATCCGTGCTGCTGACGATGAGGACGGGCGTGCTGCTCACGGCTGCCTTCCCGGTTTTCCTGATGGTCGGCAGGACGCCGGGTAAAGGTCTTGCGGAAGACGCGGGGACGAGGAGAACTGGTTCTTTCATCTGGCGCACTCATGGCGTCGAAAGGGAGAGGATGGAGAAATACGGCGGGCGGTCACCGGGAAAACGGGCTGTACCGCCCGCCGCAGATTCCTGTTAAACAAACAATGAAGAAAAACAGAATGAGCTGCGGGAGAGCATCAGAGCTGCTCCAGCACAGCTTCATCAATCTCGAAATTGGAGAACACGTTCATGGTGTCATCATAATCGTCCAGCAGCTCGTAGAGCTTCATGACTTTCTGGGCGGTCTCCACATCGCTGATGACGGTGGGATTCTGAGCCACGGAGATGAGCTTCATGCCGGTCACGCTCTTCCCGGCAGCGGCCAGAGCCTCAGACACGGCCTGCAGGTCAGTCGGGCCGCAGATGAAAGCCCATTCGCCCTCACTCTCGCCTTCCTCGAACTCATCAGCCCCGCAGTCCATGGCAAGCTCCATGGCATCGTCCTCCGTGAGAGCCGCATCGTTGATACGAACCTCGCCCTTGCGGTCGAATTGGTAGGCAACGGAACCGGGAGTACCCATGTTGCCGCCGTTGCGGGAGAAGATGGTGCGCAGCTCGGAGGAGCAGCGGTTGGTGTTGTCCGTAGCCACTTCCACGATGAGCGCCGTACCGGCAGGGCCGTACCCCTCGTAGGTCATCTCCTGAATGGCTGCCCCCTGCAACTCACCGGTGCCCTTCTTCACGGCACGGTCGATGTTATCCTTGGGCATGGAGGCCGCCTTGGCGCCTTCGATGGCAGCGCGCAGGCGCGGGTTGGTGTCCACATCACCACCACCGTTTTTGGCGGCCAGGGTGATTTCGTGGGAGTAACGGGCAAATATCTTGCCTTTCTTCGCGTCGGCGGCAGCCTTCGTGAACTTAATCTTGGACCATTTGTTATGACCTGACATAATCTGGAATTGGTTGAAGCAGATGCCGAGACTCAACAGCCCGGATGACCGGACTGCGATATCCACGGCAGAACCCCGGAATCGGCGGGGCTGATATTTCCTCCGGCAGCACCAACATGTACTGATTCGGAGAGCGTTTCCGCCGGATTCCCGCCATCAGGCAGAGAAATTGGGTTCAATAGAATCGAGCTGACAGGATTCGAACCTGCGACCTCTTCGTCCCGAACGAAGCGCGCTACCAGCCTGCGCTACAGCTCGATGTATTAGGACAGGGCAATTTTACACCATTTTGCACGTTTGGCAAGCATAATCTTGCATTTTTTGTGTCACACCACACACTTATCCCATAGATTTGCTCGTCAGATGGGAATCTTTGCCGGGAAGTACAATGTCTGATGTACGATGGACAAGGTGCAGAATTCCGCTCGCTTTGCTCGCACGCAGACGCCTCGCAATCAAATCTCTGCCCTGCTGCAAGCCGGACTTCTCCTCGTCCATTATCGGTCGTCTCGGAAAAAATTGGGGGCTCCACGATAAGGTGGAGCCCCTGAATATAAAGCAGGTAGTAAGCCCTGCCGGAGAGAGAGAAAGCTTGTTACTGGTTGCGTGATTTGTAGGTTTCGCGAGCCTCCATATCAGCAGCGGTGTTTTCCTTCACCTTGTCCAGCGCATGCTTGGCCGCAAGGGCCACATCGCTGTCTGCATCCTTGCTGTAGCGATTCAGCAGGTTGACGACCCACTTGAAATCGCGCAGGGAGGCCAGGTTCTTGATGATGCTGAGCTTGTCCTTGCGGGATTGCTCCAGAGTCTTACGCTCCTCCATGATTTTATCCAGCTCCGGGCCTTCACCGATGAAGAGGGCGCTGTCGGGGTCAGACTTGTTGATGAGGTCCTGCACCTTGGAGGTATCAGCAAAGGGAGCCTCGCAGAACAGGTTGAGAATCTTCTCCGCATCGGCATCCGAGCGCTCGCGGTTCTGGCGGAAAACGGTGGAGATAACAAGCTTGATATCATCCTCGTGGTCCTTGCTGCCCTTGGCCATTTCCTGCAATTCCAGCACATAGTCCAGAATCTCATCATCGCCCCAGTAGCTGATGAAAGTCAGGTTGACGTTGTTCCACTTCGACTTGTCGCTCAGCTCGCTCTTATAGTGAGCCAGCGCCTTGTCGGAACAGGCCTTGGCCATGATAGTGCAGCAATCCTCACGCAGTTTTTCATTGAGTCCTTCGAAAATCTGGTTGCCGATGGAAGCCTTTTCAGCCTTCTCGCTGTCATCCATCATGCGGAGGATGTTATCCAGACAGATGCTGAGCGTGTGAGCCAGCTGCTTATCCGTGTTTTCATTGCTGAGCAGGGCAATCAGCTCCGGCACATCGCTCTTGCCGACACGAAGCCCGATGCATTCCCAGACCGCAGCAAGTGCCCTGGTCTTGCCACCCCACTGGGGTTTGGCGTCCACATCTGCCGCCAGCTTGCGCAGGTAGACATTCACCTCATTGTTACCGGCAACAGCGATGCGCTGCATGAGCCAGCGGAAGAGGCCGGAATCAATCTTGTCGCACTTCTTGCCGACAATATCGAAGATGTACTTGCAGATTTCCGGGTCGCTTTCAGCAGCAAGGCCCAGCAACAGGCAGGAGGTATAACCCACGGTCTTGATGGGGTCCTTGCCATAGAGGTTGGAACCGGTCTCACTCTTCACGTAGGGATCAACGATCACCTCCATGAGCGCTTTTGCATCCTTGCGGGTGCAGGTGATGTCCACGCCCTTGGCCTTGGCATCGGCCAGCGTATCCACGCCTTTCTGGTTGATATCCTGGGCGCGCAGCAGCAGAGTCTTGATGTAGGCGCGATGCCGTTCAATGCGTTCCTGCTTGGCATTCTCGTTGATGACATACCAGGTACAGACGCCTGCGGAGAGCAGCAGGACACCGCATCCGATGATGAAAGGAAGCTTCTTCCACACGGGAACGGCAGCAGCCTGGCGCTCCAGCTCAGCGAGATAAGCATCGCGGGCGGCCGCCTCAGCCTCGGCGGCTTCCTCCTCGGGCGTCAGCTCGGGAGCAGCCTTCTTCTTCTTTTTCTTCGGGCCGGTTGTTCCGGCCGGCTTGCCGGAAACCAGAGCTCCCGTCTTTCCTGCCGGACGGGAAGATTTCACTTTTGCCGCAGGGGCAGGCTCAGCAGTCTCCAGCTCCTGAGCGGCTTCCACCGCTTCCGCAGCAGCCTGTTCCACGGCAACGGCGTTTTCCGGGGATTCCGCCTCCGCCACAGCAGCAGCCTCCGCAGCAGCCTGAGCAGCCTGATATTCGGCCATCTGGCGATTATACTCCTCCATCTGGCGGTTGTATTCCTCCATCTGTCGCTCGTATTCAGCCTGAGCCTGAGCCTGACGCGCAGCCTCTTCCTCTGCGGCCTTGGCGGCAGCAGCGGCCTCTGCTTCAGCAGCAGCCTTGGCGGCGGCCTCAGCGGCGGCGGTATCATTCTTCACCTCAGGTGCAGAAGCCTTCTCAGCGGCAGGTGCCGGGGTCTTCGTCTTCTCTGCGGCGGGGGCTGCGAGTTTACTCTTCGGCTGAATGGCTTTGCCGTCCGAGCCCTTGAGCTTGACACGGGTGGCAGGCGCGGTTCCGGAACTGACGAGAGAGCGGCGCGGCGCGGCAGGCGCAGCGTTTGTTTTCAATTTAGGAGTGGCCATGTCTTTGTTGAAAATTTAATGTGTAGAGACATGATATCTTTATCACATTTCCTTTCTGATTGCAATAACGGAAATGAGAAAGGCGCGTTTTTCCCTTACATAACCCGAAAATTTGCCCGGCAATTTGAAAATTACGATTAACGAATTCAACGTTCGCTGCGCTGCGCGAAAATGTTTTCAATTCGGGGATTTCGAAAAACTCGGGGGAGCCCTGCGGCCGCATGCCCGCCAAATTCAAAAGCCCCGCAAAACGGCGGCGATAGAATTTCTCCTACGTGGATTTTCAATTATTTACGGGCATATTGCAAAGCCTCGCTTTCTGTCACCACTGGTTCCCTGGGTTCCATTTCTTTTTCTTCGCGGAACAGGGGCTACGCGCTCTGCACCTGCCAGCTGTCGCCCCGGCTCTGAAATTCGCCGAGGAAGATGTGCGGGCGTTGCCCGCACGTGAAATTGCCCGTTCTGGCAGTGAAATTCTCGCCTGCGGCTCAAGCGAAATTATCCACTGTGTGGATAGCGAAATTACCGCCGTTTCGGCGGTAGTGAAAAAGAATCGCAGCCCGGAGGGCGCGGGAATCATAGCCGGGGGTAAGCCCGCAACGCGGGCGC
>JAFUQZ010000055.1 GCA_017472085.1 Akkermansia sp. | reverse complement strand
TTGCCTGAAGAAGCAGAACTATAGCGTCCTGTTGTTTTATTTTTAAGCCCATACACACATTATAGTGTGCATTTTTGTCCTTGCTATTCTTTTCTGCTCCTAATTTTTGCATTTCGGTGTGCATAATTTTGTCCGAATGCGATATGTGATATATGGCAAGTAATGAGCTTGACTTGCGGTTGCCGAGTGCTATGATTGCTACGTTATGACACAGGATGCTCTTCTTAAGTTGCTGGAGGCAGATGCGCGCTTGAGCGATCAGCAGATTGCGGAGCGCTTGGGCTTGAGTGCCGAATCCGTTGCCGAGCGCCGCGCGGCTCTGGAGAGGGAAGGGCGTATCGTGGGCTACCGCACGATTGTGAATGATGATGAGGAAGGGGTGTCTGCCTTTATTGAGGTTCGATGCACGCCTGAGCGTGGCGGTGGTTTTGATAAACTGGCTCGGCGTATTTCCCGTTTCCCGGAGGTGAGGCATTGTTATCTGATTTCCGGTGGATTTGATTTGTTGGTGATGGTGGAGGCTCGCTCGTTGTTGGAAGTGGCTCGCTTTGTGAGTGAGAAGCTCTCCGGGGCAGACGGTGTCATCTCCACGGCAACGCATTTCCGGCTTAAAACCTACAAGAATAACGGTCTCCTTTTTGAGGAGGAGAAGATGCACGAGCGCCTGATTGTTGCTCCCTGATTTGAATTTCAATTAATTTTTTCCATGAACTGGAATCGCATGCTTTCCAAACAGGTGACGGATTTGCCCCGCTCGGGAATTCGTGAGTTCTTTGATTTAGTGACCGGCAGCAAGGATATCATTTCGCTGGGAGTGGGCGAGCCGGATTTCGTGACTCCCTGGAATATCCGCGAAGCGGCCATTACATCGCTGGAAAAGGGACACACAACCTATACCAGTAACTACGGGCTTGAGTCATTACGCCGCGCTATTGCAACGTATGTGGAAGGATTTTTTAATGTTTCCTATGACCCGCTCTGTGAGATTTTGCCGACAGTCGGTGTGAGTGAGGCGATTGATTTGGCCTTGCGCTGTCTCATCAATCCCGGGGATGAGGTTCTTTATCATGAGCCCTGTTATGTCAGTTATGCTCCTTCGGTCTCCCTCTGCTATGGTATCCCGAAAGTGGTGGAGACAAGTATAGATGATCTTTTTGCGTTGAATCCCGCCCGTCTGGAAGAAGCGATTACACCGAAAACAAAGGTGCTGATGCTGAACTTCCCCACCAATCCGACAGGTTCCATTGCTCCGTTGGAAACGCTCAAAGCGATAGCTGATATCTGCATCCGGCATGACCTGTTCGTGCTGACGGATGAGATTTATTCCGAGTTGCGCTATGACGGTGTGAAACATGTGTCCATCGCATCTCTTCCCGGTATGAAGGAGCGCACGCTGCTGCTGCACGGGTTCTCCAAGGCTTTTGCCATGACCGGATTCCGCCTGGGTTATGCCTGCGGTCCTCATGAGCTCATTGAGCAGATGATGAAGATTCATTCCTATACGATGATTTGCCCGACTATCACCTCTCAGGAGGCCGGTATTGAGGCGTTGAAGAATGGGGTGTCTGCCATGCAGGAGATGCGCGACAGCTACCACATGCGCCGAGATTATGTGGTGGGTCGCTTTAACGATATGGGGCTGGATTGCCACATGCCCGGAGGGGCGTTCTACACGTTTCCGAGCGTTCAGCGCTTTGGTATCTCGTCCAAGGATTTTGCCATGCGTTTGCTGACAGAGCATAAGGTTGCTGCTGTTCCGGGGACAGCTTTCGGTGCCTGCGGTGAGGGCTATCTGCGCTGTTGCTATGCAACGGCGTACAGCCTGCTGGAAGAGGCATGCGACAAGATGGCTCGTTTTTGTGAGCAGCTTGAGCGTGAAAAATGAGAGCTAACAAGTGATGAGCTCCCGGCAAATGGCAAAGGGAGAGGCTACGCTGTTTCGTGTCTGCGTAGGCCCGTTTCTCGTTTTTCTTGCATTCAGTCTTTTACTGTTTGTTGCTGAGGGGTGCTGGAAGTGGAATCATCCCTCTGCTCCGTGGTATCAGCGTGCTCCCGAAATGCTGATATATCCGTTGCAGGTGGTGGCCTGTGCAGGGTATATTTGGTTCATTCGAAAAGGCGTTAACTGGAAAGCAACATTCGGCTCTTGCTTGCTTGGAGTATTGGCGGGCGTTACTGGCATAGCTGTTTGGTTGATTCCTTACCTGGCTGGCTGGATTCCGAATGAGGGAGGGTTTGACCCTGGGCTTGTTTTTGGCGAAAATACGGTGGCTGTCCGGATAGAATATGCTTTTCGCTTTGCCCGCGCTGCTTTGATTGTTCCGATAGTTGAGGAATTGTTCTGGCGCGGCTACCTGACGCGCTGGTGTATTAATCGCGATTTTCCTCAGAATGTTCCGTTGGGGCAGGGGAGTTGGTTGTCATACCTCGTCGTTACGGCAGCGTTCATGTTTGCTCATAACCCTGTGGATTACGCCGGTGCTTTCGTGTATGGCTCTATTGCCTATCTGCTGGTGCTGCATACACGGTGCCTGTTGCCGGTTATTCTGATGCACGCTGTGGCCAATCTGATAATGGGTATTTGCGCGGTTGTATTGAATTTGCCTCAGTTGTGGTAACAAAAAAAAGAGCGGCTGGACAGCCGCTCTTTTGATACGGGCGACGGGAATCGAACCCGTGTCTCATGCTTGGGAAGCACGCGTCCTACCATTGAACGACGCCCGCATTTGATGCCGATATTCTAGGGGAATTGTTCGATTTTGTCAAGAAAAGAGCGTTATGATGACAGAAATGAAGAAAAAATGCAAAAAAAATAGTTTGTGTAAAAATTAGTCTTGCCAAGAGTACATGTTTGTGCTAAATTACGCCCGTATCTCAGATGCGGGTATAGCTTAATGGCAAAGCTCCAGCCTTCCAAGCTGGCCATGCGGGTTCGATTCCCGCTACCCGCTTCCAACCTAGACTTGATTAGCTATGAAAGTGTTACGTTGTCTCGCGATTGTGCTTTGCCTGGGTGTGTTTGCACCTGTTCAGCAGGTTTATGCCGGTGGTGAAAAGACCGGCTCGGTATTTCCTCGCAATTTGTCTGTTGAGGAAATAGCCAAGATGGTGTATGAGGCCGCTAAGGCTGATCCTGCGAATGCTGCTTTGATTTTCATGGATGCTTTGGCTTCTCGTGATAGCTGGTCTCGTGCAGAGTTTATGTTGCTGAGTGATGCTCTTCTGCTGGCTGTTCCCTCGATGACTCCCGGGGATATTCCGTCGCTGGTCGGTGGTGCCAACGTTAAGCCTGAGGATGTTCAGTCTGTGGTGGGGCAGTTGGAAATGAATGATGGCATTGCTCCGGGAAATGCTATACAGGCACTCCCCCCTGATGTGCCGGTGTATCCCGTGTTACCCTCTCCCGGTCCTGTGAGTGGTCTTAGATAAGTGGTGAAGCGTTGAAAAGTATGAAATCGTATTTTTATAAGAGTTTATTGTTGAGTGGAGTTTGTGCTACGATGGGTGGCGCATATTCCCTGTATGATACGGCTCCGATGGTGGGCTTGCCGGAGTCGTACAATATCAAGTATTCTGCTTCATTGCGCGTAGGCTATGATTCGAACGTAGACTGGTCATATCGCAACGCTGATGAATCACCGTACGTGAATGCGTCCATTGGTGCTAAATATGCCGACATGGAGTCCGTTAACAAGCTTAACTACAACGTGCGACTTGGTTTTACGTATTATACCGGAATAGACGATAATTCAACGGCTGCGGAGACACGAGGAGACTGTATGGTCAGCGCAGGTATGGTACACGCGTTTGATTCCGCAAATACCTTGTCGTCCTCGTTGTATGCAACGTACAGTCCGCAGCCTGATTATGCTGACGGTTATTCCCCTGCATATTGCATAGGTGACATGCTGTCGTTGTCTCAGGTGAATGTGTATTCTCACGCTCTGGATTCCAGATGGAGCTTGAATGCGAATCTTGCTTTTCGTATGGTCACGTATACGGAGTCTGAGGAGCAGTCAGATAACCGTTATTACATCGAGGCAGGTGTAGGCGCTCGCTACAGAGAGTCTTCTATTATGACGTATAAGTTCGACCTCTCTTATACCCGAGAGCTTCGTAAGGAAGGGCTGAATTCCGATCGGTATGTTGTGTCTGTTGGTTTCCAGCGTGCGCTGGATCCGTTTTCCACGCTGGGAGGTGATATCGGTGTAGCAGCTCGCGTGTATCCTCAAGATACGATATACAGTCCGTGCGGTAAGATTTCATATAACCGTAAGCTTTCCGAAGGGCTGAATGCCCGTGTGTATGTTTCGTACGCTGACGAGAACGCTGGTTCGTACACGAGCTATGGTTCGGGAGCACAGACCTACCTTAAGAATCAGACGGTGCGTTTTGGTACGAGGATTAGCTATATCCTTTCTCCTGATGTGACATATTCATTCGGAGCTGCCTACATTATTACAGATCGTTCTGATGCCTCCCGCGGTGCCAGATCCTATACGTGCGCTCGGTATGAAATTAGTGCAGGTCTTGACTACGCATTTACCCGTCAGTTGCGTGGTTCCGTTAATGTGAGCTATTCAGATCTTTCACGCGAATACGATGGTTTTGCTGAAGAATCCTCGGATAGATGGAATGTTTCGGCGGGTGTAACGTATAACTTCTGATTTCCTTTGGTGGGGGTGCGTTGTGCGTGCTCCCACTAATTGTATCTAAAATTTTCGTCTATGGATAAGAATAATAGCCAATCATTACAATCGGAGGCGTCATTGCATGTTCAGGATTATTTTCAGATTTTCCGGAACTATTGGAAGGTAGCCCTGTTGGTGTTCCTGCTTGTTTTTGCCAGTTGTGCTATCATTACGAAGTTGCAGCAGCCCAAATACTCCAGTATTTCCACTATTGAGATTATCCCTCCCCGGGATATCATTAATGTCGCAACGACACAGGAGCGCAACCCGATTTTTAGTGTGCTCAATGAGAGCGATGCCTATCTGGAGACACAATATGAAATCATGGTGTCTCAGCAGAATTTGTCGGCAGTCGTAAATAAGCTGGATCTTGCTCGGGAATGGAGTATGTCCGAGATTGAAGCTGTAAATGATTTGCGGCGCATGGTCTCGATTTCGCCCCGTGCGTTGACAAATCTTGTCGATGTGGAGGCAAAGACCACGGATCCATTGTTGGCCCAACAGATATGTTCTGCTGTCGTTGATTGCTATAAAGAATTGCGCGACGAAAAGGAGCGGGCTATTATCAAGGAGGCAATTGATAAGAGATACGAGGTGTTGCGTTCTCGTCAGGATGAGCTTGAACGCAAGGCTGATGTTGTCAGACAGTATATACGTTCCGGTAAATATATTCAGAACATGTGGTCACAGGATGGAGTGCATTCCACTCCTGTTTCTGCCGGCTCTGAAGAACAGAGCTATGCTACTCTGGTTGCTGCTCGTGAAAAGTTGGAGTCAGAGATAGCCCAGATGCGGGTTCATGTGACGAAGCTGCAGGATTTAAAAGATGAAGAGTTGCGGGATTATGTAACCAGAACAGGTCTGCTGACAGCAGAATCCTATTGCTCTGATCGGGTTCGACAGCTTAATGAACAATATCTGAAGGAGTCTGATGAGAAATCACAAATGCTGTTAGCGGGGTACGGAGAGAGACATCCCAATATTATCCGCATGGATGAGCAGCACAAAAATACACTCCAGCAGCTGAACGATGAGCTTATTGGTATGCGTGATGCCATGGTGGATCAGATAGAGGTCAAACAGGCAGAATTGCAGGATGTAACCAATCGTAGTGAGCAGGCAAAGGAGCGTTTGCGTAACAAGAGTCTTGAGGATCAGAAGGTAAAGGACGCCTTGCAGGAATATGCTGCCGAAAAGGCACGCTACGATAAACTTGAGAATGATTACATCGCAGATAAAATGCGCATGATGGCGCCGCGTACCAGTATTGAGATCTACACACAACCTGTGGTTGCCACTACTCCCTGTAGTCCGAATTTTCGACTTAACTTGTTGGCCGGTGCTGTCTTGGGAATTATTGCCGGCGTGATTACGGCATTTGTATTCAATTATTTCGATACGTCAATCAAATCTCTGGAGGATGCTGAGCGCAGTCTTGGATTGCCTGTGCTGGGTGTGATTCCCCAGGATGCCGGTGTGCTTTTGTTGCAGGGTGCGGATAGCCCAGATGCTGAGGCATATCGTATTTTGCGCGCCAATGTCGAGTTGAAGAGAGAGATGTACAAGGCCTCGACTTTTGCGGTGACTTCTGCAAATGCCGGTGAAGGCAAGACTCTGACCTTGCTGAATCTTGCTTGCGTGTTTGCTCAGGCAGGTTACAGTACGTTGATGATTGATGCCGATATGCGTCGTCCCCGTTTGTCGCGTTATGCAGAGTTGAAGGCTGATGTTGGGCTCGCTGATTACCTTGCTGACGGCAGAGCCTTGTCAGAAGTGGTGTTCCGCACCAGTAATCCGAACTTGTATCTCATGCCTGCCGGTAAGAAGACCTCGGATCCTAGTGGTCTCATTACTTCTCAGCGTATGGATCAGTTACTTTCTGAGGTCTCGAAGCGTTTTGATGTGATTCTGATAGATACGCCGCCTTTGCTGGGTGTAAGTGACACATCTCTGCTGGTGAATCGGGCTGATGTTTCTCTCTTTGTGCTTCAGCCGAGAAAGATGCCGCTTAGTGCTCTGGTGAGAGCCAAGAATGTGTTGCTTTCTGCCGGTGGTCGCATTATGGGACTTGTTCTTAATAATGTTGATATCAATAATGATTCGCAGTATCAGTACTATACTACTTACTATAGCTACTATGCTCAGGAAGATCGTGGCGGTGAAAAAACGCAGCACAGAGTTGCAAAGAAAGACGGACGCGCTGAAAAGTCTGTGACTTCTGATACAGCTTCTGAAGAGGACATCTACTAATATAAATCCTATCTAATTATTTTAATGAAAAACTTCATAAATATACTTATCGGATTGTTTGCTTTTATTGCTGTATCCTTGCCGGTATTGGCACAGGACGCAACAACTGAGCCTCGCGTGATACGAGGCTCCAAGGTGGTTCTGATATTTAAGAACTTGCCTTCGGGTGAAGCTGCTAATGTCGATGGTGAATATCAGGTCAGCCGTTCTGACGGGACGATACTGCTGCCGTTCCTTGATTCCCGCATGAGTGTGCTTGGTAAAACGGCACGCCAGGTAGAGGATATGGTGCGTTCGCAGTATATTGCGCAGAAGATATATACTGACCCCATCGTCATCGCTCGTGTGGGGCATAAGGGTGAAGATCTTGAAGCGCGTTTCGTTCAGGTTACCGGGTACGTGCAGGCTAAGAAGAATTTGCCATACCGTGAGGGCATTACTCTGATTCAGGCTCTTATTGAGTGTGGCGATATTTCTGACCATGGTTCACGCAAGATTCAGATTACGCGAGGCACAGTGACTCGTACGTATGACTATTTCAGTGCGCGTGACAGATCCATCAAGCTCATGCCCAATGATGTGATTTTTGTGCCACGCCGTCCTCCGTTTGAAGGGCGTCCGCGAACTGTCGGTCCGTAACTCTGACAGCAAGCTAAATCAAGCTCCGTTCAGGTCGCTGGTCGGAGCTTTTTTTATACCTCGACAAATGAAAAAGGCATTGATTTTGACTGTTGGATATGGTCATGGGCATCGCTCTGCTGCGGAAGGCATTGCTCAGGAGCTTCTCAGTCGAGGCATTAAAGTCAGAGTGGAAGATCCATGTGAGGCGGATTCGAGTGGACTGTATACGCTTACAAAGGCGTATTATCAGTTATGCGTGCGCAGGGCACCGTGGCTTTGGGCTATGGCCTATTCTCAGACAGATACTGCTGATTGGAGTTCTAAGGTTACGTGTCCCGGAATTCGAACGGCGACTGAAAGGATCGCGGAGCTTCTTGTTTCATGGCGACCGGATGTGGTCGTGTGCACATATCCGCTTTTTGCGTATATGGTTGATTATCTGAGAGCGCGCGGTACAACAAGTGTCCTTTGTGCCGTAGTTGTCACGGATTCTCTGGAAATCAGCAAGCCGTGGATAAAGTCTAAGGCTGAGTTGCTGTTTGTACCTGATGAGTATTCAAGAAATGCGTTAATTCAGCGCTACGGTTTGGCAGATGATATCATTTTTTCTTCCGGCTTTCCTGTCCGTCAGCAATTTTTGAAATCAGTAATACAGACCGTCCCTTCGTCTCAGGAGTTCCGAATTGTTTACGGTGCATATCTTGGCGTTCGTGCAACAATTCAGCAGGTGTTGCGATTATCTGCGCTCTTTCCATGTGCGGAGATTACATTGTTGGCCGGAGATAAGTATAGAGCATTGAAAAGACGACTGCCCGGTTTTCATCATTCCGGGAAACTGACACTACTTCATTCGACCGAAAAAATGGACGAGTTGCTGAGGTGGGCTCACTTGTACATAGGTAAAGCCGGAGCAGCCACTATTTTTGAATGTTATGCCGCAGCGGTGCCGATAATTGTGAATTATGCACTTCCCGGGCAGGAACAAGGTAACCTGGAGTTGGTGTTGCGCGATGAGACCGGTGTTTGGGCCGGAGAAACCGGTGAACTGTGTGCAGCTGTTACCGGCCTGATGTGCAATGGTGCATCCGGGTGGAAGCAGATGAGACAAAAGATGCTTCTCCGTCGGGATAGGGCATTCGGCGCTCGCGCGATAGTTGATGTGATAGAATCGCACCTTAATAAGAGATGAATAATCGGAATACAACTTTGCTGATTGACAACTCAAACAGCAGAACCAAGTTTCGCTTGTTACGCGATGGGATTGTTGGCAATGAAGTGCGAGTTGTGCCGACCGGGCAAATAGCGCAAGACCTTCTCCAGACCGTTCTTTCCGGGTGGTCGTTTTCCTCCGTATGCATTTCATCTGTAGTCCCTGCAGCGGCAGTAGTGCTGAGGCACGCTTTCTCTTGTCCTGTCAAGTTTGTCACGATTGGTGAAGATTTACCTGTTGATTTTTCCCATTATGAAGGGAAGGCAACTCTTGGGGCAGACCGCATTGCCAATGTCATAGGTACACTTTTTTGGAATCGTTTTCCCGCTGTTGCCATTGATTTGGGGACGGCCGTGACCTTTGACGTCATCGTAAGCGACCATTGCGGGAAACCGAGGTACATGGGCGGAATGATAACTCCCGGATTATCTGTTTTCAAAGAGTATCTGGCTTCTCGTACCGCCTTGCTGCCCCGGCTTGAAGATACATGTACTTCCAATACTGCATATGTCGGAAAAAATACAGAACAGGCCATAAGGGCCGGTATGGAATCCGGCGGTCGGGGAATGCTGCGGGGAATTCTGACAGATATTGAAACCGTAATAGGGACTCGTCCCTTTGTAATTGCTACGGGGGGAGATGCCGATTGGGCGGCGAGATGCCTGCCCGAGATAAATCAGCTTGACCCGCTTCTTACTTTTCGCGGACTCGCTCGATTTGTAAAAACTGAGAGCTGACTCTATTTTTTTTCGTTTATCTTAAATTTTTTGTTGCATCTCTGCCAGGAACACGCTACAATGATGCCACCTAAAACAGTCACAACTTATGTCTGATAATATCGAAACACAGGTAAAGGAAATCATCGCTGAGCAGCTCAGCGTTGACATCGAAAAGGTGACCTCTGACGCTAAGTTTATCGAGGATCTTGGTGCCGACTCTCTTGACACCGTTGAGCTCGTGATGGCTTTCGAGGACAAGTTCTCCATTGAGGTGCCGGACGAAAAGGCCGAGACGCTTAAGTCTGTGGCTGACGTGGTTGCCTACATCAAAGAGAATCAGGCCTGATCAGGCTGCCTAGCTTTTTTCCGGGCGGTTCCACCAGATAAACCTGGGGAGCCGCTTTTTTCTCATCCCCTGAGAGTTGCGCAGGCACATTACATGGACGTTCCCGCCGATATTGATTATGTAATGCGGCATACACGGGTTTTGTATGCTCCGGATCGGCGTATAGACACATTTGGAGATACTCGGTTTAACTTCTGCATGGTAACCGAATTGCAGGATGTTGTGGGAGTATGTCGAATTCGCAGCGGATGGGTGGAGGCATCTCGCCCCAGGATATTGAGGCCGGCCGATATGGTTGGTATTGAAATGGACGGATTTTCGCCCGGTGTATCTCGTTTTTTTGAGTGGATGAAAGCGCAGGGCATGGCAACGCCTGCCTTGTTCAAATATGGTTTTCGCTTCAGTCGCTCGGATGTACAGGAAGAACTTGTGCATGATGACATCCGTGTTGTGTCGGAGCGGGTGGTTCAGGACGCATTGGATTCCGGTGATCCATTGCGTGCCGTTATAAGTGGAGCGGACGATGCATGGGAGGTATCCCTGCTGCGTTTTATGGTGGAAATGATTCAACAGTCACATGAAATTAACGTATTCGATTTTAAGCGCCGTGGTATGTTGTAGTGCCTTTGCCACTACATTGGCGCAGGATAATTATTCTCTCTGGCCGCGTCGGCCCGATGAGCTGGAGCAGGCTCGTAACCTTTTGGCTCAACAAAAGTGGGGAGAGGCGGTCCACCTACTACAGCCTTTTGTCCACGATTCGGGGGTTGCCGGCGTGGAAGCAAGAAAAATTACGGGTCGAGTGAATGTTGTTCGATATTTATCCCGGATGCATCCGTATTCTTCGGTGTATACCGTCAAGCGGGGGGATACTTTGCCCAAAATTGCAAGCTCAACAAAGTGTCCTACAGACTTGCTGATGCTGTACAATGGGTTGGTGACCCCTTCCGCGTTAAAAGTGGGACAGAAACTTGTATACATCGAAATGTCGCTGAGGGTAGAGATATACCTTGCATTGAACGAGCTGACCGTATGGGATGGCGAATCTCTGGTGGCATCGTATAAAATTGAAGCAATCAAAGGAATCTCTGAGAATATTTCTCGTAACTCTGCAACAACGGTTTCCTCCCGTGAATCATATATACAGGGCAAGAAAATTCCTCAACAGGCAGCACAAAGTGCAGTTGCCGATAAGTCCTTACGATTGGCCGATGGTGTGATTGTGAGCGCCTCGGATGATGGGCTTCCATCGTGTATACGCTTGTCAGCGAAAGATGTTAATGAATTATCCCAGCTGATACGTGTCGGAAATGAGGTAAAATGGATGGAGTCACCGTTATAGCAGGGATTCGGAATCAGTCAAGCGAAGAGCCCGGCCCGGCGAGAAATGGTTTTCCCGCTGGCGATGCAGGCCCGGTTGAGTATAATAATAACGCAGGCTGTGGTTGTTGAGAGAGAAAAAGCTTGACTAAAGTGTGAGACTCTGCTAGTCTCCGCCCGCTATGGCAAAAGTTCCCGTTATTCAGCTCCGCAAAGGTCACGCCGTAAATTACAACGGCGATATCTGCGTTGTGCGTGAGAGCCAGCTCAAGACTCCCCCCCGCATGGCTTCCTATGTGCAGATGACCATCCGCAGCATTGCTACCAAGAAGGATTATAACCTGCGCCTCACTTCCAACGATTTCCTGGAAGGTGTGATGCTCAGCCGTGAGGAGATGGAGTTCTCCTATGTGGACGGCATGGGGTATCACTTCCTCAACACGGAGACCTATGAGGACGTGTGCGTGAGCGAGGACATCGTTGAGCCCGTCAAGGACTACCTCATTGAGGGCGAGACCTACGTGCTGCTCTTTACCGATGAAATCGTTTGCTCCATCGAGCTGCCTGCCGCCATTACCATGGAGGTTGCCGAGGCTCCCGAGGGTGTGAAGGGTAATTCTGCCAACAACGTGTACAAGAGCGCTACGATGACCACCGGTCTGGTGGTGCAGGTGCCCCTGTTCATCAATCCCGGTCAGCGCATCTCCGTGAAGACGGAAGACGGCACTTACCTGGGCCGAGTGAACAACTGATTGTTGCAGAAAAGTGTATCCATTTTTCGAAACCGCCTGCGTCTTCCCGACCCGGCGGTTTCCTTTCTTTTATGCTTGCTCCTCTATCCGGGTTGATGCAGTCTTCATTTCACCGTCGTTTTCGTCTTTCTGCGGAAGATGCGGCGTATATCCGGCGCATAGGTATGGAGAAGCTGCGGGCTCATGCCGCCGATTTTATCCGTCAACGGCTGTCTCCGGCCTATCCTGTTCGAGACGGCCACCAGACCCCTATGCGCGGACACCCGGTGTTCAAGGCTCAGCATGCCTGTGCCTGTTGTTGCCGCCGTTGTCTGCACAGGTGGCACGGTATTCCGCAGGGCCGGGAATTGACGCCGGATGAGCAGTCTGCCGTGGTTGCTCTTCTCCTGGAGTGGATAGATTCGCAGACCTCGCCACAGCCTTTTTCCCGCCGGTCTCCTCAGCAGGGAATGTTTGATTTTTGATGTTTTTTCTCATCTTTCGCGTAGATGCAGGCTTTTTTCATTGCAGCCCATGCCCGCTTGTGTTAGACTGAGAGCATAGAAACACTTTTTCTTCTACAGTTATGATCAGCCATATCATTCGCGGTAAAAAGGTATTCGAGGACGAAATCGAGGCTCTCAAGGTTATTGGTAATGAGCTTGATAATTCCTTTGATGAGGCCGTAGAGGCCATGCGCAAGGCGATTAATTCCGGCCACAAGATTATCATTGTCGGCGTGGGTAAGAGTGGACTCATCGGCGATAAGATTGCAGCCACCCTCACTTCCACCGGTGCCCCCTCCGTGGTGCTGGATACCATGAACGCCCTGCATGGAGACCTGGGTATCGTGCAGGACGGTGATGCCTGCATCGCCATGTCCTATTCCGGCGAGACTGCGGAATTGCTCACCCTCATGCCTTTCCTCAAGCGCTTTGACATTTCCATCATCGGCATGACCGGCAAACCGAACTCCACACTTGCCCAGCTCTCCGATGTGGTGCTCAATACCCACGTGGAGCGTGAGGCCGACCCTCTGAACCTGGCACCCACATCCTCATCCACCGCCATGCTGGTGATGGGGGATGCTCTGGCCATGGCTCTGCTGGAAGCGCAGAATTTCACCAAGGAAGACTTTGCCCGCAGTCATCCCGGTGGTTCACTGGGGCGTGCGCTGCTCACCCGCATCAGCGATATCATGCGTACAGAGTTTGCCAAGCTGCCGGAGACTTCCTCCATCATGGACTGCATCATCGCCATGTCCACGGCCCGCGTGGGCGCCTGCATTCTGGTGCATGAGGACGGTTCTCTTGCCGGTGTGTTCACCCACGGCGATTTTGCCCGAGCCTACCAGAAAGATCCCTCATGCGGTGTTCAGCCCGTGCGTGATATCATGACAAAGAATCCGGTGTATGTGGAAGCCGATAAGCTGGCCATCGTGGCCGTCAAGGCCCTTCGCGACCGCCGCATTGACGACCTGGTGGTGCTGGATTCCGACAAGAAGCCGGTGGGTCTCATCGATACCCAAGACCTGGTGCGACTCAAGCTGATTTAATGATAGGCAAAACACTTGTTACAACCCCGACCTTTCCGGCCGGGGTTTTTCAGTAATACTGAGGGGGAAAGAGAGAAGAAAATGCGTTTTTTTTAACACAAAACACACTTTAGGCTTGCAATCTGTGCCAAAAAGGTGCATCCTATGCCACCGCAACTGCGCAAGCAAGTCATTTTACACAACAGATAGTTATGAGAAAGTACGAAGCACTGATCGTTCTGAACATGAAGGGCTCTGCCACCCTCGATGAGCTGACCGCCGCCATGAAGCAGCAGCTTGAGGCTGCAGGCGCCAAGGTTTCCGGCGTTACCAACGTGGGTCGTCGTGAGTTCGCTTATGAGTCTGACCACCTGAAGTTCGGTCAGTACATGCTCTTCGCCTTTGAGGCTGAGCCCACCGTCATCCGCACGGTGCGTGAGGCTCTTGCCATCGACGAGCGCGTTCACTACCAGTACTACCGCGCCAAGTAAGCAATCCTCGCTGCTTGCGGCAATTTTCGAAAAGGCTTCCGATTTCGGAAGCCTTTTTTCGTGTCTTGCGGGAGTTCTGCGCTTGCCTGACGGCGAGATTGGGGTATAATGAGCGGCGTAACACATTTTCAGTATACCAGATTGAGCTATGCCAGATGCACGTTTTCAGCCGCTGCCGGGGTTCCGCGATTTTGCACCGCAGGAATGCGCCTTTCGCAACTACCTGTTCAACACGTGGCGCCGTGTGGCGCATCGCTATGGCTTTGTGGAATGGGAAGCCCCCACAATTGAAGCCACGGATTTGTACCTGAAAAAGAGCGGCGGCGAGCTGCCCACCCAGCTCTTCCGCTTTACAGACCAGGGGGAGCGCGATATTACGGTGCGCCCGGAGCTGACTGCCTCTCTGGGGCGCATAGCCGCCGCCTATCAGCGCGAGTATACCAAGCCGCTGAAGTGGTTTGAGATAGGCTCCTGCTTCCGCTATGAGAAGCCGCAGAAAGGCCGTTTGCGCGAATTTGTGCAGTTTAATGCCGATATTCTGGGCGAGGCAGGGGAGGGCTCCGATGCCGAACTGATTGCCTTGGCAATCGACTGCATGCGCGAGTTCGGATTCACCTCCGAGGATTTTGTGGTGCGGGTAAGCGACCGCGAGGTCTGGTTGCGCTATGCTGCGGAGAACGGCGTGTCTGAGGAGCGCGTGGGGGATTTCCTGGCCGTGGTTGACAAGTTTGAGCGTGACCGTCCGGAAGCCTGTCAGGAGAAACTGGATGCGTTCGGCATGAAGCGTGAGGATTTGGTGACATTCATACAGAATCCTCCGGCCGGATGCTCCCCCCGCTATGATGCCGTACTGGCAGAGCTGGAGGCTCGCGGTCTGGCAGAGTACGTGCAGCTGGATTTGCATGTTGTGCGCGGCCTGGCGTACTACACCGGGCTGGTGTTCGAGATTTTTGACAAAGGCCGCAGTCTGCGTGCCGTGGCCGGCGGCGGTCGTTACAATGGCCTGGTGGCAACCCTTTCCAACGGAGCAGTAGATATGCCTGCAACGGGTTTTGCCATGGGTGATGCTGTCATTGCTCACCTGATAGAGGCCTGTCCCGCAGCTCGTGCCCTGCGCGATGCCGCGCTCAAACCCAACGCCTGCGATGTCTGCCTGGTGCTGGCCGCGCCGGAGATGCGCCCGCAGATGCTCGGCCTGGCTTCAGCCCTGCGCGATGCCGGGGTGCGTGTGGATTTACCGCTGTCTCCTGCCAAGATGGGCAACCAGCTCAAGCGCGCAGAGAAAATAGGTGCTCGCTATGCTGTCATCATCGGTGCCGAGTACCCGGAGGTAGAGCTCAAGAACCTGTCCACCCGTGAATCCGTTCATACCGATCCCGATGGCCTCATGACCGAGCTGCTCGGAGAGGCCGACGAGGCGTGAGGGATAGCATACAAACGACTCTTTGCAATGAGTGGCGCGTGCAGATTTTGCCGCGCCGCTTTTTTATCGACCTGAGCCGGTATGATAATCCTGCTCCAACGATGAAATTGCGGAGCACCTGTTTTCGAAAAATGGTAAGCATTCAACCAAAAGGCTTGTAGCCTGAGGGGGCTTACATGCGAGGGGTTCTCCTGCTCACAGGGCGACTTTCTTGCCTCCCGTCTTCTCTGTAGAGAGATTGAGTATACCCGGCAGCAGCGACAGATACCCTTCT
>JAFUQZ010000054.1 GCA_017472085.1 Akkermansia sp. | reverse complement strand
CAATCTGACGCAGAGGCGCGCCAGCCCTTCATTTCAAGAGTTGGTATTATTTTCATTCCAACCACATATTACCACAACTCTTGATGGCTGGTGCGCCTCTGTCCGTCATCACGCGACTTTTTTGACGCAGTGCCAAAAATTCTAAAAAACGCTGAAAAATAAACTGACATTTTTCTCCCATAACAGTTTCTCCCTCAGAAATGCGTATCCCCCGATTCCAGTCATGGGGGTTATGTAACTGTTTTTCTTGCCTTAATTCTCCGGTTCTGCTAGAATCCCGAAAACGGCATCATGGACGACGACGGCATCATCTTCATCAATCGGTACACCGGGCAGCAAGAACGCGAAAAAGTGCTCGGCGAAGCCTCCCTGCGCTGGGTATACGGCACCGCCACGGGCAAGCTTGCGCTGCACCTGCTCATCAAGCGCGCCTTTTTCTCCCGACTGCTCGGCGCCATGAAGAACACCCGCCGCAGCGCCCGCAGCCTGCCGGACTTCGTGCAGCAGTACACCATCAACATGGAGGAAGCCGCCCGCCCGCTGGAGGACTACACCAGCTTCAACGATTTCTTCTACCGCAAGCTCAAACCGGGTGCCCGCCCCATCTGCGCGGGCGCTACCATCGCCCTCCCCGCAGACGGTCGCCACAGCGCCTGGCAGGATGCCTCACAAATCCGCAATGTCTTTGTGAAAAACCAGAGCTTCGACCTCCCTGCCCTGCTGGGCAATCGCGAGCTGGCAGAGAAATACGCCACCGGCGCTGTGGTGCTCTCCCGCCTCTGCCCGGTGGACTACCACCGCTTCCACTTCCCTGCCGCCGGTGTGCCGGAAGCCCCCGTGCGCATCCCCGGTCCGCTGGCGAGCGTGTCCCCCTACTGCCTGCGCCAGAAGCTCTCCTGGCTCTGGACCAACAAGCGGGAACTGACCATCCTGCACACCGAGGAACTGGGGGATGTCCTCTGTCTGGCGGTGGGTGCCACCGGTGTGGGAGCCATCTACCAGACCTACACCCCCGGTCAGGCCGTGGAAAAGGGCGCGGAACACGGCTACTTCGCCTTCGGCGGCTCCACGGTAATGACTTTCTTCGAACCCGGGCGCGTACAGATTGCCCCCGACCTGCTGGAGAACACCGCCAACGGCTTCGAGACATTCGCCCGCATGGGCGACATCCTCGGCACCATCTGCTGATTTTTTTGAGCAGCTGATTACAGAGCACCCCACAGATTATCCCCCCGGGTCAATCTGTAGGGTGAGTGTGTACCGCATTTCAAATGCGATGTACAGTATAAAAATGTAAATTACTGAAAAAAGTCAATAGGATTTGTTTATCGACCTGCTTTTCAGGTAATCTGTTTGTTATTATTTGCGCTAACGGATTGATAACAAAGGGCGCAAAGTGCTATCGCATTTGAAATGCGATACACTGTTTCCGGCTCCTCCCCCCAAAAAAACTTTCTCAATGCAAGGACGAGGAGTTGAGAAAACATTCAACACCACAACATATATGAAATCCCATTTTCTCAAAGCTCTATTGGCCGGAAGCATCTGTCTGAGTTCTCATGCATTTGCTGAAACACTCTGGATTCAAGCGGCAAATAATAATCTTAATCTGGACTCAGTAAACGGCACGGATTATGAAACCATCATTGTCAAGGATGACAGCACTATCGGCAAGTTTGTGAATGATGCCCCAGTGGTCAATTTCATCAATGTACAGGCAAACCTGACAGTCAATTCAGATGTGATAGTGAATCAAGTCAGCTTGACGCAGTACAAGGGAAATGATTCGCTGACAATCAAAGGAGATTTAACGGTAAACGGGGCGTTATCCGTGCATCCCACAAACTCCGTCAACGTGTCAGGCACAACAACACTGAACGGAGGGACTACCGTTTCCCAATTGACCGGCTCTGCCAAACTGACAACTGATAAGCTGGTCATCAACGGTCATACAAAACTGATTGCAGGTTCGGGCAGCTCCGGCAGCGTTGTTGCCAATGAAGTCGAGGTGAACCACACTCTTACCCTGATAAGCGGCTCTTCCATAGCAACATCAGACGAAACTGCCGGTATCATGACGGTGGGTGAAGGCGGACACGTGTGGCAGCAAGGTGGCACTGTAGAGCTCGCAACCTTGGTTGACGGCGGTGCCATGACCATGTACAGCGGCTCTTTTGACTCTCTGGAACTGCTGGATGGTGAACTCAATATCCGGGGGGACATCAGCACTGGAGACTTAATTCTTGATGGCGGAGAAGTAAACTTTTTAGGAGCCTACACTCTGGATCTCGGAGGAAATGATTTAATTCTGGGAGACAATGTCATCATCACGCTGAGCGTTGCAACTCTGGAGGACATCACAGGCAGCTACACCCTCTTCAAGAACTTGGGCTCTAATTCTACAGATACGAAGAATCTTATGATTGAACTGACTGATGGAACTGCCTCCAAGAGCGTGCAGGCAAGCTATATCAATGGGACATTCTCAGTCGCTGCCGTACCCGAGCCGACCACGGCAACGCTGAGCCTGCTGGCGCTGGCCGGTCTGGCTGCCCGTCGCCGCAGAAAATAATACGGAAATACTGCGAAACACCATTTTCTTCCCGTCTCATAGCCACCGGGCAACAGCCCGGTGGCTATTTCCCTGTCCGGGGGAAGAATCCTCTGCTGAGCGGTCTTTTTTGCGGCCATAGCCGCCGTATAACAGATATTCTGCGTGACGTTCCGCGCTGATGGTGCTATAATCAGCGCGGAATTCGCGTCAACAATGATTACATCTGACTTTCTCGTTATCGGCAGTGGCGTGGCGGGCCTCAGTTTTGCCCTGCGCGCCGCCGAACATGGCAAAGTGATCGTTCTCTGCAAGAGCGACCCTCTCGTCTCCAGCTCTGCCAAGGCCCAGGGTGGCATCGCGGCGGTGATGGATAAAAATGACACCTTTGAAGAACACATCGCTGACACGCTGGATGCCGGCGCCGGGCTCTGCGATGAAGCCGCCGTGCGCACCATCGTCACGGAAGCGCCGGAGGCCATTCGGGAATTGCTCAGCTGGGGGGTGGACTTCGACCAGGAAGAGGACGGGGAGTTTGAGCTGGGACGCGAGGGCGGCCACGGCAAACGCCGCATTCTGCATTCCAAGGACACCACCGGACTGGAAATCAGCTCCAAGCTGCTGAAGGCGGCACAGCGTCACCCCAATATCGAGCTGCTCGACCACCGCATCGCCATCGACCTCATCACCACCGCCAAACTGGGCTGCGTGACGGAGGACCGCGTGCTGGGTGCCTACGTGCTGAACCCCGCCACGGGAGAGGTCGATATTTTCCGCTGCGACCGCATCCTGCTGGCCACCGGCGGCACCGGGCGGGTGTACATGTACACCACCAACCCCGCCACCGCCACGGGTGACGGCGTGGCCATGGCCTGGCGAGCCGGGGCAAACATCTCCAACATGGAGTTCGTGCAATTCCACCCCACCACCTTCTACAACCCGAAGAGCAGCGACCGCGAGGGGCTCACCTTCCTCATCTCCGAAGCCGTGCGCGGCGAGGGCGGTATCCTCCGCGGGCTCGACGGAAAGGAGTTCATGCAGAAATACGATGAGCGCAAGAGCCTCGCCCCGCGAGACATCGTGGCCCGCGCCATCAACAGCGAAATCCTCCGCACCGGCCACCCCTGCATGTACCTGGACATGACCCACAAGCCCAAGGGATTCATGGCCGAACGCTTCCCCTACATCTACGAAACCTGCAAGAAGCACGGCATTGATGCCGAGGTGGACATGATTCCCGTTGTCCCCTCAGCGCACTACCAGTGCGGCGGGGTCCAGACAGACACCAACGGGCAGACCTCCCTGCGCGGACTCTTTGCCGCAGGGGAGAGCGGCTGCACCGGGCTGCACGGCGCCAACCGTCTGGCCAGCAACTCGCTGCTGGAATGCGTGGTTGTCACGAAAAGGGCACTTGCCACCATGCTCACTCGCCTGCCGCTCGCCCACAGCATGGAGGAATACCCCATCCCCGAGTGGTGGCACGGCGACCGTGTGCCGCAGGATGAACTGGCCATTCTCTACCACTGTTGGGACGAGGTGCGCCGCACCATGACCGACTATGTGAGCATCGTGCGCACCAACCGCCGACTCCAGCGCGCCGCCACCCGGCTGCGCAACATCAACCGCGAAATTCATGAATACTACTGGGGCTACCGCGTCACCCCGGAAATCCTGGATTTGCGGAATCTCGCCCTCACCGCTTCGCTCATCGTGGACTGCGCCCTGCGGCGAAGCGAATCCCGCGGGCTGCACTACACGCTGGATGCCCCGGACAAACTGCCCACCGCAGAGCCCAGCATCCTGCACAACTGGTAAAGAAAACACCATGTTCTGCCGTCTCTGCCTCATCTCTCTGTTTTCGGCCATGACAGTGCTTCTGCCCACCGCAGACGCACAGCAGCGGGTGCGCCGCTCCATACCCGGCAGCAAGCTCACCACCCGATTCGCCTCCGAAACCCTCCGCAGCATGTCGGAAGAACACCTGCGCACGGAAGCCATCAAACACGGCCCGCTCCGCCCCACCTTCGACCAGAGCCACCGCAGCAACTTCCCCGACCCCAAGACCCGCCCCCAGCGGCGACGCCCCGGTGCCTACCCCTGGCACTTCGACATCACCGCCACCTACTTCTACATCGGCGAGCTGGCCACGGCCCGCAACCCCGTGCCCAACACCGCCAGCAGCTGGGACAGCAAATGGAATGCCAACTACGGCGGCTATGATGACCCCGACCCGGCCAACCGCGACCCCGTCACTTACGCGCCCAAAGCCTTCACCCCGCAGCTCAACCCCTTCTACGTGGCTCTCCCGTATAACGACATCGAGAAAGGCGGGCCCAAGCCGGAGGCCTCCAAGGTCATCCCCTGGTATCGCCGGGACAAGGACGGGAAATACGAATCCGTCTGCCGCGGAACCTGGGTGCAGATATACTACAACGGCCGCTACTGCTTCGCGCAGTGGGAGGACTGCGGGCCGTTCAACACCGATGACTGGCAATATGTCTTCGGCGGTGCGCGCCCGCGCAACACTGCCAACAAGGGCGCGGGTATCGACATCTCACCCGCCGTGCGCGACTACCTCGGCATCAAAGGCGGCACCGCCACCGTCCACTGGCGCTTCGTGGAGTTCGGGCTGGTACCCGGCGGTCCCTGGGCCCGCTACGGGCGTGATAACCCCTTCGTGAACCCCGCGCTCAAGAAAGCCATCCGCAAATACCAGGACAGATACCACATCTCCACCACCCCGGCAACAACTATAACCAAAGACGGCCGCCGGCTCAAACGCAAAGACTGACACGCCCCCCATCCTCCGACATGTTCCGCAACCTCATCTTCGACTGGTCCGGCACGCTCTGCGACGACCTCGCCCTCACCATCGAGGCCACCAACTACGTATTGACCCAATACAATCGACCCGCCCTCACCCGCGAAGCTTTCCGCGCCGAGTTCCAGCTTCCCTACCCGGACTACTACGCCGTCAAGACCCCGGAAGCCCGCCTGGAGGACTTGGAGAATTACTATCGCTACGCCTTTGATGCCTCCTCCCTGCAAGTGACGGAGATTCCGCACGCGCGCAACTTTCTGGAGTTCTGCCGAGCCCGCGGCATCCGCTGCTTCATCCTCACCAGCATGGATCCCAAGGCATTCGATGAACAATCGCGCCACCTCAACCTCCACCATTACTTCGAGCACATCCACTCCGGCGTCCATAACAAGGAACACTACATCCCCGGCCTCATGCGGCAACACGGGCTCCGTGCGGAAGAAACCGCCTTCATCGGCGACATGCAGCACGACATCAACGCCGCCCACTGCGTCGGCATCACCGGCATCGGCGTGCTCACCGGCTACAACAACGCCGACCAGCTCTCCCAGGCCGCCCCGGACATCACCGTGCCCGACCTGAGCTACCTGCAACGGCTGCTGGAAAAATGCCCGCTGCCGCAGGCAGACACCATCAGCATCCACGCTCTGGAGTTCACCTGCCGCATCGGCGTGCCGGAGGAAGAGCGAGCCCTGCCCCAGCGGCTCACGGCCAACATCACCATCATCCCCCCCTGCCCCTTCTCCGCCACCGGCGAGGACCTTTCCCGCACCATCTGCTACGACACTCTCTCCCAACGGCTCACTGCCCTCGCACAGGCAGAACCCACCATCCTCCTGGAAACTCTGGCGGACAAATTCGCGACCTGCTGCGTCCGCGAGTTCGGCGCCGTCCGCGCCACCGTCGAGCTCCACAAATACATCCTCCCCAACACCGCATCCGTCTCCGTCCGCACTACCGCAGGGAAATGAGAGAATGGCTGTCACCAAAACGGAAACAGCCGTCAACCAAGGCATTCCCGGGAGGAAATAGCGCAAATAAAATAAGCAAAATAACAAATATCTTGACAATTACCTGTAAGCATGCTCTAATCCTTGCAGAAAGGTGATTCTCATCATTGATGGGCGCTGCGGAGGCGCAGCGAAAAATGTCACAGTCTACTATGACCCACTCGGTTTCGGCCGGGTGGGTCGCCATTATAAAAGGCACGTCACCTTATGTCAATCAAGCCTTTCCTCTCTTTTTCAGATCAAGCCAAACTCTTGATACAACGCGGCATGGAGAGTCATCGGGGTCTCTCGAGCCAGGACTTGATTGCCCTGATAGAAGCGGATTTGCGTTATATCAACTACTATCGTTTTTCTGCCTACTGGTATCCGTTCCGGCTTCCCTTATCGAACGGGAAAAAAAGTGACTTATTTCAACCAAATACCTATTGGGAAACAATTCGGGCATACTACATGTTTGATCGGAGGCTACGCTCCCTTATATTTGAGGCCATCTCCCGCATTGAAATTGCTTTAAGAACTCAAATAGCCCACATTTGGGCAAAAGAAACAAACCTGAGCGTCCCGCAAAAAAACAGCAAATCTTACCGCAGAAGTTTTACAACGGGGAAAAACCATTCCCCCACAGCTAAAAGTGCCTTCGCAGAATTTCTGGATACCGTAGACAAATATTACAAGCGAAGCAACGAGGACTTTGCCATTCATCACAGGCAACAATACGGCATCACCAGGGCAAAAGAGCTTCCCATCTGGGTGTTTGTGGAGTTTACCACTTTCGGCAACCTTGCATCACTGCTTACTCGCGGACTACTGCCTCGTGTATGCCAATCAATTGCTGCCAATTTTGGGTTTAAGGATTACAGATTCTTCATCTCGTGCATCAACCTGCTCAACGATGTCCGAAACACCTGCGCACATCAGGGCCGCATTTGGAATCGCGTGTGGTTATCGGGAAAAGCGGCAAACAGCCTGAAATACCCCAGGATTCCGGAATGGGATTATGTATGGGACGCTTCTTCATCCGGCTGGCGTCATCCGGCTCAACTGCTTCCCGGTCAACCACCCATACAATTGCACCGCGATAACAACAGGACGGCAACGGTTCTTACCATTTGTCGGTTGCTCCTGAAACATTCTGCCGCCTGCAGTCGTTGGTCAGAACGGCTTCAGGAATTACTGAATCATCCCAACTCACCGCATCCGGATATATACAAACACATCGGATTCGGACACCGGCAATGGTTCACTCATGATCTCTGGAAATAATAATCCGGTCAACATGAAAGGATACCCACAAAAAGCCCATTCCCGGGAGGAGGAATGGGCGATATTTTTAAGGTTGGCGGGCACACCTTACCAGCGTAACCACAGGAAGCTGTGGCAGCGGCGGGGTGGCGGAGGTGGCGGCGGACAACCGCGATGACGATGCGGCGGCGGGCAGCCGCGGTGGCGATGGTGCCGGGGCGGCGGGCAATGGTGACGGTGGTGGGCCACCACCTCCTCAAGACCGGGAATGACGGCAGACGCCGGAGCGGCCGCTACATCCACAGCTTCCGCACGGTCAGCCACGCAGCATACGGCAGCCGCAGCGAGCAACAGGGGTAAAAGGTATTTTTTCATGGTTGTGTTCGGCGGGCTTCATGCCCTGCATCCATACAGGCGCAGCACACAACCGTTTTTGTGTATCAGGCAGCAAAAAATCAACCCAATTGGTTGAGAAGAAGGCGGGCATCGCGGTGTCCCTGAGCGGCAGCCTGTTTCAGCCAATAGACGGCAGAAGCGCGGTCGGGAGTCACCCCCAGACCGTCCAGATAACAGCAGCCCAGGCGGAATTGTGCATCGCGGTCGTTGCGGTCGGCCGCCGCGCGATACGCCTTCACGTTCTGCGATACGTCCGCCACTTCCTCCACTCCCCGCCCCTGCCAGAGCGATACAGAAGCACACATATTCAACCCTCCGGTGGCGGCCAGACTTCCTACCAACAATGCGGCGCGGCACAATCCTTTCCGGTGGGGGTGCTTCTTTCTCTTCATACGTGGGGCAGATACTAGCATGATGCCCCGGGATTGCAAGCATATTCCCCGCCGCATCATCCAAGCAACTGATGCTCACTACCTATCAGAACGCTTACGCTCTTCCCGTTATTTAGGAAATATAAGATATTCACCCCTTCAGCCAACGATACGGGATTCGGCCATCTCTGAAAACTCAAGACTGCTCGACAAATTGACTTTGTCAGGATTTACGATTGACGAATTACGAATTCAACGTTCGCTGCGCTGCGCGCAGATGTTGTTAACTAGCGCTAAGCGTCATTCATCATGCGAGCAGAGCGAGCGGAATTTCAAATTCGTCATTCGTAACTCCAAATTCGTAAATTCCAATTCGAAGATGGCCGATTCAGGGTTTGCGATAATCAATATGCAACCCTCGGGTGGCAGGGCGACCGCCTTTGCGGCGGGGATGCCGCAGGCGGTCGGCGGCGTGGGCATCCGGAGCGCCGGTCAGGCGGTGCTCCAACTCATCGCAGAGAGCACGGCGGGCGAGGAAGCGGTTGATTTCCCGCTCTCGCTCGCGGTGGCATTTCACCACAATGCCGCTGGGGACATGGATGAGACAAACGGCGTTGTTCGTCTTATTGACCTTCTGCCCACCCTTGCCGCTGCCGCGCACAAAGGTCTCCTGAAGGTCATTCTCGCGCACGCCCAGCTGCTGCATGCGGAGCCGCAGCTCATCGCGTTTCTGAGGGGAAACTGGCAAGGCCGGAGTATGATGACTTCACTCGCTATCAGCCGATTTCCACGTCGCCGCTCAGGGCTTCGCCGTCGGCAAACCGGTGGGGGCCCTTCACGATCAGACGCTTCACGTTCTTAAGCGACGGCACACCGAGCGCATCCAGAGAATCAACCAGTTTGTAGGTCTTGCCGTCCAGCAGAACCACGGGGGCAACACCTCCGCATTCCGGCGCCAGCGCCATGGCTCCCGACTCATCAATCACCACGGCATCCGAACGCAGCAGCAGCAAATCCGAACAGGTCTTTACCGGGAAGAAGCGGGAACGCGGCACGCAGACAGCCTTTGCACCCGGGAAGCATTCCAGCGCCGCGCCCATGGCCACTTCCAGCTGGTAGACAGAGGGGGTGGACGCATCGCGCGGATTCACGGTCTTGATATTGCGAATGACGGGCAACGGCATGAGGCCGCCGTGTTCATCCATGAGCGACTTGAGCGCATCCAGACGAATCCAGAGGTTGTTGGTGTTGAAATAGCGGTGTTTGTCAATATCCTGGAACGCCGGCACATCCTCCTCCGGGCACTGAGCCACCTCGCGCAGCAAGGGCTGACCATCGCTCCGGCGCACCGCCAGATGACCGCCTTTCTTATCCGCTTCCGTGCGGCGGGTTACCTCCATCACAAACGGCGCGCCGCTCTCTGCAAACCAACGCAGGAATCGCGTGTCCAGCTGGGCGCCCAGATTGTCCGAATTGGACACAAAGGCGTACTTCACCCCGGCAGCCAGCAGTTTGTCCAGCCAGCCGGAGCCCACCATGGCAGGATACAAATCGCCGTGCCCGGGCGGGCACCACTCCAAATCCGGATTTTCCGGGAAAGAAACCGGTTCCAGCGTATCCGTCAAGAGCTTGGGCACGCGGTTCTGAATCATTTCCACCTGCTCCGGGTCGGCAAAACCGCCTTCTGTATAGCGGGCCAGATGAGCCATGGTATCCTCGCTGGTGGAGAACGAGTTCATGAGCAGCAGGCTCACCGGATAGCCGGCGCGCTCGCGCAGACTCTTCACCTGGCGCACAATCAGATCCAGGAAAGTAACCCCGGGCTTGATTTCCAGCAGACTCTTGGCTTTCTGCAGGCCCATGCTCGTGCCGAGCCCGCCGTTGAGCTTCACCAGAACCGCCTGAGCCAGCAGAGCGGCATCGGCCTCCGGGGTGGCTGCCACCAGCTCATCCCACTCAGCCACATCCTGAGCCGGGGCAATCTCGCCTTCCGGAATCATCATGGAGCGCTCAGAGGTCAGCACCCCCACACAGTGGCGGAACGCATTCACGGCCGCCTGAGAAAGCCCCACGGACTGCATTTTCTGCTCAATGGCATCAAAACTGTTCATACACCGTCAGTATACTCTTTCTGCTCATTTCTGGCAATGCCAAAGCGTTGGCGGTGGCTTTTTTCTTCTGCCGCTCTCGCCGGCCGCAGCCCATGTCTCAATTTTTTCTTGACAAAATTGCGAAAAATTTGTCACTAATAGAAACAGCGGAGCGCCCGCGGCCCGGCGCAGATTCACGTCATTTCGCACACCTTTCCACACGTATCATCCATGTCCAGAACCCTCATCATCGCAGAGAAACCCAGCGTAGCCAGCGACCTTGCCCGCGTGCTCGGCAAGAAGCTGGGCAAATTCAAGAAAGACGAAAGCAGCGGCGGGTTCAGCAACGACAGCATGGTCATCACCTCCGCCGTGGGTCACCTGGTGGAACAGAAAAAGCCCCAGACGGAGGACGGCAAGAGCCTCCCCTGGAAGATGGACTACCTGCCGGTCATGCCCAAGGCCATGGAGCTGGAACCCATCGCCAAATCGGCAGACAAGCTCCGCAAGGTGCTGAAGCTGGCCCGCAGTAAGGATATCATCGAAATCGTGAACGCATGCGATGCCGGGCGCGAGGGTGAGCTTATCTTCCGCAACATCATCCGCTACGGCAAAATCCGCAAGCCCATTCGCCGCCTGTGGATGCAGAGCATGACGGATGACTCCATTCTGGAAGCCTGGGAACATCTGAAAACGGATGAGGAAATGCAGCATCTGGCCGATGCGGCGGTATGCCGCTCTGAGTCGGACTGGCTGGTGGGGCTCAACAGCACCCGCGCCCTCACCGTGCTGCAATCCGGCGCCGGCGGCTTCAATGTCACCCCCACCGGGCGTGTGCAGACCCCCACGCTCGCCCTGCTGGCAGCCCGTCAGAAAGCCATTCTCTCCTTCGTGCCGGAAGCCTACCACGAGGTTCGCGCCACATTCACCGCCAAGGCCGGCAGCTACGAGGGCCGCTGGTTCAACCCCGACTGGAAAAAGGACGAATCCGCCCCGCAGCGCACCCGTGAGCGCATCTGGGAGCCGGAGCTGGCCGCCGCCATTGCAGAGCGCTGCCAGGGTCGCCCGGCAGAGGTGAAAGA
The DNA here is from genome assembly GCA_017472085.1 of Akkermansia sp. Classification (GTDB taxonomy): domain Bacteria; phylum Verrucomicrobiota; class Verrucomicrobiia; order Verrucomicrobiales; family Akkermansiaceae; genus Akkermansia. Next base: position 30,118 of record JAFUQZ010000054.1, on the reverse strand, counting down.
GACGCGCAAGCCGGTTTCCATGCCCGCGCCGCTGCTCTTCGACCTCACCTCGCTGCAGAAAGAAGCCAGCAACCGCTTCGGATTCTCTGCCCGCCGCACCCTCCAGATTGCCCAGGAATGCTACGAAAAGCACAAGGTGCTGACCTACCCGCGCACGGACTCCAAGTTCCTGCCGAACGATTACCTGAAAGTTGCCACCCGCACGGTGGCCGCCATTGGCGAAAACCTGCCGGACTTTGCCGGATTTGCCCGGGACATACTGGATAACCGCCGCATCCGCCCCTCCAAACGCGTGTTCGACGGCAGCAAGGTCAGCGACCACTTCGCCATCATCCCCACCGGCAAATTTGCGAACCTCACCGGCGATGCCGCCAGGATTTTCAACCTCGTGGTGCAGCGATTCCTGGGCGTATTCATGCCCAATGCAGAGTTTGAGGACACAGAGCGCACCACCATCGTCTCCTCCCCCGGCGCCACTGATTTCTTCTACACCCACGGTCGTGTGCAGCTGGCCGCCGGCTGGCGTGCCCTGTACGGCGCGGACAAGCGCAAGAAAGACGAGCTGTGCGCCGTGGGCAAGGGCGAAAAGGTCAAGGCCGAGCGCGTGGAAGCCGTGGAAGACCGCACCAAAGCCCCCTCGGCCTATACGGAAGCCACCCTGCTGACAGCCATGGAAACCGCCGGCAAGCTGGTGGAGGACGAGGATTTGGCCGATGCCATGAAGGAGCGCGGGCTGGGCACCCCCGCCACCCGCGCCGCCATCATCGAAGGACTCATCACACAGGAATACATTGCGCGCGAGGGCAAGGAGCTGATGGCCACGCGCCGCGGCATGGACCTCATCGACCTGCTGGGCAAAATCGGCCTCAGCACCCTCTCCAGCCCGGAGCTGACGGGCGAGTGGGAATACCGCCTCAAGCAGATGGAGGCCGGCAACCTGCAGCGCGATTCCTTCATGAAGGAGATACGCTCCTACACCACGGATATCGTCGATGCCGTGCGCGACTACATGCAGAACGGCAAGAACCCCGACCTGGAACTCACCTGCCCCGCCTGCGGCGCGGCCGGCCTGAGCAGCCGCGTGGATGCCATCTCCTGCCACAAGTGCAAGTTCCGCATCCGCCGCGTACATGCCGGGCTGAGTCTGAGCGATGACCAGATTGCCGAGCTGATTTCCCAGGGCAGACTCCCCGTCATGGAGGGTTTCCGCTCCAAGTTCGGCAAACCCTTCAAGGCCGGCTTGCAGCTGGTGGCACCCGCCACGGAAAAAGCCTCCTGGAAAGCAGCATTCTACTTCGAGAACGACCGCCCGGCCGCCGGGGGGGATGCCGCAGAGGCAGAAGCCCCCGGCTCCATCGGCACCATGACCGTGAAAAACCAGGGCGAGCTGGAAGTGATGGAAACGGACAAGCAGTGGAGCATCCCGGAGTTCGCCCGCAGCAACGGCAAGGGCTTCTCCATGTCGCGCACCATTCTGGGCAAGGACATCACCCGCGAGCAGCTGGCCCGGGTGCTGGCCGAGGGCAAGAGCGAGCTGATTACCGGCTTTGTCTCCCAGCGCACCCACCGGGCATTCGATGCCTTCCTCGTGCTGGATACCGCCAAGGGCAACGTCGGCTTCGAATTCCCGCCCCGCGAAGCCCGCAGCAAGCAGTCCAAAGACAAGGCCGACAAGAAATTCACCGCCGCCAGCGCCGCTGCGGAGGATTTGTCCAAAGCCAACCGCCACGGCATCATCAAGGTAAAAGGCAAAGGCGAGCACGAATTGCTGGAAACGGAAAATGCCTGGCATGTGGATGGTATCACCTACGGCAAGAACCGCAAGCCGCTGGTTGTCCCGAAGGTGATGTGCGGCATGGAACTGACCGCCGACATGGTGGGCAAACTGCTGACCAGGGGTAAGACCGACCTCATCCAGGGCTTCGTGAGCCACAAGACCGGCAACAAGTTTGACGCCTACCTCGTGTTCACCCCCGGCACCGGACGCGTGACCTACGAGTTCCCCCCGCGTAAGTAAGCCACCGCCGCCATGAACCGCATCCGCGAGCGTCTGCACCGATTCCTGGCCAACCGCGACCGCTTCACCACCGGGATTCTGCTCAGCGTAGTGCTGGGGCTGCTCATTCCGTGCAGCGGCGCGGCAGCCGCAGTCTTCGATTGGCTCACCAATGCGGCCATCATCCTGCTGTTCTACCTGTACGGCGTCAAACTGTCGCGCAAATCCGTGATAGAGGGTATCCTCAACTGGCGCTTGCAGACACTGGTATTTCTGTTTACCTTCGTCTTTTTCCCGGTAATCGTACCACTGCTGCGCCCGCTGCTGGAACCGCTGACAGGGGCCGCCCTGTTCATGGGGCTGGTGTATGTGGCCTGCCTGCCCTCCACCGTGCAGAGCAGCATCGCCTTCACCTCCGTGGCCGGGGGCAACGTGCCGGCCGCCGTCTGTTCCGCATCCGTTTCCAGTCTGCTGGGCGTATTTCTGACCCCGCTGCTGGTGGGATTCCTGTTCTCCACAGGCACCTCCCACGTGAGCGTCGGCATGGACACGGTACTGAAAATCTGTTACCAGATTCTCCTGCCCTTCGTGCTGGGACAGCTCAGCCAGCGCTGGCTGCAAAGCTTCGTCCGCAACAGGAAAGAACTCATCCGCTGGAATGACCAGGGCACTATCTGGCTGGTGGTCTACACCTCATTCTCCGGCGCCACCGTAGCCGGCTACTGGCAGCGGCTGGATGCCCTGCACCTGGGCGGGCTGGTGCTGGCCTGTCTGGCACTGCTGGTTCTGGCACAGCTGGGAGCCTACGGGGCATGCCGCGCCCTGAAATTCAACCGTGCAGACCGCATTGCCATCATCTTCTGCGGTTCCAAAAAGAGCCTGGCCGTGGGCGCCCCCATGATGATGGCCATTTTCGGGCATCTGGACAACAACCTGCTGCTGCCGCTCATGGTATTCCACCAGGTGCAGCTCATGGTCTGTGCCTGGCTCGCCCGCCGCTGGCAAACACCGGAAGCCGATTCCGGCGGCTACTGACACCCCTCCTCTCACTTCTCTCTCCATGGATTCTTCACACCCTTTCACCTGGTGGTCAGCATCCCATATCCTGGTGCTAGCCATCGTCCTCATCACCTGCACACTCACCATCTGCGCGGCACGCCGCATGGCCCCCGCCGGGCGACAGCGGCTCTGCCGGGCTCTGGCACTGATGCTGGGCAGCACCTTCATCGCAGAGCACATCTGCAACGCCTGCATCATGCCGCATGAAGAGTGGATACAGAACCTGCCGCTGCACTTCTGCTCCGCCATGGCACCTGTGGCCTTCATTGCCCTGTGGTGGCGCAAGCGCTGGGCCTGTGCTCTGGTCTACTTCGGGGTACTGGCCGCCAGCATCCAGGCCCTCATCACCCCCACCCTGCAAGTGGATTTCCCGAACATCCGCTTCTTCACCTTCTTCTGGTCGCACAGCATGCTGGCCCTGGCGGCACTGCTCATCCCCCTGGTGCTGGGGTGGCGTGCACGGCACAAGGACGTGTGGCGCACCGTGCTGCTGGCAGACCTCTACCTGCTGTGCGTCATCCCCATCAACCTCCTGCTGGACACCAATTACGGCTTCACCCAATACAGCCCGGTGAAAGGCTGCCTGCTAGACTACCTGGGCGCCGCCCCCTGGTACTACCTCTGGCTCCAGCTCCCCGCCCTCGGTCTCTTCTGCCTCATGAGACTCCCCGTGCGAGAGAAGCAGGCGTGATTGCCCCCACTCCGGCCTGTTTTCTGTTTTTTTGCAGGACAAAATCCTCATTTACTGCCGACAGAATTGAATCGGATCCGCAGTGCTGCCGGCAAGTCGCCACCGGAGCGCAGCAGCGGCCATTTCTGCGTTTTACCGGGTTCATGCAGAGCGACTGTGATATTGCCCTGATGCCGGGACACAGTCAGATATCCGCTGCCGATGCGATAGAACAGACGGATATCACCCGAGCGGGAGGCTACATCAGGCAGAGCGCAAATGGCATCCAGTTCACGATGAACGGCAGACACGTCCGCATTCGGCTGAGACAACAACAGGGCAACCCGTCCCTGATGTTGTGACAGAGAAGCCACATCGGTAAGTTTCCGTTCATGCGGAACAATACGCCCGACGGCTACCGGTTTCGGCCGCGCTGCCAACTTCACCGGCACCGCCAGATGTCGACCTGCTCGCAGGACGCTCAGATGAACAATATGCCCGGGTCGGCTGTACCGCATACTCATCAACAAATCCTCCCTGCCATCAACCGGATATCCATTGAGCAGCAGCAGCACATCTCCTGCTTTTAATCCGGCCGTTGCAGCAGGACTGCCCGGCACCACACCGCAAACCTTCAGTCCCTGCTGCGGCGGCAGTGCCGTCCTCTGTGCCAACCGCTCATCCGTGCTCATTTCGGCGGTATCAACCCCCAGGAAAATATCCGATACCAGTTCTACCGCCGCCTCGGAAGAAACAACAGCCTGAGGCCTGTGTTCCCCGAACAGGGAACACATCATCAGCAGCAGAGCTATTGTCAACCGGCGTTTCATGGCATCCGTCTCCTTGAATTATAATGGCACGTTATACAATTCTATATCAAACGATTCCGGGCAAGCCACCCCGCATTCCTCACCCCGGCTGCCGATATATACCACATTCGGCGCGGAACAGATACCTCCGACTGCGGGATTCTCCAGCTCTTCCAACTTCATTTCCCGCATATACGGTCGTTGAAGTCGTGAAGCAGTATTCGCCACTTCCGTCTCCCATCCCGGCAGCAACAGCCCCACCGCCACGGCAGCAACCGTCAGTACCGCTGCCCACGGCAGCATCGCGCGGTAACGCCTGCGTTGAAGCGCCCGGTCGGCTTCCGCATGCACCACCGCCAGCAGGCGGCGACTCATGGCGTCATCCATCCTGCCCTTATGCCGCCGGGCAAGGGAGTGGAGCATCCTCTCCACATCTTCCGTGCTGTATGTTTCTCTGTTCATGATTGGTTCATTATTGTTCTGATTCGTTCCAATGCCGCAGCATAGCGACGCCGCACGGTCGATTCCGGCAATCCCAGCTCCCGCGCCACATCGGCAAAACTCCGTTCATCCCAGATGCGCAGTGTCAGCACATGGGCCTCCTCCTCCGGCAGTTGATGCACAAGCTGAGCCAGCTCATGCATCAGGTCTCCGGCCGCGGCATCCCCCCGCTGTCGTTCCTGTTCTTCTCGACTGTAGACGCTTTCCACCTCTCTGCGCCGCATGTTGCGGCTTCGTGCCTGCATCGCAGCATTGCGCAGAGAGCGCAGCGCATACGGCAACACCCCCTCCTTCTCCACCCGGCCGGCACAATAAGCCGCCGTCACCCGGCTCATCACTTCGGCCAGCAGCAATTCCACATCCGTCACATCATCAGACTGTTGTCGGGCATACGCCAGCAGACGGTGCTGCATCGACAGGAACCATTCCTCGATTTCCTGCCGAAGCCGTTTTTCCCTGCGCTGGAAAAATCCTGACAACATGCTTTCGTCACCCTTATTAATCCTCCCCGCCCCTCAATCCGCCACTTCCTGACAAAAAATGTCAGAAAAAAATCACTTTCTTTCAAAAAAATGCAAAAAAGTGGCGGATTATCCCCTCGGGGCGACTTAACTCTTATGTAAGCGTCAGACGACCTGTCGGCCTGCACCCTCTTCCCCATCACCAAAACAACCTTCAGACCATGAATGCCATCCCTCCCTATAAAAAGTGGTTCGACGCCTCCGGCATCGTTCCTGCCGCTGCTGCCTCCGTCCTTGCGGATGAAGAGCCCGTCCAACCCGGTCAAATCATCACATTCGGCGGCGATGACCGCAGCCAGCCTCCGCCCACCAACGGTGAAGCCTTTTCTCTGTCTGCCCGGGTATTCATTCCCATGGGGGTCAATGAACAGGGCATGCCCACCCCCATCCGGGCACAACTCCAACTCTCTTATACCGTAGAAGACTGGGGCACAGCCTCCGTGGACGGCGCCATGGTCATGAATTTCACCACCGCCACCGCCGCGCCGACCGGCCCCTATGGCGGACACACCGCATGGGGCGGCTCCCGCTGCGTGCCCGTCTCGTCCGGCATGCACAATCTCGGCTTCACTTACACCAACATCACCATGCCGGATGCGGATATGAACCAAATCGTCTGCGTCTATTCCTACCGCGCGGTGGAGCTGGAACCGGGCGGCAAAAAGGAACCGCAGCCCTGCTCCTCCTGCAACGGCTCTTCCTGCTCAGCTGAGGGCGGACAGGAACCGCCCGTTGCCCGCAGCTCCGGCGCTACCTCAGCTACCACCTCCTCTGCGGGTTCTGCCGTGGCAGCAGAGCTGACAGAGGACAGCATGCTCTGGTCCTGCAATGTGGGTACTCTGCGTGGCCTGGGCGCTCTGCTCACCGGCAAGGTGCAGCTCTATACGGATGCTTTCGATACCTCACTCGCCTACCCGGCTGCCCTGGCTTTCAACCACCCCATGCTGGCCTCCCTTGCCATCCCGACCGAAGGTATTGTACCGGGTGCTAAATTGGAGATTCACATCGGCGACCGCATTATTGCCCTGCGCTGCTATACGGACGGCACCATCGCCCCCATCGGCGTGGACTCTGCCGGCAAGGGACTGGTATCTCTCACCACAGATGAGAATGAGGTGGTCACCTCCCTCAAATGGCAGGACAGCTCCGGCGTCGCCTGGGTATTCGATGCTTCTTCCGGCGCCCTGCTCTCCTACACCTCACCGGAGCAGGTCACTATCACCGATGTCTCGGACTATCTCATCGTCAACCGTAACCCGGAGGACGACTCCCTTCGCCAGATTTGGAGTCTCTGGGATGGGCTGCTCAACATCGAGGACATCACCGCTTCCGGCTACTCCATCCGTCTCTATACTGCGGAGAACATCTCCGGCACAGACGAGTCCGGCTGCTTCATCCCCGTGCCGGGAACCGCGTTCAAGACTTTCACCATTTCCTGTGCCGAATCCGCCCTCACCATCGTGGAAAAGACTCCCGGGCGCGAAGACTATGTCTGCACCTGGAGCATGGGGGCGGACGGCGCGTGGAGTCTGATGAAAGGCACGGCGGAGGAGGCCGTCACCACCTCCCGGGTCTGCACCATTCTGGAACCCGGCTCCGAGACCGACTTCGAGGTGCGGCAGCTGGTCACCACCATCAGCCGGGGCGGTGTCACTGCCTCCTGCATCTGTGAAATCTACCAGGATTCCCCCATGGGGGCGCTGCTGCTCACCCGCGTGGTGGGCTATGGCTCACCGGAGGCTCAGACCACCTCCTATGAGTACGACGGCGTGGGCAATCTGCTCGTACAAACTTCTCCCAACGGTCATCGCTCGGAGTACCAGTACGACTCCTTCGGGCGCGTGGAGCGCACCATTGAACCCTGGCGTGCCGGCGGCTGCACACTCATCACGGAATACACCTATACCTATTCCTCTGCCTCGCGCTATTCTGCGGAGCTCGCCTCCGTCACTCGCTGGCTGCGGCAACCCGGGGCTTCCTCCCTCCTCAGACTCAGCACGGAGTCCCACACCTATTCCACCGCCAACGGCCTGCGCCGCGAGGAAATCCGCACCACCGCCACGGGTTCCTCCCACACGCACCTCGAAGTAACCGAGACCTGGACAGATTCCGCCCCGGAACCGCTCTGCCGCGGGCGTCTGCACATGACCCAGGGCAAGGATGGCATTCAGACGCTTTACTCCTACACCGCCACCTCCGACCACGGTGCTATCTACTCCATCACCACGGAAACGCAGGTGGAGGGCATCCCCGTGCCGGGGCAGTCCCGCCGAACGGTGCGCTTCATCAACGCCGCCGGCAACACGGTGCGCGAGGAGGTGTATCTCCTGCTCTCCTCCGGCACATGGGCAAAGCTCAGCGGCGTGAACCATTCCTACGATACGCAGAACCGCCTCTGCGGCAGCGTCCGGGACAACGGGCGCAGCTCTTCGCAGGCACTCTCCTGCACGGGTGATGTCCTCTGGGAAATTGATGAGGACGGCGTCCGCACGGATTATACCTACGACTCCGCCCGACGCCTCACGGAAATCTCCCGTGCCGCCGTCTACGATGGTGACACCTGCATCACCCCGGAAACCATCACCGAGTTTGTTCGCGATGCCGCAGGCCGTGTAACTTCCACGATTACCCGCACCGGTGCCATGACCACTACCCGCTCCACGGTCTACGATGCCGCCGGGCGCACCATCGCCACCACGGATGAAGCGGGGCGCACCACCACCACAGCCTACAGCGCGGACGGACTGACCACCACCGTCACCACCCCCTCCGGCGCCACGCTCATCACCACCCGCAACACGGACGGCAGCATCGCCCACCTCTCCGGCACCGGGCAGCGGGAACTGTATCATGTCTACGATGTCAGCGGCAGCAACCTCCGCGAGACGGTGAAGCTGGGGGATAATCAGACAACCTTGTCGCAATCCATCACCAACGGCTTTGATGAGCTGCTGGTGGAGGCCGCGGCCTCCGTCTCCGGTTTCATCTATACCCGCAATGAGTACAACGCCAAGGGGCAGATTACCAAGAGCTATCAGGACACAGGATGGAACACCACACCCACCGCCGCCACGCTCTTTGAGTATGACTCCATGGGTAATGTCACCAAAAAGACGCTTTCCCTCGCCGAAGAACCGGATGAAACCAATTCCCCCACGGAGGTCTATGCCTACGGCGCGGAATCCCTGGAGGACGGCATCTTCTCCGTCCTCACCCGCACCCGCTACAACGCTGCGGGCTCCCCGCTCATCTCGCTGCAGAAACAGCTCGTCTCACAACTCTCCGACTCCTTGGAAAGCAAATCGATTTCCATCAATGAAAGAAACTTGACCTCTGCCCAATGGTCTGTCTATAATGCAGCTACGAAACGAACCCGCTACACCTCCCTGCCCACCTCCGACATCACCGCTGCCACGGTGAGCGTGGATGGTTTTGTCATCTCGCAGTCGGATAACGCAGGTGTCACCACCACCTCCACCCGGGTCTACACCGTCTCCGGCATGACCATCACCCACACGGATGCCCGCGGCAACTCCACCACCACGCTCACGGACACCGCAGGCCGCACGATCTCCGTCACGGATGCCGCCGGTAATACCACCTCGACCACCTACGACCCGGCGCATGGCCTGCCCGCCACGGTAACGGACGCGCAGGGGAACACCACCTGCTACCGCTACGATGAACGCGGCCGCAAGGTCGCCGAATGGGGCACAGGCATTCAGCCCGCCCTCTTCGCTTACGACGCCGCCGACCGCATGACCTCGCTCACCACTTTCCGCTGCCCGGATGCAGTCATTACCACAGACCCGACTGTAACGGACAACTTGCCAAGCCAGAGCTCCGAAAGAACGGCGGCTGGGGATGTCACCACCTGGACCTACCACGACGCCTCCGGATTGGAGACCGCCAAGGTCTACGCGGACAACTCATCCGTGCTGAAAACCTACGATGCCTACAACCGCCTGCTGACGGAAACAGACGCCCGCGGCAAAGTCAAAACCCATACCTATGAACACGCCCGCGGGCTGCTGCTGGGTACAACTTATTCGGATAATACAACACCTCGCACCTATTCCTACAACCACCTCGGTCAACTCACGCAGGTGACGGATGCCGCAGGAACCCGCACCATTGGTTACAATGCCTACGGTGAACAGGAGTCGGATAGTCTGCTTGCAGGCGGCAGGACACATCTTGTCACGGAACTGCGGGATGACTATGGCCGCACCTCCGGCTATACCTATGCCAACAACGGTTCGGTGCAGCAGACCGTTTCAACCGGCTACGGCACGGATGGGCGCATCGCCACCGCAGGCTTCCTGTTCGGCGGAGCGCAGAAGACATTCAGCTACGCCTATCTGCCCGGCACGCACCTGCTGCAAACGCTCACCAAACCCAATAACATGTCGCTCACGCTCAGCTATGAGGAAAAGCGCGACCTGCTCATCGGCATGTCCTACAAACGCAGCAACACCGGAGTGGCAAGCCGCACCTACAGCTACGATGCTGCGGGGCGCCCGATTACCCGAACCACCGCCAGAAACGGACAAACGGTAAACGACACTTTCGGCTACAACAACCGCAGCGAGCTCACCACCGCCACCGTCGGCGGCAGCAACTACGCCTACGACTACGACAACATCGGAAATAGAAATACGGCACAGGAAGCTGCGGAAGTAGTCACCAACTACTCGACCAACAACCTCAACCAGTACACGGCTATCGGCGATTTCGCTCCCACCTTCAATGCCGCCGGTAACCAGACACTCGTGAAAACCGCCACGGGTATCTGGACTGTAGCTTACGATGCCGAAAACCGCCCCGTAAGCTTCACCAACACGGAAAGCAACACCGTCATCGAATGCAGCTACGACTACATGGGCCGCCGTGCCACCAAAAAGGTAACGGTCAACGGAGTCGTCGCTCTCCATCATCGCTATCTCTACCGTGGCTACCTGCAAATTGCCTGCTGCGACCTCACCCGCAGCAGCCACCCCGGCCTCTGGCTCATCACCTGGGATCCCACTCAGCCCATCGCCACTCGTCCCTTGGCTATCCAAAAGGACGGCACATGGTTTACCTACGGCTGGGATTTAACCAAAAACATCTGCGAAGTCTACGGCCAGCACGGCTACATCCGCACGAACTACACTTACACCCCCTATGGAGCAGTAACTGCTAGTGGCGATGTCACTCAGCCCATCCAATGGAGCAGCGAATTCCATGATACCGAACTAGCCCTCGTCTACTACAACCACCGCCACTACAACCCAACCGACGGCAGATGGCTGGGAAGGGATAGAGCTAAGAGAAGCAACCTATATTTGTATGTAAGTAATAAAGCTATTGAAAAATATGACATTTTAGGGTTATTCTACATCCTCGATCTCACGCACTGCGGCAAAAAAGCACTGCAATGCAGTAGTATAAACAAAAATGCAGGAGGAAACGAATGTTGTAATCCTATTGAAAGGCCTAAGGGTGTCGGCATTGCATTTCTTAACGGAGATGAAGCAGAAAACAGCACTTTCATGAAGCATGCCGGAGCAAAAGGGAGATGGTTATTTACGCCTCAAAATGGCCAGGAACTTTTAAGAGCCTTAGAAGATGTTACAAACGAGCGATGTGGTAACTGCATAAAAAATTTGACAATTGCCGGTCACGGACATAGTACCACAGACACGCAAAACGGATATCCAGGAGAGAACATGGAAGCAGATGAAGGATTTTATTATGATAGTGATTACAGCGACAATATTCTTTCCGCAAATATCAGTGATTTATCAAAACTCATAACGGAAAATAAAATCAAGTTCTGCAAAACATGCATTATTCAGCTTTATGGGTGTCGAACAGGTTACTCATTTGCATCAAGCTTTGCAAAGACAACCGGATGCAAAGTCGTTTTCGCTTCAGGAGCCTGTTCCGATAAGAAAAATGGCGACTGGAATAGCGGCCCTGATTATTGGGGAGAAAAAAGCGAACGGGATGAATGTTTTATGGGATTTGTGGAAGCATTTCCCGATGGTTCTTTCAGCAAAATTACTAATCCCGGACACAACAAAGACAGCAATTATACACCTAAGTAATCGATGAAAAATTGTCTGAGATACATTTATATTTTTATCATATTATTCCCTATTGCAGCAACATGCTACCTTTTCACCAAAACATGTTGCTGCAATAATAAAGACTTAAACAAAAGAAACAAGTATACAGGAAGAACACAACTAATCAATGCAATTTTATCAAAAGATTTCAAAGCTACGATAAATCTTCTGAATCTGGGAGCAAACGTAAACACAAAAGACGGGAAAGGAATTAATGCCATCAGTTACGCTTCCAAACTAGGCTTTTCAAAAGCTATTGCACCTCTCATACATAGAGGTGCAGATGTTAACAGCAGAACCTATGTGAGTGGGTACACCCCTCTCCATGAAGCAGCATCCACAGGAAACCTTCAAACTATTCAAACATTACTCAAATTCGGAGCGAACAAAAGCGCACGGACGAATGATGAGTATTCCGCAAACGATTGCTTATCACCTTATGAAATAGCCTTACAAGAAGGCAACAAACAAGCAGCCGCCATGCTCAAACCTACATTCACAATAAACACGAACAATGCATTAATTGAAGCAAATGAATACGACAACAGGTTCACAATTCATTTTAGAGCAAAACAAATTAAAGGGAATCAGCAATTATTCATTTGCTTATTCAGTTCAAAAAATCAACGATTGACATTACTACAAAAGATAGAAAATTCGAATCCCATCCAATTCGGAAACATTATAACAACATCAGAATTATATAAGCAGGACATCCATGAAGCTGATTACAACTATTTAATTTTACTCTACAGATATAATTATGTTCAAAAAAATTGGTGTATTCGCATCATGGAATAAGCTAACGCATATATAGGGTTCAACATACATCCAAACCAACATGATAGTCATAAGCGCCACTCGCTCATTTAAAATTAGCATATGATAGATTTGAATAACCAAAACAAAATAATATATGAATATAAATATATTACTTAACACAATATTTCTATCGCTTACTTCCTTTTTCACCCTGGAAATGGATTATTTTCTAAACGAAGAAATGTCGAGAGAAGCAATCAAAACGGCAAACATTTCACCGGCTAGAGCTAAAGAACTATTATCAAAGCATCTTATAGAAATTAAACACTCAAAGAGAGTCGATGCATTTGGTCTATTTTACATAAAAAACAAAGAATATTATTTTCTACATACCTTCACTAAACCTCCACTGATAAGAGGTTTCCCATTAACTTTCAATCGGGAAAAATAAAAGAAATAGATATGACACTACGTTATCGCGCTCCATATGAAAGAAACGTGATGGAAGAGCTAAAAAAGATACAATCTATTCATGATTAACGCCTCGCCCATAATGAGAGCACTATCACCGAATCTCCCCGATGCAGTACAGCAAACCGGCACCACTGCCTATAGTTCTGTCGGCCGCATCGCCACCGCAGGCTTCCTGTTCGGCGGAGCGCAGAAGACATTCAGCTATGCCTATCTGCCCGGCACGCACCTGCTGCAATCGCTCACCAAGCCCAATAACATGTCGCTCACGCTCAGCTATGAGGAGAAGCGCGACCTGCTCATCGGCATGTCCTACAAACGCAGCAACACCGGAGTGGCAAGCCGCACCTACAGCTACGATGCTGCGGGGCGCCCGATTACCCGAAGCACCTCCAGAAACGGACAAACGGTAACCGACTCCTTCGGCTACAACAACCGCAGCGAGCTCACCACCGCCACCGTCAGCGGCAGCAACTACGCCTACGACTACGATAACATCGGCAACCGAAACACGGCACAGGAAGCAGCGGAAGTAGTCACCAACTACTCGGCCAACAACCTCAACCAGTACACGGCTATCGGTGATTTCACACCCACCTTCGATGCCGCCGATAACCGGACACTTGTGAAAACCACCACGGGTACCTGGTCCGTCACCTACGATGCCGAAAACCGCCCCATGAGCTTCACCAACACGGAAAGCAACACCGTCATCGAGTGCAGCTACGATTACATGGGCCGCCGTGCCACCAAAAAGGTGACAGTCAATGGCAGCGTAACGCTTCATCAGCGTTACCTCTACCGAGGCTACCTGCAAATTGCCTGCTGCGACCTCACCCGCAGCAGCCACCCCGGCCACAGGCTCATCACCTGGGATCCGTCCAAGCCGGAAGAACTACATATTTGGTTACAATTTTTACTAACGGCTCATTGATTTAACTTGAAAACCGCAACAAACATGATATAATGACCCTTGGATATGAGAGTTACGAGAGTAAGGCTTGAGAATTACAAAGGATTTAAGTCATTTGAACATTCATTTAACCCGGGCATCAATGTTTTATTTGGCGCCAACGGCAGCGGAAAGACGTCCACACTTCGAGCCATAGTAACAATATTATCTTGGTACATATCAAGAATAAAAACTGCTACAGGAAGCGGAAAATCCATCACTATTGACTCAATCCATAATGAAGAGAATCAGGCAAGCATCATTCTGGAAACAGAAGCCGACCAACTTCAACAAACAGTTTTAATCAAAAAGAGAAACGGAAGAGAAACCGGAGCAAAATCAAATTTGGCAGATTTAAGCAAATGGGCAACAACTTACCGTTTAAGACGAGCATCCGGAGAGAAGATTATTTATCCGCTATTTGCTTTTTATGGCGTTCATCGAGCAGTACTTGACATTCCCATACGAATTCGCGGCAAGTTTAACCCGGAACCTTTACAGGGGTATGAGCAAGCGTTGGATGGCGGCAGCAACTTCAGAGCTTTTTTTCAATGGTTTCGTTGGCGAGAAGATATTGAAAACGAAGAAAAAAACGATACACCCCAGTATAGGGATCGAGATTTGGAGTGTGTAAGAAACGCATGGGCTGTATTTATGCCGGAGCTGAGTAATTTTCGAATCCGACGTCGACATCAGGCTTTAACTGCAATTAAAGATGGTATTGAACTATCCATTTCCCAATTATCGGATGGAGAAAAATGTTTACTGGCACTCGTTGGTGATATAGCCAGACGCATTTCTCTGTTACACATGGAAAGCTCAGAAGATGCTTCTACTCTGTTAAAAAATGCAACAGGCATCATTTTAATTGACGAACTGGATTTGCATCTGCACCCGCGTTGGCAAAGGCGAGCCATCATCGGCTTGTCAGAAGTTTTCCCCAATATCCAGTTTATCATATCCACCCATTCTCCGTCTATAATAAGTGAGCTCCCGGCTGAACAACTTATCAATCTTGAACAACCCGATTCCGGGAATTACGGATTCGGTTTGTCTGTAGCAGAAGTGAGCGAGCATGTCATGCAGGCAGAACTTTGGCCGAAAGCTATCAAACAAATCATTGATAAGGTGGAGTCGTCCATCAGTAATGAAGATGCGAAATCTGCTGCAAATGCTCTATCTGAACTAAAGCAATTACTGCCTGCGGATGCTCCCATCATTACCGAACTGGAAACAGAAATTAATCTTTTCGTTTGAAAATGATTACAATAAACAAAGGAGACATTCCGGCAGAACTGGTAACATATTCTCAGGCACACGACTCTGCTTGGGAAGGACCGTCTGTTGTACAAAAGAATGGAGCTCACTTAACTTTCTCTGATGTAAAATCCATTCTGAAAAAAGCTTTGTATAAAGAACAATCCGGCCTCTGCGCTTATTGTATGCGCCGTCTGCCATCGCCGGATGGTAGTGAAAGCCATCACATTATCATCGAGCATCTATTATGCCGAGAACAACACGCTGACCGAGCCCTGGACTATCGGAATATGGTCGCCAGCTGTGATGGATGTATTGGGCTCGAAAAGGCAGCATGCTGCGATGCTCGCAAGCGCAATCAAACTCTCAGCTTCCACTTTTATGATGAACCATTCCACCCTGAATGCATCATCAGATATGACAAAAGCGGGAAAATATCATCTACTAATGAATCTTTGGATCATGATATTAACGATATCCTGAACCTCAACCATCAGATGTTAAAATTAAACCGGGCAGCAGCTTACAAAGGCTTGATAAATAAAGTCAAAAGGAGGCAAGGGAATAAGAAATTATCAACAAAATGGTTAGAAGCACAAATAAAATCTGAATACGATGCACCATCTACGTATTCAGGTATTATAAGATTTTTTCTTGAGCGCATGCTCAACAAAAGCATGTAGGCAATTAAGTAATCACAAACCAATCATCCGGGCACATCGCCTCCGCATGCTTTCTGTTCGGTGGAGTACAAGGGACGTTTCTCCACACCTATCCGGCTGACTTCGCATGCATTCTCTGTGTCGAATTTCATGTATATGGCCGACGTTCCGAATGAGGAACGCTCCGTAGTGTACTTTTTTACCATGTTTCACCCTTTTTTCTGGGATAGAGAATCTTTTTATCTTTACATTCAACGGCAATGGCGTAACATGAATTCATGGCAAAACGTCGTGCTCATTCTTCCTCCCGGACTACCGCCGGACGGCGCATGCAACCCAGAAGCAACGGCGGCGGTGTCTTTGTAGCACTGCTGGCGCTGGCGGCTGTCGGCATCGGTGGTTACTATTACTATGACCAATCACAGAAAAACGATAAAGCCGCTGTGGTCAAAAAGGTGAAGAAAAAGAAGAAAAAAGCGTCGGGAGACAGGATGGCGGCGCGGGAAACACCCCCCATTGCCTCCGCTGCTGCGGCAGAAGCACCGCAGCAGCTTGCTACGGGAGCAAGCTCAACCGGAAGCGATATCGACATCACCCCGGTGCAGCGCAAGGCTTTCCCGCCGCCCACCCGCTATGACCGTGCGCCCAAGGCGGTCAGCTACCTGCCGGATGCTATTGAGGAAAAGCTGGCGAGCGGCAACTATCAGGCGGTGTATGACGACCTGGTGAAATCGCTCAAGGGGAAAAAGCCGGATATCAAGGACAATGAGTACATGCACTGTGCCATGCTTGCCGAACTCATCCGCTGCACCGGTGCAGCGGTCATGACTGAGTTCGCCGGCGACAAAAAGAAAGCCGGATTTCTGGAAGCGTTCTGCAAGGATTCTGCCTGGCTGGAGTTCTACCTGGGCGGCGGGCTGGTTCCCTATCAGACACCGGTCGGGCTGGATGTTCTCTACCGCATCTGGAAAGAAGAGGACGGCAAGGTGAAAAACAAGGCGCTGGCCGTGGCACTGGCATCCCTGTGGGGCGGTGGTGAGACCTCGCCGAATCAACCGCTGCTCAGCATGAATCCGGCCCGCTTCAATCCGGTGTGGCGCTACAACTTCTTCCTGAAACAGGAGCGGGAAAACAAGCTGCACCCAAATTATCCGAAGCTGCGCCCCTGGGAGCTGCGCTTCGTGGTCGGTATCGTGGGGCAGGACTGGGATGACCAATCTTTCGCATGGGCGGCAGAAAACATCAACCTGCCCTGGGATCAGTACCACTCCGCCTGCTGGGCAGCCATCTATACAGACCCTTCCAAATTCGGCGATACGGTGCAGGGCGGCGCGTACAACATGCCTTTCTCCAATGATATGAGCGATGCGGAAACCACCCACCGCAACGGCGGTGTGTGCGGTGCGCTCTCGCACCTGGGAACGTTTGCCTGCATGGCACACGGCATCCCCGCCACCACCGTGGGTCAGCCCGGTCACTGTGCCTACGGCTACCGCATTGAGCGCGGCAAGTGGGTCGGCGGCTTCGGCGGACCGGACGGCGGGATGCACAACCACATCTTCGGCAACAAGGCTCCCACGTCCTACACGCTCATGGAGACAGTGTTCGGCGATGACAAGGCCGTGGCAAATGCCTACCGCAAGAGCTACGCCGCGCGTGCGCTGGAAGCGGGCGACGACAGCGCCGGTGCCATCAAAATGTGGCAGTCTGCCCTGAAGGACTGCCCCCTGCACCCCTTCTTCCGCACAGAACTGCACCGACTCATGAAGGAGTCCGGTACTACACCGGATGCCTGGCACGAATACCTCAG
This sequence comes from Akkermansia sp., assembly GCA_017472085.1. Lineage (GTDB taxonomy): Bacteria > Verrucomicrobiota > Verrucomicrobiia > Verrucomicrobiales > Akkermansiaceae > Akkermansia. The sequence goes on along the minus strand of JAFUQZ010000054.1, from coordinate 12,535 downwards.
GCAGACCATCCCGCTCTATGTTGAGAATGGCTTTGCCGCCGTTGATATGGCCGGCAATCTGGAGCAGGAAATCAGCGCCATGAGCGACAAGCAGAAAATTGAGCTCTATTCTGCCATGCACACCATGATTGCCGGCTCTCAATCCTCTTGGGCTGTCAAGTGCACGGACATCATCAAGAAACAGTCCGGCACCCTCTCCGAAAACGTGCAGGAAGCTTTCCTCACCCGCGTGTTCGGTATTCACATGAACGCCGGGGACGGCACGGTCTTCGGGCAAGTGCTGGAATGGGCCGTGGCGGAATTCTGCGGCGGCGAGAAAGAAGCCGTGTTCAGCAAGGCCTTTGCCGCTGCGGCGGCACAATCTCCGGGTGCGACTGACGGCCCGGCAGACGCAGAAAAGACCAAGCGCATGCTGGCCGCCTACAACAAAGCCATCATCGCCGCAGAGCAGTCCCGCTCTGCCCCCGCATTCCAATCCCTCATTCAGGCAGCAAAGAAGAGCGGAGCCGTTTCCCAGCCCCCGGTGGAGCTCCGCACCCTGCCCGGCATGCAGGGCAAACCGGCTACTGCGGCACTCTTCCGCATCTCTACCAGCGCACAGTGGGACTCCCCCACCTGCCACCTGGATGTCACCACCACCAACGGCGGTAAATGCCACACCGGCAAGGAAGAAAAGCCACACTTCATCATCGAGCTGCCGAACCGGGCCACCCTCACCGGCTGCATCATCCGCAAGACGGACGGCAATGAAGGCCGCATGAAGAAAGCCACCGTCTACACCAGCTCCGACGGCGCCACCTGGATGCCCGGGGAAAGCACCGAGGAGATGCCCAAGGAATGGGAAGTCCACTTCCCCGCAGGCACCACCGCCAAGTGGGTCAAGGTGGAGTTCGAGAACAAGGCTCCGGATTTCGCTCATATTTCTCACTTCGTTGTATTCACCCGCTAACCCCTTCACGAGATTACCATGAAAACCTCCCTTTTCGCCCTTCTCGTCCTGCTGGCCGGATTTGCCGTGGCGGATACGACCAACTCCTGCCGACTGCCGGATGTGCCCACCGCCCGCGAGCAGGCCAAACAGAGCAAGAAACCCATCATCATCCTCCGGCACGGCTCCGACTGGCTGCACGATGATGCGGCCATCTGCCGCAAATGGCAAAAACTCATCAGCTCCCCCGTTCTGGCCGACAAAGCCGTTTACGGGCAGTTCGATGATGTCACCGGACAAACAGGCGATGATCGCAAGAAAATCCTGCCGGTAGAATGTTTCAACATGCCGGAAGTCGTCATCATGACACCGGACGGCACGCTCATGGCCGTGCTCCCCACCAAAATGGTGCGCGGCAAGGAAAGCGCCATGGTGAAAGTCATGGAAAAAATGTTCCGGGTTTGCCCGGAGTTCTGCAAGCTCGCTGAAAAAGCCCGCAGCACGGACGGAATCGAGGGTGCAAAAGCCGCTGGCCAGGCGCTGGAGCTGCTCTACGACCGGGATGCCGTCCGCTGCCGCGCGCTCATCGACATCATCAACAAAAAAGACCCGGAAGACAAAACCGGCTACCGTGCCCAATTCTGCTGGGAGCACATGGGCATGTACAAAGAAATCAACAACCGCCTCAAGGGCGGCCCGGAAGGTAAGCTTGAGGGCAAAGACCGCGATTTTGATGCCGCCGTCAAATACGTCAGCAAAGTTCTCAAGAACAAACGCATCAAGGGCGAGCGCCGCCAACAGTGGCTCTGCGGTCTGGCCTACATCTACCGCCAGCGCAACAACTCCACCGGCAACAACGACTGGGAACCCTGCCTGAAAGCGCTCAAGGAAGCCGTGGATATCAACCCGGACAACGAATACGGTATCGGAGCCGCCAAATACTACCGCAACCTCGACCGCAGCGCCTACTATGTCATTAAAAATGACTTCTACGACTCCGGAGACCAGGTAGTCGGCTATGACAAAGAGTGGCGCATCGATGTCTCCCACCACATCAAGGACCCCGGCATCTACACCTTCACCCTGGAGAAGCGCAAGACGGGACGCATGGACACCAAAGACTTCCGCGTCTATGTCAACGGAAAACTGGCAGACAAGAGCGATGACCCGGCCAAAGTGACCAACACCGCCGACTTCGACCTCAGCTCCCTGCCCTCCGGCAAACCGAAAGTAGAAGTGCGCCTCCTCTCCCGCTGCTACGACGGCTGGTACGCCTGCTCCGGCGTCATTAAAATGGAAAAGAAAAAGTGAGTTCCCCCCCATCTCCACGAGCCCCGCACGGGGCTCGTCACAGTATACACAGCGGGTAGCCCGCCGCATTCACACACCCTCGGTCTATTCCATAATCCACCTGTTAGCAATAGAATGAGACAAACAACGTCCACTTTCTTAACTTTTGCTGATTATTTATGTAATATGGACATTTTAAGCTTGCGACATCGGCCCGAAACAGGTAAACTGCCCGTATGAAGAAGCAGATTTTCACCCTCCTGGCCGCCAGTCTGCCTGCACTGGCAACAGAAATGCCACCCATGATACCCGATGGTCCGGTGGAATACGATACCCTGACGTATGAAGCCTCAGCCTCGACACAGGATTATGTGCCCACGGAAGAAAGCATGAATCCCTACGGCACCCCGGCATACGATATGCCCGCATCCGCCCCGATGGCGGCGCCCTCATCCGAGCGCAACGGCTACGTCAACCTGAACGTGTATACCTCCAACTACAACGTGCGCGGCATGGGCTTCTGCAACCACATCACAGAGCACGGATTCTCCTCCGTCAGCGGCAGCTACACCTTCCCGAACCGCAACTTCTTCGGTCGCGGCATCCAGCAGCGCGTCTCCGGCGAATTCGGTATCATCTGGGATGCAGGGTGTCCGCTGGGGGACACACCGATGGCTAATGTGCACTATGCCATGGGCAAGGAAATTTTCCCGAACCTGCTGGTAGAGCTTGGCACCACCTACCGCCGGGGCGGCATTGAGGGATATCTGGCCAGATACCACGATAATACAGACCACCGCGCCACCTGGGAATTCAATTTGACCCTCACCTACAACGACCACCAGAAAGGCTTCTTCGGCAGTGCCACCTGGGGGCTGGGTGTATGGGGGCTGACCGGCAGCTACTTTGACGCCGAAATCGGCTACCGCTTCACCGATGTCATCAACCGTGGCAACTTCGGCTCTGACCTGGAAGTTTCCGCCGGCATTGCCCCCTCCGTCAAATACTGGGGCAGCCATGTGGAAGGTGTGGATGCCTACCGGGTCAAGCTTGCCCTCGTCCCCTTCACCAACAGCGGCACCATGGGACGCGATGCCAGGGCACAGGTGAAACCCTGGATTATGGGTTCCTGGTCAGGCTCCACCGCCGGCAAACTCGACCATTACACCGGTTACGGCCCGGTGGATCACTTCCAGATTACCGTCGGTATTGACATGGGGCTGAAGTTCTGATAAAAAAAGTCTTGCCATGGGGGCATTCTTCGTGTAGAATGCCCCCGCTTCGCCGGTTTAGCTCAGTGGTAGAGCACCCGATTTGTAATCGGACGGTCGTCAGTTCGACCCTGACAACCGGCTCTTGCAAAAAGAACCCCGCAAGTGCTTATAAACAAAGCCTTGCGGGGTTTTTCTTTACCCTGCTACTATACCCTTGCTTTTGTTCGTTTTGTTCGGTATTATATGCTGTGTTCGGGTCTTAATGGTCACTAATGGTCACTAATTACATCTTTTTTCACCATGCGGCAAGCCTCACTCAAAATCGTCCGACAGGAAAACTCTTCCTCTGTTTTCTGGAGCATCTATGTCCCTGCCTACCTGAATCCGTCGGGAAAGGCAGGCAAGATGTACTTCTCCACCCGAGCCGAAGCAGAATCGAAGCGATGGGAGCTCCTCGCTGCCACCCGAACAGAATCCAAAATAACCGAACTCTCCAATCCTCAGATTCGTGACGCTCAGCGAGCCCTGGAACGCCTTGCGGAAGCAGGCTTGACAATCTCCCTCGACCGAGCAATAGAGCTCGCCTTGCCCGTACTCCGCAGCGCAGGCAGCAATATCACTATCGCTCAGCTATTCGCTGAGTTTGCCGAACTGAAGGCATCGGAATGGTCGGAGCACTCGCGCAAAAACTTCAAGTACGCATCTGCGGCATTCAACATCCAATTTTCCACGCGCTTACTCTCCAGCGTCACCGGCAGAGAGATTCGCGCGTGGCTCACCTCTCAGTACAACACCCCCGGCACACAGGCCAACGTGATGCGAACTCTGCGACCCGCTTTCTCCTACGCTGTCCGCCAGGAATATATCTCGTTCTCACCGTTCTCGAAAATGGAGTTGCCACGCGTCAGAAAAAAGAATGCAATCGACATATTCACCCCCGATGAAGCTCGCCGCCTGATGGAGACCGCCCCGGAGGACTGTCGAGCAGCATACGCCATGCTGCTATTTGCCGGAGTGCGTCCAACCGAGCTCACCCGCCTCACCTGGTCATGCGTACGGGATGGATTCATTCACATTACCCCAGCCGTTGCAAAAACCGCACAGGTACGCAACATTGAAATAGAGCCTAATCTGGCCGCATGGCTCGCCGCATCAGGTCCACACGCCCCATCCGAGCGAATATGTCCACCCTGGTGGAAGCACAAAAACCAACTTACGCGCCGCGAGGCCGGGTTATCCAATCGCCCCGACACCGCTCGCCACAGCTATGCCACCTACTATCTTGCCACCCACCAGAACGCGGATGCTCTGAAGGCAAACCTCGGTCACAGCCGTGGTTCCGATATCCTCTTCATGCACTACCGCGCCGCCGCCACGCCCAAGGATGCCGAGCGCTACTGGTCCATCCTCCCCTCCCCCGTATCAGCTAACCACGGCTAATCATCGGCTAATTTAGCCGTTTCCCTTTACACGATACCCCGCCTCATGTAAAGAATTCCCCATTTTATTTACACGACACTCCTCCACATTGACACCGCTAACCGTTCGTGTTAAATTCCACCCGCTCCCGGTGCTCCGCAAGGCGCAGCAAATCCCCCGGCGAGCGGGCAGACGCCCGGCAGCAGCTTGACACCCTGCCGCCTTATTAACCCTCATTATACACAAGAAGATATGGATTTACTCGTATGTATAATGAAAGCAGTCTACTACCTTCTCGGCAGTATTGCTTTCCTCCGGCAACTATTAACCAAGAAGAAATAGCCTGCAACCTGAGCCCGTCATGTCAGCACCTGCGTGGCGGGCTCTAAAAAAACTTGACAATCCCTCCAATGTATGTTTATATCCTCTCCAGAGTAGATCCACCGCAGGCCGCGCCGCCGTCAACGGCAAAACCTGCAAACACCTCCATCAATCGCACCGATTGATTTTCTGAACGCCCGCAGCCTCACCTGCGGGCGTTCTACTTTTCTCAAAAAAATCCACAACTTCGCATAATATTTTCCTTGACTCCCGCATCCACCCGCGCTATATTACACGCGTAACCGGTCTCACCTCCATCCAAGCCGGTTACGAAATGAAGCCCGCCACCCCCAAGCCCCGGCGGGCTTCTTCATTTTCTATGGGACATCTAATTCTAGTATTGATTGACAAATATAAAGCCGTATAGCCACTTCCCGCTATACGGCCTTATATTTTTCTATAGCTCCCCTTACTCCTCCGTAACACGCTCCGCAACATCCAGCACAAACCGCCCGGCATTGCCCAGCACAGCTGCACCAAGAATGATTGACATCGCGGTATTACAAATAGTGGACCCCGTTCCCATGAATAAGCCACTGGAGCAACCGCAAGCTTTTGCCCAGTTACTCAGAGCGCGCATTGTCTTAAACGACCATAAACCATCATCGGCAGCCACTTTGTAAACCCGCTTACTCTTACTAATCATCTCGTTAATAGGTAAAATATTCGCGAGTGGATCGCGCGTATAATATCGAGTACCTCCGATATACGACTTCAGCAGTTCAAAACCACTTCCCACTGCTGGAATGCTGCTCAAATCATTAAGCGCAATCTCAGCAAGACTCTTTCTTGCCATCTTCTTCCAGTCATCCTCATCATCCAAATCGTCTCCATCTATCCTGCCAGTCACAAAATCAAGCATGAACTTGACTAAGAACGCTAGCGCTCCAAAAGACGTATACCCAGCAAAAGTACGCCCAATCTGACCGCTGAACAACTGCGCAAAATAAGTTCCCATCTTGGCCAGAACCTCAGAACGGAACATAAACAGGAAGTCGCCCAAGCCGCCACCCCAGCCGCCATGGCTTGCCCACAGCCCCTTCTGAGTTCGCAGCTTCGGCTGAGCTACCAAATCCAGCATCATTCCAGCCGCCTCAATAGCTTGTTCCCTGCACCACTTATCCCCGGCTTCCTTTCCGGCATCCGTAGCAGCCAACTTGCGGTACACCGCATCCGCCACCACAGCAGCAGGTACCACATTCAGATTCCTATCAGTAATATCCATCAGTTCTAGGCCATACTCTCCCACAACATCCGCAGTTCTGCCAAGCCCTACAGAAGCCTTCTGACCTCTAGGCATCATCAGAATATCTGCTACCCTCTTTCCTTTTGACTGAATCCGGCTCTGGAACACATTGCTTGCTACCAGTTCCTTCATACTTACAGCGCCATGACCGGAAAACACATGAGCATACCCCTTTATCAAGTCACCGGCTCCAATACCGGAATAAGTCAAAACCTGATAGACACCGCTCTGCTTCACTACCTTATCCGGCACATACCCACCGGGAATAGCATTCAGCAAACAACTCACCTGTTTGATCAATGACCCAGGATTAAAAGAAAGCGCACTCATTGCCAATGCTCGCATGATTCCCCTGGTAATCTTACGCGCAGATGCACTTATAGCCGCATCTGCCCGCGGAGCTGCATCTATCACATCCAGGTGCAGCTTAATCTTATTCAGCAGACTTGTCCCAATCTCCGTTTTCAATCCCTCTGCAAACTCCCTGTTGCTAAGCAACTGCCTCCACTCACGCGTAATATGCTGAGTATGGATATAGTTATTCTGCTCATTCATTGTCATCATGAACACCTGACTTGCACCCTGCAACCAATCAATTTGCGACCGGTGATACCGGCGCGGAATCAGAATACTGTACTTACTTCCACCCAGCGTTGCAGCGCCACTACCTTCCTTAATATCAACCTCAGGCTTTAAATCATTATGCTCAAATACACCACGGAAATAATTTTCTCTCATACCAAACGGAACACCATTCCAAGCCTCATACTTGGCTGCCATCATTTGCCCATTCTCACTCAGATGCCGCCGCATCGCGTAGCCCCAGCGCAGCAGCTTAGGCCCGATAATCTTCTTCATCGCATCCACATCCTCACCCGTCAGCCCGTGAGCCTCCACCAGATGCTCATAATCCGGCTGCTCAAACAACAATACAGCATACAGCATCGCCTCCTTCGTTGTCTCAAGCTCCTCCATATACTCCTCAGTGCGAGACACAGAGATTCCACTGCCCCCCATCTCTCGCAACAACTTAAGCCGCTCCAGCTGTTCAAACGTAGGCAGCACCGTCTCATCCTGATTATCTTCCTTCGCCTCTGCCAACTTCTTCTCTCTCCAAGCCTCATACTTCTCCTTACCAAGAGCCTGCAACTCCGGAATTTTCTTCGTACGGATACGCACCTTACGCAGCAAACGTATATCCTTCAGTTGCAAAAACTCCTCCCACGTCGGAAGCACGCGGTAACGCCCCTCATCCTCCATCCGAGCCAACTCCTCCGCGCGCCATGCATCAAACTCCGCAGCACCCATATTCTCAAGACTCTTCACCTCATCGGCGGTCATCTCCACCTTTTCCGTCCGCACCATGCGCATCATGATACCGGTTTTCTCTAACTGATTATTGCTCGCAATCCACTGTTCCAGCGCCGCCCCCGTCAAGCCCGTAATCTTCTGCAGCTCCATCTGAGTCCAGTCCTGCAGGTCCTTCTGAGCCGTCAGCAGATTCCGGTGAGCCTCCGCCAGCGTCCGCCGCTGACGGTCACAGAATACCTTACCCAGCTTCCTGCGCAGAGCCAGCATCATCTGAGCATAACTCATCGCCACATGAGCCACATCCTTTACTTGTCGGAGCTTATTTGTATTAGCCTTCGCTTCATTCTTTTGCTTCTCCATCTTGCGTGCATACCACGCCGTCTTGAAATGCGCGCTTATCTCATTAGCCACCCGCCGCGTCCGCTCCCGCTCACGCTGCACCTTGCGTTCCCACTCCGTATACCCACGCAGCAGCAAATCTTCCAGCGCACGAGCCGCCTTGCGCGCCTGACTCACATCCATCTCCGCCCAGCCGCCGAACACATGCAGCCAGTTCAGCTGGTCCTCCAGCTCAGCCTTGCGCTCCTCATAGCCCACCATCTCCGTCGGCAAACCCTCAATCTCATTCTTCAAATTATTCATGAGCAAATACTTATCCTCCCCGGAAAGCTCCATCACCTTCGCAATCCACTCCAGCCGCCGGTACTCGCGCGCCGCCAGCTTACCACGCGGACTCCTCTTCCCCTCCTCACGCTTTGGCCAAGCCGCCTCCAGCAGCCTCTTCACACGCGCCGTCTCCTTCTGCTTCAGGTGCCACTCCGCAGCGCGCAGACACTCACGCGCAACCTTCTCCATCGCACTCTCCAACCGAGCCACCCCCAGCTCCTTCACCAGAGCCTCAGCCTGCTCACGGCTCATCCCGCGCCGCCGCTCCGTACGCTGTTCAGTTGTCAGCCGCTCCACGAATTTCTCATAAGCCTGCCCCTTCAGCGCACCCTTAGGCGGAATCTCCCCACTTTCAACCATGCGCGCATACACCATCGCCCAGCGTTGCAGCATATACAGCCGCCCCAGCTTCACATCGTCCTGCACCACATCATACGTAGCCTTCACCAGCCCCTCCATCTCCATCACCGCGCGCATCGCACTGTTGGCATCTGACTTGCCCGCATGCAGCACACTCCACTTCTCCAGATTCTTCTGCCAAGCCTCCTGCAACCGGTTAGCCACATACTCATCGCCGGACTCCTCCAGCACACGCCGCCCCGCCGCAGCCGCACCCGTCAGACTCGCAGAAAAATTATTCCCTGCCTCCGGCTCATTCTCAAAATAAGTCTTGAACGCCTCCTCAACCTCTGCTACAATATCCCCGCTCGCCGGGCGGAGTGCAGTGTCCAGTCTATGATTGGCAAGGTACTCTAATGTGACGGCGAGCTTTTCTATATCTGTCAATTCAAGATTGTACAATCTCTCGCTGCCTTCTACATTTGTTGTCTGTTTCGCTGTGAGCCATGCTATAGCCTTCTCGCCATCTATCATCATAGGGCAAGCAAAACGGTGAATATGGACAGTAGGCTCCCCATGTTTCAAATCGGGATATTCCCCGCCATACACCGCATTCTCAAACAGCGTTTCAATGCGGCTTACCGCAGCATAATGATCATCTACTGAAAAGCCATTATCTGCCGACATCTTGGCCTTATTGATATTCGTCAACTCCTTTCTCTGCGGCTTATTCACCACCGCCACAAACTGACTGCGCGCATTCCGCAGCGGCTTACCTTCCAGTGCCGCCAGATGCTCCCACGCCTGCTTCTGCGTCACACGCTCCCCATCCAGCGTTAAATCTCTCTTTCGCTGCACGCTGAACGTCACCAACGCCTCACCCGGGTACTCCAGCGTATCGTTGAACGGAACCGCCGCACGCTCATCAAGCGACATCCAGCGCCGCGCCTGCACATTCCGCGCCTCAATCTCACCGGCCAGGCGCAAATACAGCTCCCCTTTACTCAGGCCAACCATATCCAGCTTAGCCTTATTCTCATCATACCGCTTCTCAATCTCGGCCTCCAACTGCTTTCCTCGCCCGCGCAGCTTCCCGGAGCGCCTGCTGGGCAGCGCCTCCACCTTTGCCAGCAAAGCCTCCACAGCAGCAAGAGAATGATTAGCCTGCCCATGACCGGGCAACGCATACCCTTCACCGGGAGCATACGAATCAGAATCGCCGGCATCCTGCATGGCAATCAACTGGTAAGCCTCCCACATCTTCTCCACAGCCTCCTCAGCCATCCTTTCCACATTTGACACCTCATGCACATCAAACCGCTCCCCCATCTTCAGAATAGCACGCGGTCGCTTCATCACGCGAATCATCCGCTTCAATTGATCTTTTGCCGTATCAACAGCATTTATCCACCTCTGCTCACTGAGCAAACGTGCAAGGTGTATCCTATAGCTCTTAACATCCCTTTCCAGAATATCACGAGCCTTCTCAGCACTGCCTCCGGCAGCAAACACCTCAAGAGTCTGAATCGCATGCTGAATCTCATGCAGCAACGTACTGCGCACCTCATCCTCATCCAGGCGCTCATTTACCGATATATAATCAGGATAATCGCCCTTTCTTGACAACAGCCCCCTGGTAAACATACCCAAATCCTCAAAATATACAGGCAGCCACCTCAAATCAGGGTACGCCTCATACAGCTCCTCATACTCCAGCACATCCTGCAAAGTACGCATAGAACCCTTACTCATCAGATTCAGCTCATTAGCCACATCCTCATTTACCTTCCCGGAAACAAGACTATCTATAATAGCCCCCATCAAACGGCTACCCGTCCGCAACAAAGAACCATATTTACCCTCCCCGGATACACCGGCAGCAATCAACGCCTGCTTAATATACCCCTTAATCACCTTCTCCAGCTCGTTAAACTCATCATACCAAGCCATATCCATGCCTTGTTCTTCGCCGTACGCATCAGCCGCTTTCGAATCATCCGAATCAAACAAAATATCATACCACTTATCCAGAATCTTCTTCCTCTCGGAATAAACCTCCAACGCCTCCTCCACATGAAACGGCAAACTCATACCATTGAAAAACCTCCGGTACACATCTCCGGCCGTGCCAACCCAGGCCTTCAACTTCGCCTTACTCGCATCAATCTCCGCGCGCCACATACCATCATCGCGCCCCACAAACGCCCTATCCGTGTACTTACCCCACGTCCTGGCATTCCGACCAATCACAGAGAACGTAATATCCGGATTTCCCCCATCAAACGTACCGCGGTTATCCGTGGCAGATTTTATCTGCGTAGAATCAAACAACAGCATTTCTCCGGCTGTAAAAGAATTCGCATCGTAAGCATACTTAGGAAGCCATACAACACCATCATATCCCTTCCGCCGCAGTTTCGAGATATCGCCTTTCCTTAACAGCTTAGACTCGTTATATTGCTGTTCTATGCGCTTTTCATAAGCTCCCTTGGATACAATATCCAGAATCACCTTAGCAGGCTTGTCAGCAAAACTCATAACAAGAGGATTGCGCATATTCACAAAACATTTGTATACAACGCCCTCACCTCCATAAACCCCGGTGTAGTTCAACGCAGTTCGCATTTCCGGCGTGAAATAAATCCCCGGTCCCAGATATCCATTCTTACCTGCCTTGAAAATGTTAATCTGTTTTGGGTATTCCGTCCCATGATACACCACCAGCGGCTCGCCGTTCTCATCCACCACCTTGGAAACATTTTCAAAATAAGTCTTGCGTAACTCATTGACCCGTGCTAGAATTCCTTTGCTCGCAGCGGGGGGAAGTAAAAGATTATGTTCTTCGAGGTCCCCTACTTTACCTGCGAGCCTATTTATTTCCAGCAACTCCAGATTGTACAACCGCCCGCTATCCTTTTGATTTACTGTTTCCTTGGCGGTCATCCAGGCAATAGCAGACTCACCATCAATAACAATAGGGCACGCGAACCGATGAATCCGCACATTCGGATCACCGTGCTTCAAATCAGGATAAACACCGCAACGCACAGCGTAGCGGAACAACTTATTGATACGCATCACAACAGCATAATGCCCATTCACAGAAAAACCATTGCCCTGCGAAACACGCGCCTTGCTCTGATGCGTCAGCTCCTTTCGTTGTTCTGAATTCACATACGCAATAATTCCGCTATCCTCATTCAACAACGCTTGTCCCGATAACCCCTTGGCAAACTCCTTAGCCGCAGCAAAATTTCCATTTTCACCGCTAATTGTCAAATCAGCCGCCCTCTCCCAATCACCGAACCACCCCTTGAACGCCGCCGTCCGCACCTGCAACCACTGCCGCTCCGTCAGCTTGCTAGGCTTGCCATTCGGCGCTTTCATAAACGTGCCGTTCTTCTCCGCCGCAGCCTTGATATCTTCCATCTCAGCAGACTTAACCCGCCCGCCGGTGAGACTCCAGCTGAACATCCCCGTAGCCTCCTCCGCAGCTCGCCGCGCCTGCTCCTCCTGCAAGCCCTCCGCCTGCATCGCCTCCACTCGCTCCAGATACATAGCCACCGGATCCGCAAACTTACTCTCATCCCCGTCCCACAGCTTCGCCTCAGCCACCAGCTCCGGGTAAGAGCCAATCATCTCAAACTTGGCATCCATCGCTTCCAGATCCCCCAGCATCTCCTCACGCTTCTCCTCCGTCATCGTGGCAGAAAGCCCAAGCCTGCTCGCCTTAGCCCCCTT
>JAFUQZ010000053.1 GCA_017472085.1 Akkermansia sp. | reverse complement strand
GGATTTAGTATACTCAACGGCGTAAGCTGACCATCCTGCGATTGGTAGAATCTCGTTTATTGTTTTCACACCTCATTATAACGGATTCTGGGCAGGGTGGTCAGTTTTAGTCTTCGTCATAAAATCTGACGCAGCGCCCTTATTTTTTCTCCCACAAGCGATTTTTCAGGGCATCTGCTGCGGCGGCTATCTGGGAGCGACGCTTGCTGGGGCCCTCGCCGCGGCCCAGTTCCAGGCCATTCCAGTTTACCGTGGCCTTGAAGGGGCCGGCCGGCTGCTCCGGGTTCACCGGTTCCACGATGTATTCCGGGCCCTCGCAGTTGATGGCCTGCAGGGTCTCCAGCAGGCAACCTTTAGAATTGACTTCCAGCAGGTTCTGAGCATCTGCCAGGCTCTCCTGCAACAGGGAGAGGGAAACCTTGCGGGCGGCGTTGTAGTTGGAATCCATCATGACGGCTCCGATGACGCTCTCAAAGGTGTTGGCCAGAATGGAAAGCGCCCTGCGTCCTCCGTTCTTTTCCAACTGGGGACTCATGATAAGGTGTTCGCCCCAGCCGATACGCTCGCAGATGCTCGCCAGGTGCTGGCGGCTCACGATGGCGGCACGCATTTTGGTGAGCAAGCCCTCATCTGCCTTGGGGAAGCGGGAGAACAGCTCACGGCTGACCACCAGCTCCAGCACGGCGTCCCCCAGGAACTCCAGACGCTCATACGCCAGGTTGGTGCTGCGTTTCTGGTCAGAGCTGGGATGGGTGAAGGCCTGTTTCAACCAGCTATCATCCGTAAATATATATCCCAGGCTTTGCTCAATGGCTTCTCTCTGCATGCGCGATAGTCTACCCCACATACCGACATCTGGCAAGTGATTTCATGAAAAATTCCCCTTCACAACCGACATAACGCAGATTGAGCAAGAAAAAGCTTGAAGATGCGGGCCATTATGGTAGTCTTTCGTTGCCCGCGTTCGGCGAATCCAACGGCTAAACTCTCTCTTGAACTTTGTCACCACCAGCTTTGTCCTGTTTTTCCTCCCGGTGCTCTGCATCGGGTGGTTGCTGCGGTCGCGTCCGGCGGTCTACAAATATTTCCTGATTGCAGCAAGTCTTTTTTTCTACGGTAATCCGGGGGTGGAATACCTGATTTTACTGTTCAGCGTGGCTTCTCTCAACTGGGGTAGTGCGGCGCTTCTGGGAAAAACAACGCGAGGCTTTGCGCGAAGGCTCATTGTAGCGGCAGATGTGTTCATCCACATCCTGATACTGGCGTTCTTCAAATACGCGGAGCCTTTCTTCCTGTGGCTCAATGATACCATAGGGAACGAATCTCCCATCCGGCAGTGGTTGCTGGATTCCGGCGCGGGAGACATTGTGCTGCCGGCGGGGCTTTCGTTCTACTCTTTCCAGGGGCTTTCCTACGTCATCGACCACTTCCGCAATCCTGAGCGCCCCGCGCGTTCTTTTGCGGATGTGCTGGCCTACATATCGTTTTTTCCTACCATCATGGCCGGCCCCATCATGCGGGAGCAGGACTTTTTCCCCCAGCTGGCCGAACAACAGGAGGATAAACGCGGATTCAATGAAGGCATGGCGCTCATTCTCAGCGGTTTGTTCAAAAAGGTGGTTCTGGCGACATTCCTGTCCGAACAGATGGTTGATCCGTTCTTCCGGGACCCGGAGGGATATGCCGGATGGGCGGCGCTGGTGGGCATCTACGCCTATTCCATTCAGATTTTTCTGGACTTTTCCGGCTATTCGGATCTGGCCATCGGTATCGGAAGACTCATGGGATTCCGCCTGCCGGTGAACTTCGATTCTCCTTACCGCTCGCTCAACTTGCAGGAGTTCTGGCACCGTTGGCATATTTCGCTTTCCCTCTGGCTGAGAGACTACCTGTATATTCCGCTGGGGGGTAATCGCCGAGGCAATCGCTACGTCAATCTGACCATCACCATGCTCATCGGCGGTATCTGGCATGGCAACAGCCTCAATTTCCTCATCTGGGGGTTCTTCCACGGCATTGGACTGGTGGTGGTTCACGCATTCGGCCGAATCAAGGCAAGGTTCGCACCGCACCGCTCCGAATCTCCCCTCGGAAGCATCGCGGCATGGTTATTGACTTTCCATTTCATCACCCTGCTCTGGGTCTTTTTCCGAGCAGAAGATTTTGACGGGGCATGCAAGGTGCTGCAAGCCGTTACCCACACGCACGAGGGGGCTTCTTTCCCGGCTCAGGTGTTGTTCATTATCGCGCTGGGGATTCTCATGCAGTGGATTGGCCCCGTATGCTTCCGGGTATTCACCGGTATTCAATCCCGACTTCCATGGCCTCTCCAGGCCGGCGTCGTTGGTTTGCTGGGAGGCGTCATTCTGAATCTCGGACCGGAAGGGGTGCTTCCTTTCATCTATTTCAATTTCTGACAGGCCATGCGTTTCAAATTTCCGAACTCACTGAAGATTTGTCTGGGCACCTGCATGGCAGCCCTCATTCTGGGTCTGCAGAATGTGGATGAATATAGTGAGCAATTTGAAAGCAGCCATCCCGAACAGGCAGGATTGGCTGAGGCCATGAAGCAAGCGGCATACAGTACCCACCTGCCGGACTTGAGCCGGGCAGAAAAGAAGCTGTTCTCTGCCCTCTCCGGCTTTCTCCCACGGCTGGACTGCAACAAGGAAGCCGCACCACCTCCGCCGCCAGAGCCGCAAATTATCTATGTGCGCACTCCTTCACTCCGACAGCTCAATACGTTCAGAGTCGTGTTGCAGGAGAAGGAAAGCACCCTGATTCCGGCGGACCTTGTCTCCGAACCGGCGGCAGATTACCTGTTGCAGGATTCCACAGAAAAGATGACGAAAGCATCAACGCCGCCGGTATCGCCCGAGCCGCCGGCTCCGACGCCTGTTCCCGAACCGCCGCCCCCCGTTCCGACTCCGCAGACGGAAGCCCCCACCGAACAGGTGAGCACCCCTGCCGATTTCTGCCGTGATAATGAACAGTCACCGGTTCATTGCCGCATCATGTTGCTGGGAGACTCCCTCATGGAGGATTTGGGGCCTGCCGCGCACAAAGCGCTGCGACACCGCAAAGGACTGCACTTCATCCTGACGGCCAAATATTCCACCGGATTGACCCGACCGGAATACTTTAACTGGCCGGAAAACATGGAGAATGCGGTTGCCGCCACCCGCCCGGATATCATCGTTTTCTTCATCGGCGCCAATGACGGCATGCCCATCAAGAAAGACGGGCGCACCGTCTACCCCAATTCCGCTGATGCGTGGAAGGCGGCCTACCGGGATAAAATGGCCGAGTTGTTCGAAATCGGACGTCGCTACAACTGTGAGATGATATGGGTCGGGCTGCCCCCCATGGGAAGCCGTTACGCGAGGATTCTGGCACAAACGGCTCAGGCACAGCGTGACGGCTGCGGCGAACAGGGCATCCGTTTCATTGATACGGTTCCCATTCTGGGTGATGAAAACGGTCAGTTCCGCACCTATATGACGGATAGCCGGGGCAAGGCCATTCGTCTGAGAGCCCGTGACAAGGAGCATCTTTCCCCCGTTGGCAACAAGCTTGTTATTGAACAACTGCTGCCTGTTCTGGAACAAAGCATCGCGGAGTTCCGCAAAAAGCACCCGGAAAAACGGCTCAGCGAAGAAGAAACAGCCCGCCCCGGACGCGCCCCTCTGGAAATAACCATCAAATACGCTCCCGGAAAACGATGAAGCATATTCGGCACTTTCTTCTGCTTATGCTACTGATGCTCCCGGCAGCATCACTCTGTGCTGCAATGCAGCTGGAATGCGGAGGCAAGGGAAAGGCGGCCATGCCCATCCGCATCCTGCTCACGGGTGATTCCCTCATGGAAGCGCTGGGCCCGCAGATGCAGAAAGCCATGGCAGGCTATGAGAATATCACCCTCATCCCCATCGGCAAACGCTCTACCGGCCTGAGCAGACCGGATTTCTACAACTGGCCCAAGGTGCTGGAAGAGCACCTGCAACAACACCGCCCGCACATCGTGGTCATGTGGATCGGAACCAATGACCCGCAAGGCATTTACGGCAAGTCCGGGCTGGGGGAGCCTTGCTCCGGGGAATGGCTGAAAGCCTATACCTACAAGCTGATGGAAATTGCCGGGCTCTGCCAGAAATACCGCGCACGGCTCATCTTCATGGGGCCACCGGTCATGGATGAAGAGCCGCTCAATACCCAACTGCTCAAAATTACCGACATCATGCGGCGCACCTGCAGTCATTATAAGCTGGGATTCATCGATACCCGCCCCCTGCTGGCAGACAGACAGGGGAAATACATGCACCGCGCCACGATGCCGGACGGACGGGTAAAAGACATCCGATGGAAAGACCGCGTTCACATCACCGGGGATGGCAACATCCTGATTATGCAGAAATTACTTCCCTACATGGGCAGCATCATCCCCGAAGAGCGCGCAGGGGGGCGGCGGCTTCAAAGCACGGATAAATACCACCGATATGCACCGCCGGGGAGAAGTACCATTCGCGTACGCTGATATGGTGGTGACGATATTTGCGCTTGTTTCAATCACTGCGGTCGGGTATACTTGCCCTGCAAATAACCGTTAACACCTAATCCATCATGAACAAAGCCATCATCGCCGTCTGTGCCGCTTTCTGCGTTGCTCTTCCCGCAGCTTCCGCTCTTGACCTCAGCGCCATGAAGCCCAAGGTCAAGACCGGCTCCGTCAAGGTGAACAAGCCCACCGTCAAGGCAACGGAAAAGGGAGTGGAAATCACCAAACCCTCCGTAGACGTGGAAAAGCCCTCCATTGAGATGCCCACTATTGAGAAGCCGTCCGTCCCGGAAATCAAGAAGCCCGAGCTCGACATCCAGAAACCCTCCATTGATGTGACAAAGCCCTCCGTCAACGTGACCGAAAAAGGCGTGGAAATCACCCGTCCGGCCGTTGATGTGAAGAAGCCTTCCATCAAGCTGAAGTAACATTCGGAAAGAAGTTAAATTTCCCGGCAGATGCGCATGAGATATGGCAGCATCTGCCTTTTTTCTTGCCCCGGCTTCGCGGTTGTGCCAATATAGCAGCATGCTTGCGTTCGAGTATCACAACCCCACCCGTTACGTCTTCGGCGAAGGGGAGCATCGGAACATCGGCTCCCTGCTCCGCGCGTTCACCAATCGAGTCCTGCTCCATTATGGGGGCGGCAGCATCAAGCGCTCCGGGGTATACAACACCATCGCCCGCTCGTTGGAGGAGGCCGGCATCTCGTATTGCGAGTTAGGCGGAGTCAAGCCCAATCCTTCGGTTGATCTGGTGAGAACGGGAATCGAACTCTGCCGCGCGGAAAACATCCGTTTCGTTTTAGCTGTGGGAGGCGGCAGCGTCATTGATTCTGCCAAGGCCATAGCCCTGGGCGTCCCCCACAGCGGCGACATCTGGAATCTCTACACCCGGGAAGAAGAGTTAAAGACACCGCCCCTGCCCGTGGCCTGTGTGCTCACCCTGCCGGCAGCGGGAAGCGAAAACAGCCCGAATACGGTTCTTACGAACGAAGAAAGCACCCGCAAGCTCGGCTACGGGCATCCGGCATTGCGGCCCGTTCTCAGCATCGTTGACCCCACTCTTTTCCTGACCCTGCCTCCCAATCAGATGGCCAATGGTGCAGCCGATATGCTCTGCCACGTCTTTGAGCGTTACTTCACCAACACGCAGGACACGGAGCTCTCAGATGCGCTGTGCGAGGCAACCATGCGCACCATCATGCAACAGGCCGTTCTGCTGAAGGACGAGCCCGGCAACGTAAAGGCCTGGGGGCAGCTTGCCCTCAGCGGCACGATTGCCCATAACAACCTGCTGGGTGTGGGTCGGGAGCAGAGCTGGGCCTGCCATGCTCTGGAGCATGAACTGAGTGCCGTCTATGATGTACCCCATGGGGCCGGGCTTGCCGTCATCGTACCGGCCTATCTGGAAGCAATGGTGCCGCACAACCCCGGCATCTTCGCACAATGGGCCACGAACGTCATGGGGGTGTCACCCAACCGCAATACCGCCGAAGTCATCCGCGAGGGACTCCACAGGCTGCGCACCTGGTATCGCGAGCTGGGACTGCCGCAGAACATGCAGGAACTCGGCATCCCGGCAGAAGCCGACTTTGCCGGGATGGCTCGTGCCGCCTGCGTTCTCAAGGGCGGCAAGGAATCCCCGCACCTGCCCGGAATATACGCTGTCACCCCGGATGAATGTGAGCGCATATACCGTGCCTGTATCCGGGTCTGACATGGTTACTGATTGACTATGCAAAAAAACAAGACTACAATGATACACGATATGAATCCCATTCTCCAATCTCTCAAGACCCGCCGCAGCTGCCGCAAATATAAGCCGGAACAAATCACCCGCGAAGAACTTGACGCCGTGCTGGAAATCGGCACTTACGCTCCTACCGGGCACGGCACACAGTCCCCGCAGATGGTGGTGGTGCAGGACAAGGAACTGCGTGACCGGCTTTCCGTCATGAATGCCGCCGTGATGAATGCGACAAAAGATCCTTTCTACGGGGCTCCCACAGCCATCATTGTATTTTATGACAGCTCCATCGGCAATGGTTTTGCGGACGGCTGCATGGTCATGGGAAATCTCCTCAATGCGGCTCACGCCGTGGGACTCGGTTCCTGCTATATCAACCGCGCACGCGAGATGTTCGACTCGCCGGAAGGTGAAGAGCTCAAGGCCGCCTGGGGCATCGCACCGCAGATGAAAGGCGTGGCCATCTGTGTTCTGGGCTACGACAACGGCGGAACTTTCCCGGCCAAGCCGCGTAAGGCAGATTACGTCATTTACGCCTGAAACTTCGAGTTCAAATTACATGACACGACGCAGGATTGGAGTTATCCGACCTGCGTCGTTTGTATGCCGGCTCAACACAAGTATCCAAGCAACTCAGCAAGGCTGTCAAATCGGTACGTTGCCTGCGAGAAATCGCCGACCTCGGTCATTCGGTTCGGAATGGCAGCACATGGGATTCCGGCATTGCGCGCAGAACGCACACCATTCTCAGAATCTTCGATGATGAGGCAATCCTGCGCAGGAAGCCCTAGGCACTTCTGAGCTGCATGAAAAAGAGCCGGATCCGGCTTGACCGGATAGCCATCCGTTCGACAGAACACGCCCTTGAACTCCTGCTCAATGCCAAGGCGCTGTAACCACCCCGCCACCCAGCGGCGGGAGGAGGAAGAGGCTACCGTCATGCCAATTCTGCGGGCATGGCAAAAATCCATCAGCTCGCGCACGCCGGGCATCAGTCCGCTGCGGGCAAGTTCCGCTTCCAGCCATGCCTGTCGCTCCGCCGTTTCTTTGTCCCAATCATAGGTCTTGCCGGTAAGCCGCTCCAGATAATCTGCCGGATTCCATCGGGAATAACCGGCCCCCAGACAGGGGGAATAGGTCTGAACGGATATCTCCTGCCCCTCGCGGGCATAGAGACGAACCCAGGACTGATAAATGACCCACTCCGTATCGACAATGACACCATCAAAGTCGAAAATAATGCCATGCGGAAGGGGAATACTCATGGCTGGCCCTGCAATTTAGCCCTGACCCATTCCCTGAATGACCGATGAGCCAGATTGACCCGGAACAGGTAAATGGAGATGAAGAGATAGATGACATTGGGCAGCCATGCGCTAATCCAGGCCTGAATCAAGCCGGCCTCACCCAACGACGGGAATACGCGATAGAGGAACAGCATGAGCGCCGCCAGGAGAACAGCTATGCCGATACCTTTCATCGTGCCTCTGCGCTGGAATGTCACCGCGCTGGGAATGGCCAGCAGTACCAGCACCAGGCAGGAGAACACGCGGGCAATACGGACATGCCACTCGGTCCGTTTTTTGCAGCGATCCTCGCGCGAACCGGCCCCGGATGAGATATACTCGTACAGAGCAGCCGTACCCATAGCATCGATACGATTTCCCATGGAGGGGCTGATAATCTGATACGGTTTCTCGGAAAAATCCACCACCATCTTTTCGGTGTACACATCATCCACGGGATTCACGATATCAGAATCCGCCGTATGCACGACACGGTGATACACGTTCTCCAGCGTCCAGGTGGAATCTGCCTTATTCCACGTGGCAGAACCGATGGTATACTGCTCCAGCAACTTGCCGCGTGTCTTTTTATCAAACTGTTCGATGATAACCTCCCGCAGCGGGGCTCCCGGATTGTTCAACGATGCCGGGAACTTCACGCGCCAGATGCGGGCCGTGGCATCGCTACGGTAGATGACGGGTTTGGGGCCATTCCCGTCAGTATCACTATGCTTGAGCATAATCTGGCGATAGGACGCACCGCTGGGAGCCCAGTGAAAGCCGAAGATACCATAAGCAACGGCCACGATGGATGACATCACAAAGATGGGATAGCAGAGTTTCAGCAGGGAACGACCGGACTGCATCATGCCGGTAATCTCGCAGGTACCGGAGAGTTTGCTGAGACACCAGAGGGTTCCCATCAACAGCGTATAGGGCAGAATCTGATACAGGAAAGTTGGCAGCTGCGTGCCGTAGAACTTCAGAGATTGGATGAACGGGTCATCGAATCGGGAGCGGAAACGTTCCATGTTATCCGTAAAATCCGCCAGTATGTAGATAAGCAGCAGAATCAGCGTGCACATCAGGAAAAAGCTGATAAAGTTGCGCGTCATGTAGCGATTCATGGTGTCCATGAAAGCATAGAACACAGCCGCTATGAAAGGCAGAAAACAGAGCAGCGCCAGAAAAATCGGGCGGCACATCTGCTCTATGGGATAAGACGAGGGCATACCCGGAACTTCCCACTTCATCTGCTCCAGTTCACCCGGCACCAGATACAATGCCAACAGAGCTCCCAGTACAAACCAGATAATCGCAGGCAGAAATCGACGAATGAATGACATGTTAATGATTGAAAAAATGTTAGCATCCCTTGCCCAGTCGCTCCGCCAGATATTCCGGCAAGCCCACCGCGAGAATTGCCTGTTGAGCGGCTTCCACATCATATGCCACCCGGCGGAAAGTCACCGTGCGTGTATCCGTATCATACACAGCATAACAGGCACGTTTGTCATGATCCCGCGGCTGACCTACGGAGCCGACATTGATGAAATACTTATTTCCATCCTCTAACGCCAGCACGGAAGAGCCCTCCTCATACAAATCCTCCAGGAAATCAGGTTCTTCACTCACCTGATACTCCGGGCTGCAGACAAACACCTTGGGATCATGTGTGTGACCATGGAAACACAAAGGTGAAAACTGTCGCATGAAATGTGCCTTGGCGTCATTGGCATTGAAGATGTAATTCCAAGCCTTGGGAAAATCCAGACTGGAATGCACGATGGTGAAAGCAGAGGAAACCACGCGCTGGTACTGCAGGCGCGCCAGCCAGTCAATCTGCTCCTGGTCAAGCTGTTCCCGCGTCCATTTCAACGCAGCGCGAGCCACGGCATTCATGCGGTAAAAATCCTCACGCGCAACCTCGTCATCATGATTTCCCTTGACGACGTGACAGTTCAGACTGCGAATATAGTCCAGACACTCCCGAGGATAGGCGCCATAGCCGACAACATCCCCCAGGCAGACGACCTGAGAGCACTGCATGAGCTGCACATCCTCCATGACGGAACAGAGAGCGTGCAGATTGGCATGAATATCGCTGATAACGGCTATACGCGGCATACTGATACCCGTTTTTTATACCACACCAGCAGCCACGGCGCAAGCACGGAATGCATTTTTACGCCCCTCACATGTAAAATTATTTAAGATTTGCGTACATTCATCTCCTGCTCACGTATTTCCTGGGTCAGCTTCATGGCACAGAAATCCGGCCCGCACATGGAACAGAAATGCGCTTTTTTGGCAGATGCATGCGGGAGCGTGATATCATGATATTGTCGCGCACGGTGGGGGTCAAGCGACAGGTTGAACTGATCCTCCCAGCGGAATTCGAAGCGGGCTTTTGCCAGCGCATTGTCGCGGAGCTGGGCACCCGGGTGGCCTTTGGCAAGATCGGCAGCGTGTGCAGCCAGCTTGTAAGTGACTACACCCTCGCGCACGTCCTCCTTATCGGGCAGACCGAGATGTTCCTTACGGGTCACATAGCAGAGCATGGCACATCCTCGCAGGGCAATAATAGCACCTCCCAATGCCCCGGTGATGTGGTCATACCCCGGGGCAATATCCGTAGCCAGCGGGCCGAGCGTGTAAAACGGCGCCTCGTGACACCACTCCAACTGTTTCCTCATATTCTCCGGCACCAGATGCAGCGGCACATGCCCCGGACCTTCATTCATCACCTGAACACCTGCGGCCCAGGCGCGGCGGGTGAGTTCCCCCTGCACCTCCAACTCTGCAAGCTGGGCAAAGTCATTGGCATCGGCAATGGAACCGGGGCGAAGTCCGTCGCCGATGGAAACAGCAACGTCGTACGTAGCCAGAATGGTGCATATCTCATCCCAATGCTCGTAGAGGAAGTTCTCCTGACGATGCAGCATCATCCACTTGGCAATGATGCTGCCGCCGCGGGACACGATACCGGTGGCGCGCCGTGCGGCATGGGGCACAAAACGATGCAGCAACGCAGCATGAACCGTCACATAGTCCACCCCCTGTCGGGCCTGTTCAATAAGCGTATCGCGGAAGATGGGCCAGGAGAGGTGCTCCACTCGCCCGCTGCATTTTTCCAGGGCCTGATACATGGGCACCGTTCCGATGGGAACAGGACTGTTGCGGAGAATCCACTCACGCGTCCGATGAATATCTGCACCGGTAGACAAATCCATCACAGTATCAGCCCCCCAGTGAATCGCCCATCGCAGCTTCTCCACTTCTTCCACAATGCCGGAAGAAATGGCGGAATTACCGATATTGGCATTGATTTTGCAGAGGAAATTGCGACCGATTATCATCGGCTCTGCCTCCGGGTGATTGATGTTGGCAGGGATGAGAGCACGACCGGCCGCAATCTCATCGCGCACAAACTCCGGCGTAAAAAAAGCCGGCATTCGTCCTCCGGGATACTGTCCGGCAGGGTGCTGGCAAGAGAGGTTGGCCCGGTTGGCCATGGACGCGGGAGAGAAGCCTTCCTGCGCTTCCAGTTCGCTGGGCCGGGGCATACCCGTTCCCAGTTCATCCAACAGCCACTGAGCCGATTCAGGGCGGGTTTTATCATGCGGGAACCTGTCATATACCGCCTTGAAGGCAGCTTCTCTCCCCATATTCTCACGAATGGCCACATATTCCATCTCCGGGGTGATGATACCACGCAGGGCATAGGATCTCTGCGTGGGCGGAGCCGTCAAATCATCGGCGCGAAGTGTTCCATCCGACTCCTGCACCACATCAGCACGTGCAGAAATCCACGGACGCCGCAATGCCGGCAACCCCTGTTCTTCACTTCCGGTGAAAGAATCATCACCCCATGGGCCGGAACAATCATATATCCTGACCGGGTCATTAGGCTCTGTACTGCCATCAGGAAATACAGATTCACCCAAAGTAACCTCTCGCATCGCTACGCGGATTTCGGGGTGAATAGTACCCGACACATAAATCCGGCGGGAACCGGGGTACTTCAAAGCGTCCGTGTTCATAGACTATACTCTACACCACGGGAGAGAACTGTAAAAGAAAAAATCAAGGAAATGACACAATCCTCAGCGGGAAATAAAACGCACAAAACGCACGCTCCCGGCGCCCAATTCCTCATTCAGGGCCGCGATGATGCGCGTTTTCAACCGCGTCAGCTCATAGCGCACGGTGGGGTGACCTACCCTGATACAGGCAGTCCCCGCAGCAACGGAAACTAACTCAGAAAGATTGACAAGTGCACTTCCGGCGGCTTTTCGCCAGGCAGAGGCCAGGATTTCAGGCGCCAGGCTTTCCTCCATGTTCAATTCCTCCATGACTTCTGCCAGCAGAGAATCCATGGTGCGGATATTGGAGCGTAAATCAAGCTCCGGACCGGAACCGAAAAAATCGGCCAGAGCCTGGTCACGGCAGCCATCCGTCTTCGAACGGAACCGCACGGCTCGTTCCGTCCCGTCCGACAACCGCTGCATGAAATAACGCGGAGGCGCGGACTTTTTCACCGAAACGGTTGTCGTCTTTACCGGCGCGGGCAACTCGTCGACTCTCTTTTTACGTCGGGGTGGCATGAGGAAGAGAAAAGGCAATCCGGCAGCAGCATGCTCCCGGATTGCCATGAATAATCAGAAATGCACCGGATTTTACTCGCCGTCGTCACCGATGGCCTGCACAGGGCAACCCTCAAGAGCCTCGTTGCAGAGGTCTACCTCTGCATCAGTCTCGGGCTGCTTGTACACGTAGGAGAGCCCCTCGTCATCATCGCGGGCGAAGAAATCGGGAGCGGTTTCACGGCAAAGGTCGCAGTCGATGCAGTTGCTGTCGACATAGAACTTGCCGGGCACATTCTTTTCAGTTTTTTCGTCGATATCGGCCATTTTGTGTATGTGGGGGGTTAACCCATGACTAATTTTGACCTTTTTTTTGCAGAATGCAACCCTTTTTTATTGCAACATACCATTTTTCGCGCCAAAATAGGTGCATGCAGGAACAAAACAGCCAAGACAAGCCGGGAAAAAAGGTTCGCTTCACTATTTGGGGAATACTGGGATATGGTCTGATACTGGCCGCAGCAATAGGTGTCATTCTGTTCTATATTCAAATGCCCATGCATGTTGACAGGGATTTGAGTGATAAGCTGCCTTGGACAAATGGGGAACTGGTCATTGAGGAGGTGGAAGCAGAATGGAAATCCAGTCAGGGTAATGAACTTCTCTCCAAACGCACCTATCTGTACCCGGAAGCCCGCATCCGAATCGGGGCAGCGCCAGGCAAAGGGCGAATTGACGTCATGTTCCTGGATTCCATGGGGACGCAGATTGGTGATACCCACTATCTGCGTTATGAAAATGGGCAGTTCGAAGAAAGTCAGGATAGAGTGTGCAAATCCGGGGGCAATACTGCCACGGTCTGGCTGGAGACCGGCTTCGAATCCAAGGACTTGTTTACACTCCATCGCGCCAATCGAGAGGAAAACCTGTGGCGGGTCGTCTGCATTCATCGCCCGGAAGGTTCTCCCGGCATCCGACTGGGACAGCGCAGCATCAAGACTGAGGTTAAAACCCCTGAGCAGGCACAATGAATGAAAGGCACAAGGGAATCCTCTCGCGCCTGCGGAATATACTGATTTCCCTGGGCAGCGGAATGCTGATGTCGCTCGCATTCCCTCCGTATGACCTGGGGAACTGGGTGTGGGTAGGGCTCGTACCTCTGCTGTGCGTTCTCTGGCTGGGCAAACGGGGATTCGCGCGAGGATTCGGCCACGCCTGGCTCTACGGTGCGGGGTGGTACGGCAGCTGTTTCTGGTGGGTAAATGAGGTAGGGAATACGTTTTATATTCCCCCGGCACTTTTCTTTTCGGTGGCGTTTGTACCTTTAATTGCACTCTTTGCCTGTCTGCCGGGGCTGTGGGGAGGCGTGGCCAACACGCTGTTGCGGCCACGGGTTGAAGCCGCCCCGGAAACACCCATCGGCATGCCGCAGGAAAAACGCAAGGAGCTTTGGAACAGCTGGGCTCACCGGGATTTATTCTCCACCGTGCGATGTGCCCTCGGCTGCGGGGCTCTCTGGGTCTGCATGGAATGGGTGCGGGGCAACGGCGATTACAGCTGCGGCTGGAACAGCATGGGCATGGCCCTCTATAACGGACTTTCCATGGTGCAATGGGCTGAATTCGTCGGCACAATGGCACTCTCTTTCATACCTGTATGCACGGCGGTGGTGCTGTGGGGCGCCGCGCGAAGAACGTGGATGCATTTTCGCGGCATAGGCAAAGGCTGTATACCGTGGGACTTCTACGCCACTACCATCGTGCTCTTCGGGCTGTTCCTGGGTGGGCTGTTCCTCTCCAAGTCGTATTCCCCGAATGTGATGATGCGACGCGATGCCACATTGCAACTGCCGGTGATGGGGGTTCAGCTCAATCTGGATCAGAGCGAGCGCATGGCCGGCGGGGGAATGCATCCGGAATACTACGGCATGCTGCTTCGAAACACAGCCTTGGCGTTCAATGAAATTCAGCGCGATACAGTTGCCCGCGCCATGAAGCATCCGACCATGGGCATCATCCAACAGCTGCCGGTCTGGGTCGTCTGGCCGGAGAGTGCCATGGGCACCCCCCTGCACCGCGACATTAACGCAGGAAAGCTGATGAGAGACCCCTACACGTCAGACTTTCTGCTGCATCCCGAGGGGCTGCCGACTCTTCGCAGGATGGTGCGAGAGATGGGTGGGCAAGACTTCGTGGTTTTCACCGGGGCGGATGAGGTGCTGTGGAGTGCTGACCAAAAACAAGTTAAAGCACAGGGGATGCACAATTCCCTGGCCGTCATCCCCGGAGATTTTTCCTCCGTCATCACGCATCCCAAACAGCACCTCATGCCATTTGGTGAATATGTACCCCTGGCGAGAGAGTTTGAATGGATAGGCCGCGCCTACGCCGCCATTACCGGCATGGCTGCCGGCGATGGCATCAACCCAGGCAACAGCATTCAGCCGCTCACCATTCCCGTCCCCGGCACGGATGAGCAGATTAGTGTCATCCCCGCCATCTGCTACGAGGATACGGTGGGAGCATTGCTGAGGAAATATGTACGAAAAGGGCCTCAGGTCATTGTCAATGTCACCAACGACGGGTGGTTCCGAGATTCCCACTGCGGTGTACAGCAGGCTCGCAGCGCGGCATTCAGATGCATTGAGCTGCGGCGGCCCATGGTGCGGGCAGCCAACAAAGGTCTGACCTGTGCCATAGCCCCCAACGGCGCGGTGATTGACAGTCTGAAAAAAGCTGATGGCTCACCGCAACTGGCCGGTCACAGCTACGCCGTACTACCCGTTGACCGCAACGCCGGATTCACCCTCTATGCTCTGCTGGGTGACTGGGCCGTCATCGTCTGCGCCTTGCTCGCTGCCGGTCTGAGCCTGGGCGGCATACGCCGTACCCACTGATTGCGGACGCCGTCCGAGAGTCTCGTCATGAGCTCATGGTCAGAGCCATGAGCTCATGATAAAATGCCACAGAAAGCACAAAAAGGTGTTGCCATTTACCGGCAAATCAGCTAGAATGCCCTGCACCTTTTCACGAAACTCAACCGGCAGATTTTCTTCATACCATGGCAAAGCAAGCATTAGGCAAAGGACTCGGCGCACTCATCAGCAAAAGCAAGGTAGTCAGCACTCCTGTACAGATTGCAGCAGACGAGACCGACCGTGTGATTCTGGCCAATGTTGCCGAGATTCAGAAATCCCCTTTCCAGCCGCGCCGCCGATTTGACGAGCAGCAGATAGAAGAACTGGCGGCTTCCATCCGCGAAAGCGGTCTGGTGCAGCCCCTCGTGGTGCGTAAAGTGGACGGAAAGTTCGAGCTCATTGCCGGTGAGCGCCGTCTGCGCGCTGTTCAGAGTCTCGGGCATACCACGGTGAAAGTCGTGGTTCACGAGGCGACTGACCAGGAGGTGGCCGAGCTGACGCTGATTGAAAACCTGCAGCGAGCCGACCTCACTCCCCTGGAAGAAGCTGAACAGTATCGTCTTCTTCAGACACGTTTCGGCATGAAGCAGGAAACGATTGCCCAGCACGTGGGTAAATCCCGCGCCGTGGTGGCCAACATGGTACGCCTGCTGGAACTGGCTCCCGCCGTGCGTAATATGCTCGAAAACAGCGAAATCACTGTCGGGCACGCCAAAGTTCTCCTCCAGCTCAAGGATGAGGAGCAGCAGACCATGGCTGCCAACCGCATCGTGAAACTGGGTATGACGGTGCGCCAGACGGAGCAGCTGGTGAAAGACCTGCTGAATCCGCCCGCAGAAAAGCCTCTGCCCACCCTTCTGCCGGAGCTGCCGGATGCCTATGCCCGCATCTGCCGCCAGCTTTCCGATGATTTCGGCACCAAGGTGAACATCTCGTTGAAAGGCAAGAGCAATGGGGTCATCGAAATTCCCTACGCCGGGCGCGACGAACTGGTGCGCATCCTCCAGATTTTCGGAGTACACGAGCAATTCTGATGAGGCATGAATCGGGCTCTGCTCATCTCGCCGCTTCTGCTGGCAGCCTTTTTCGCTTGCGGATGCAAGGAAAAGCAGAAAGCCACCCCGATTGCAGCGTCTCAGACGACCGTTCCGCAAGCATTCACCGCAGCCCCGCATTTTGACGGGCAGAACGCCTACCTGCATTGTCACAACATTTGTGCCATGGGGCCGCGCTTATCCGGCTCGCCCGCGTATGCCGCGCAGTTGGACTACCTGGAAAAGCATCTCCGCGCGGTCGGATGGACGGTGGAGCGGGATTCATTCCCGGTACGAGGCATCTCCATGACCAATCTGCGAGCCGTCAAGGGCGAGAATAAGAGTGCACGGCCGTTGTTGCTCAGCTGTCACATTGATACCAAAATCAACATCTGCCCGGACTTTCAGAGTGCGGATGACGGCGCCAGCGGTGCTGCCGTATTGCTGGAGACGGCAAGAACCCTGCCGGATGCTGTAGCTGAGCGAGTCGAACTCATTTTCCTGGACGGTGAGGAGTCTTTCGCCCCCCGCATGAGTGAAAGCGACGGACTGTACGGTTCGAAGTACGATGTAAAGCGCCGCGGCAGCAACCTGCCCCGCTACCAGATTAATCTGGACATGGTGGGAGGGCGCAACAAAATCATAGCTCCGCCATCGCTGGAAACTTCGGACTTCATGTATTCCCACTATATATCCGCTGTGCGGAAACTGGGCTTCCGTGAAGATAAATGGACTATCTGGCCCGGCTCTTATATGGATGACCACCTGCCCTATCTGGAAGCAGGGGTGGAGAGTCTGAACCTCATCGCCGTATTCGTAGGCTCCGACTGGTGGCACACACCGAGGGATAACATGAGCCGCATCTGCGCTGACTCTCTGAGGGAAAGCGGCCTGATTACCGCAGAACTCATCCGCAGCCTTCTTACTGAAAAAGCAGACTGAGCCATCCGGCCGATTTTTTCTTTCATCAGAGCTTCTGCAAGCGTTTCAGGACATCCGGAGGGAGAGATTTCCTCTCTTTCGGGGTGTTGAGCCCCTGCCGCAGCAGCAATCTGCCATCGGTGCTGTAAACCTCCAGAGTCAGCAGATTGTGAGACCCGCGCAGCAACAGCGTCCCCTCTGCATCGCGGAATTGCACGGCAGACACACCGGCGCGCCCGACCATCCATCCCGAACCTCCCGGATTCGCATCGCGAGCCAAATCACGAATGGCCTGCAATTCTTCTGTCACTGCCGTGGCATCAAACGAATCCGGCAGCGTGGCAAAGTGGCGGCAGATGTTTTTGCGACGTTCACGGAAGCTGCGTCGAATCTCCTCCGACACCACCATGGGGCGGTGCATCCGGTCTCCCCCGACAGCGGCCTCTGCGGAGTGGTGTATATCCGGCGCCCGGGTCGGTCGCGGCAGCAATTTCACCACAACTTCACGAATTTGCCCGCCATAGGACAGAGTGGCTTTCACCTCATCCCCGGCGCGGCGTTCGAGCAGGAAAGCCGCCATGGTGGCCTTGTCCGACATCTCCACCCCATCAAGTTTCAAAATGACATCACCCCGACGGACGCCTACCTGTTCAGCCGGGCTTCCGGGCCAGACGGAGCGCACCAGCACACCCTTTTCCACTCCGGTATAAACCCGAAGCGCCGGGGAAAGCTCACTGCCTACAACGCCGAACGTGGCTCTCTCCGTTTCCGCTCCGTGCAGAGCACAGGAAGAGAACATCAGCCAAAACGCAACCAGATATCTCCTCATCATAACAAATCTGCAGGTACTGTGACCTCCGTCCGATTAGGAACAGAAACCATCACTTTCATATCATCCGCAGCATCCATCACAAAAGTGTCCTCGTATGTCACTTCCACACTCTGCAAGGGAACGGCATTGGCATCCCAGCGAATGGAATCCCCACTACTGGTCTCAATGATACTGCGGCTTGTCACAGCCTGCGCCGTGTCAGCGGCTGCATCACTCTGCAGCGAAATCCCAACACCCAGACTACAGCACATCAGCAGAATCGCAGCTGCCGATACCCGGCGCCAGTAGGGGCGCGCTGCCATGTGTGCACGGCGCACTTCCGTGGCCGCCAGATACATTCGCAACCCCACTCTGTCCTTCAGACCTGGCTCCATCGGTGCCGGCCGCAGGAGGGTCAGCAATTCCTCCTCCCGGCGGAACTCTTCCTCTGCCTTGCCCGCATTCAGCATGGCCTCCAGCAACCGAGCTTTGAGCGCGGGGTTCAGTGGAGCCGGAATAACACCCGGCGCAGGCGTCTGTTCGTTGAAGTCAGTCATGATTCGATGGGGTTATCCTCCAATTCCTTACGTAACGCCTGCATGGCATAGCGATAACGTGAAGTAATAGTGGACAGGTTGGTATGGGTCATTTCTGCGATTTCGCGGAACGAGTGCTCACCCCATATTCTGAGGATGACCACCTCCGCCATTTCTTTGGACAGCGAGCGGAGAAGCGCCTCCACACGCCGGCGCAGGTATTCCGAATCAGCCGCGCTGGCCAGCCAGGGACAGTCCTCCTCTCCCTCGCTCAGGATTTCCTGCTGACGGGCGGCATAGCTGCGACGCACCTCCTCCCGACGCCCGCGATCCATAGCCAGATGACGGATAGCGGTATAGGCATAGGAGGGCCACTGCTCCGGGCCACCCTGGAAAGAACCGGATTCCACCGCCTGCACCAGCTGCACGAGCGCTTCCTGCAGCACATCTTCGGCATCGGCTTCGCGGCGCGTCTGTTGACGGGCATAGAGCAACAGTCTGGCGCCGTTTTCATCCAACCACGCAGACCAATCCGGCGTTGCACC
The DNA here is from genome assembly GCA_017472085.1 of Akkermansia sp. Classification (GTDB taxonomy): domain Bacteria; phylum Verrucomicrobiota; class Verrucomicrobiia; order Verrucomicrobiales; family Akkermansiaceae; genus Akkermansia. The sequence goes on along the minus strand of JAFUQZ010000053.1, from coordinate 5,950 downwards.
GGAGGAGTGTTGCTTTGACGGTGTATTCCTCACTTCTTTCATTGTTTCAGGCGCATTCGGGGCGCTGTTTTATTTGGATAACTCCCATATTTCTGATAAAAACGGTGCACACACAGCATCCTGCGTATGCACCGTTTGAAATTCTACCGGCCGGGGCGACTATCAGGCCTGTTCTCCGGCGGCTTTCTCTGCCTCCAGCTTCAGACGCAGCTTCTCAGGCAGCTTCACCTGAATATGCACGTCGCGCAGCTGATTCGGCTCTGCAGGAGCAGGAGATTCGCTCATGAGGTCGGCACCGCGATTATTCTTCGGGAACGCAATCACCTCGCGAATGGACTCGCTCTCGCTGATGAGCATGACCACGCGGTCAAGACCGAGCGCCAGACCGCCGTGAGGCGGAGCGCCGAAGGAGAATGCACTCAGCAGATGGCCGAACTGCTCCTCGATGATGGCATCGTCCAGCCCCAGAGCACGGAACGTGGCGTCCTGCAAATCTTTCTCATGGATACGGATGGAACCGCCGCCCAGCTCATTGCCGTTGAAGATGACGTCGTATGCCTCTGCGCAGAGGTCGGTGGAAATCTCGCCCTTGAGCACCTTCTCCACATCCTCGGGAACCGGGCGGGTGAAGGGGTGGTGGATGGCACAGAAGCGCTGTTCCTCGGCATCCCAACCGAACAACGGGAAACGCGTCACCCAGAACAGGTCAATATCCGTGTTGCCCTTGAGCAGCGCCATGAACTCGGCACAGGCCAGACGCACGCGGCCCAGGATGGTGCAGCTCTGCTCCCAATCACCGGCAGCAAAGAACACGCAGTCGCCGTCCTCAATGTTGAGTCGCTCTTTCAGCGCCTCAATTTCAGCATCCGTCAGACGCTTCGTGATGGGGCTCTTCCATTCCTCGCGATTGTTCACGTCGCGCACCTTGATATAGGCCAGGCCCTTGGCACCGGCTTCCAGCGCAGACTGGGTCAGCGAGTCAATCTGACCGACGGAGGGGGAGAACTTCTTGGCATTGATGGCCTTGACCACACCGCCGTTGGCCACGGCAGAGGAGAACACGCGGAAAGCGCTCTTGGCGAAGATGTCCGAGCAGTCGGTCAGCTTCATCTCGAAACGCCGCTCCGGCTTGTCGGAACCGTACTGATCCATGGCATCGCGCCAGGTCATGCGGGGGAACGGAGTCACGATGTCGCGCCCCACGGATTCCTTGAACACGCGCTTGAGCATGTCCTCAATCCAGGTGTACACATCCTCCGGGGTGATGAAAGAAGCCTCGATATCAATCTGGGTGAACTCCGGCTGGCGGTCAGCACGCAGGTCTTCATCGCGGAAGCAGCGGGCCACCTGGAAGTATTTTTCCATGCCGGCCACCATGAGCAGCTGCTTGTACTGCTGGGGAGCCTGCGGCAGCGCATAGAACGCACCGGGAGAAAGGCGGCTGGGCACCAGGAAGTCGCGGGCTCCTTCAGGTGTGCTCTTGGAGAGAATGGGCGTCTCAATCTCCAGGAAACCCTGCTCGTCCAGGTAGTCGCGCATGGTCTTGGTGATACGGTGGCGCAGAATCATGTTGCGCTGCATGGAGGGGCGGCGCAAATCCAGGAAACGGTATTTCAGTCGGATATCCTCATTGGCGATATTGCGGTCCAGCTGGAACGGCAGCACGGCAGCGCGGTTGAGGATATTCATGGCGGTTGCCTCCACCTCAATCTCGCCCGTGGGCAAATCGGGATTCGTGGCATCCACCTCATCCGTCTTCAGGCGGCGCACAACCTGGCCGTTCACCTGAATCACGGACTCAACTCGCAGGCCCTCGGCCAGCTTGGCCAGCTCGGCATCAACCTCAGGATGGAACACCACCTGAGTCTTGCCAGCACGGTCACGGAGGTCGATGAAAATCACGCCTCCGTGGTCGCGCACGGTATCCACCCAACCGACAAGCGTTACTTTCTTGTCAACATCAGCCGGGCGGAGTTCATCGCACGTATGGGTACGGTAACTGTTCATAGTAAAAAACTTGTATAAGAGAGACACGCCGCACCGCGAAATAACACGCGTGCGGAAGCGCGGCTCATTCTACGCCTTATGCACTAAAAGTCAAGCCTGTTTTACATTCTGCACGCATGCAGTCACACTTTGCAATCGCTATCAGAGCTATCGTTCGTTCAGCGCGGTCTGCAGCACTTCAGCCACATGCCGTACCTGCGGCACATTTTCCAGCAGGCCTCCGTATTCCAAAGACTCCTCCTCGTCCTCATAATTAAATCCAAGGCAGCCGCTTCCGTCTTTCTTTTCCTCCACAACCTCCAGTTGCACATTCGGTCGCAGTTCGTAGGATTCAACCATCTCCGACTTTCGTATTGAGGAAAGGAAAAGATGTATCACACGCCTGTTCGTCACCAGACACATGCTGCGTTTTTTCAGCGACTTCTTTCGCCACGGAAAAATCAACAGCCCCAGTCCGACGAGGATGAAAATCGACGCTACCAGAACATACTCCCATGTCGCTTGTGCTTCGTCCTGCAACAGACAATACACAGGAAAAATCGCGAATGCCAATCCCATGAATGACGATGTCACTATTTCTCCGTCTGCCATGTCATTCTTCGTCTTGAGCACCAGCAATAATTCCTCCTCTGCACTCAACACCCGCTCTGCCCATTCGCGGTCGCAGCGTTCCAAATCTGTATCACTCAGTTTCATAGTTGTTGCGGCAGCCATTATAACAAATTATTTCCCGCTTGCAAGCGCATAATGAATGGTCTCCCCGGCATCTTCAGGGAGAGTCGCGCTCATTCTCTTTCTTTTCGCAGACGCAAACGAAGTGAAGAACTCAGGTAGACTCTTGCCAAACAGGAAATTTTGTGCCAGAGTTGCATCTGTTGCGCAACACTTGGTGGTGTTGCCGCGACATCAACAACACCAAATGAATCAAATCATGTCCACATATCAGAATAAAACTACCCGTTCGTCCCGTCGTTCCCTTGACTTCAGCGTGCAGCAGGCACCCGCAGCCCGCTCCGCTTCGGGGCTTTCGTCGGCAACGTTTACCTACAACAAGGATATCCCGTCCTATCCCACGGATTGTCTGCGCGATTCCATCCGTATCGTTTATGCGGAAGAAGGCGCTTCGGCTCTCGTGGCTTCCGGCACGGTGGATGACCAGGTGACGATTGCGGTGTCCGGCGCGGGGTCGTATACCAGTCCGTCCGGGGCAGGAGTAGCCATTGACGGCTCAATTCCCATCTCCGGCGAGGGCTATTATCTGGTGTCGGCCGCTCACACCAACATCAATTATCCGCCCAACGGCAATGTGTCCTACATCAACTGCACCGTCACGCCCGTCACGGATATCATCGGCATTGTGCCGGATGACAATGAACCGCCGAGTGAATGCACCTGCGAATGCACCTGTGCCTCCGGCTCCGGCAACGATGGCGGTCCGTCTCAGCAGGATAACGACAATTCCGATAATCTGTCGCCCGCGGCATTCAGCACCCGCTCTGCCGCCGTTTCTTCTTCCTCAGGCGGCAGCGGGGTGCGGCGTTCTTCCTCTCCGCAGGAAATGAGCTGGAGCTGCAATGTGGCCTCCTTCCGCGGCATTCCCGGTGTTCCCTCCGCCCGGCTGGAACTGCGAGCCCGCGCTTTTGATGCCGCCGCTCTCGCTTCTCCTGCGGCTCTCTGTCTGCGCCACCCGCTGTCCACGGTGCTGCATGTGCCGCAGGGTGGGGCAGCTCCCAATCAGCTTGTCTGTCTGGATGAGGGGGATTCCTACCTCAACTTCATGTGCAACGGCGCGGGTAACCATTTCTTCCCCGTAGGGGCTTCCGCTTCCACCCGCACCACGCTCTGTGCCGTGGCGGAGATGTCGCTCGATGCTCCTGCCTGTGCCCTCAGCGGGGCGGCGTATATCCGCGCTACCCGTCAGGACGGTTCGGCGCTCTTCTTCCTGCCTTCCGATGGCTCTTTTGCCGGAATGCTGTCTCCCGCCGGCGCACTGCTCACGGCAGAGGATGCCGCGGATTATCTGGTGGTGCTGCGTGATGAGGCCTCCGATGCCATCCGGCAAATCCGGAATCCCTGGGACGGGCTCACGGAGGTGTTGCCGCGCGAGGACGGCTCCGGCTACACGATATCGTTCTACCTGCCCGCGCAGGTCACGCCCCCGGCAGCGGATGCGGAGTCGCCGCTCTATGTCGTTTCGGGAACTCCGTTCCGCACGGTGTCCGTTTCGGTGGATGCCGAGAATGCGTCCATCACGGTATCGGAGCATGATGCGGAGCAGCCGCCGACCATGCCGGATGTCACGACCTGCTGGAGTTTCGCCGGCGGCACCTGGTCGCGTTCCTCCGGCTCCGGTGATGCAGTAGTGACGGAATCCCGCACCCGCACGGAGGATGCTGCAGCCGGAACCTACTCCGTGGTAACAACTCTTTCCTGTGGCGGCGCAGTAGCTTCCTGCGTGCAGGAGGTCTACGACGCCTCCGGCGCGCTGGGCGATGTCCTGCTGAGCCGCACGGAGGGTTTTGGCTCTCCCCTGCCCCGCACCACCACCTTTGAATACAACCGCATGGGACAGCTCATCACCCGCACCGCCCCCGATGGCGGGGTGACGACCTATGCCTACGATGCCGCCGGGCGTGTGGTGACGGAATCCGCTCCCTGGGGGGCCGCCGGGCAGCGCGTCACGGAGACAAGCTATCGCACGGATGGTTCTTCCCGCAGCACGGAGCCCGCCCGCATCGTCACGAAGCTCGCCACGGCTTCCTCGGTGGCCACGGTTCGCACGGAGGAATACACCTACTCCACCTCCGACGATGTGGAGCGCGTGGAATGCCGCACCACGGCCGGCACGCCCGCCACCACGCAGCTCACAGTCACGGAGACCTATACCGCCGCGTATGCTCATCCCTATGCTGCCGGACGCCCCCGCATGTCGCAGGCCGCCAATGGGGTGCAGACCTGGTATCAATACACCGCCACTTCGCTGCACGACGCCTTGTATTCGGTAACAACGGAAACGCGCGTAGAGGGTGCTCCCGTGGCGGGCCAATCCACCCGCTCGGTGGAGTATATCTCTGCGGATGGCAACGTGCTCCGTTCGGAATCCTACCTGCTGCTCTCCTCCGGGGTGTGGACGCTCACCTCCGGGGAAACGCACCAATATGATGCGCAGAACCGCCGCATCGCCACGCTGCACGACAACGGTCGCTCCCGCTCCTGCGGCTATATCTGCACGGGTGAACTCCTGTGGGAAATCGACGAGGACGGCGTGCGCACGGATTACGGTTACGATGCCTCCCGCCGCCTGGTGGAGACGATTCGCTCCGAGGTGCGCGACGGCGAGACGGTCATCACGCCGGAAACGATTACGACCTACACCCGCGATGCCGCCGGGCGTGTGCTGACCACCCGCCGCGATGTCGGTCCGATGACTACCACGGAATCAACGACCTATGATATCCTGGGGCGGGTCACGTCCCGCACGGATAGTCTCGGCCGCGTCACCTCCACCACCTACAGTGAGGATGGGCTGACGACCACGCTGACCACACCCGCCGGGGCAACGCTCATCACTACCCGCAATCGGGATGGCAGCGTGGCGCATCTCTACGGCACGGGGCAGCGGGAGTTGTTCTATGTCTATGACCTCAACGGCAACAACGCCCGCGAGACGGTGAAGCTGGCGGATAATGCCACGATTCTCTCGCAGAGCATCACGACGGATTTCGGTCAGGTGGTGGCTCAGGCTCAGCCGAATGCGAACGGCGGCTTTATCTACAACCGCAGCGAGTACAATGCCCTCGGGCAGCTCACGAAGCAGTATCAGGACACGGGCTGGAATACCGCGAAAACCGCCGCCACGCTCTATGAATATGATGCGTTCGGCAATGTGGTGAAGCAGACGCTCGCGCTGACAAGCTCGCCCACGCCGCTGAACTCACCCGTC
>JAFUQZ010000052.1 GCA_017472085.1 Akkermansia sp. | reverse complement strand
TGACTCCCTGCAATCGGAACATCCCCAGACGCATGTCGATGGCTTCCTTGTACAGATAGGCAATGGTGTTGTGCGGTAATGTGAACATAGGTTCTCATTATCGCACGTCCCACTACAAGCCTTTTGGTTGAGTGCTTACGTCGGGTTTCTGCTTCGTTTATTTGATGATACCCCGGACTGAAGCCCATGGACAAGATTGTGTCACCCCGCCATAGCGAGGCTGCATAGCAATAGAGCGCGGGGTGTTAACCCCGCGTTTGGGATAAAACTCAATCCTGAACCCCACCGAATGGTGGGGTGGCATAAAGCGTTATCATAAGGTGGAGGACATGCTTGTGTGGGTGATGCGAGAGAGTGTCTGAGAGACGCAAGACCCCATGCTAGGAACGAAACCAAGATGAACTCGTCCTATGGGATGACAATGTATTAACAATCTGAATCTTGGGCAGGTTGAATAATTCTATTCAACCTGCCCAATTTGTTTTATTTATTTTTCGTCTCGGGTGTAAGTCTATATTTTACAAAATCAAGATATGCTAATTTCCCTTTATTCGGACCACATTCATGTTTCAGTCGTGAAATGTATTTGAGCATTAATCCTTGGGGAGATAAGGCAGCTTTAAACCACGGACTTGAGTCAAAAATTGCAGCATATACAGTAGATGCACACTGCTGCCCAGGGATGGAGTATACTCCACCATCACTAAGCTCTCTCATTCTTTCCTCAATCTGAGCTGCTCTTGTTTGGCATATACAAATATGTGCGGCAACGACATATCCTGTAGAAAATTTATCGATATTTCTTATAACGTTACTTACGGATTCAGTGTTTACTTCACTTGTTTCAGGGTGTTCTTTCTTGTATCCTGTAGAGTTATAATAATTTCCGCCACCATCAACGATTCCCAAATTAGGTTTTGTGCCGACAGTAGGACCATAATCTATAAAATGGTCATTTATTCCCATACTGGCGTGACCGACGTAAGGGAACCATGAATTGGGATTCCCAAATTCAACAATTACTGTCAATTTTGAACATTTTACTCCATTTTCAGAACCACAGCTGCTTACGGAATCCCGGCCCATTACATGCGCTAAAATCAACTTTTTCATCCTGATAGCCGCTGGGGTATTGTTAATCCTCTCTCTCTCTTTCTCGAATTCTGTTTGTAACCCCAATACATCTACGCTTTGATTTACTTTATTTCCTACATATGCATAAGCATTGAGATTTTTGTTATCAATTATAAAATCTCTATTCACCCAATTTCCTTGTTCGGAATTATAGTGACGATAATTATAATAGACTAAAGCTAATTCATTATCGAAGAACTCACTACTCCACTGAATCTCTTGTTCCACATCGCCACTGGTGCTGACAACGCCGTAGGGAGAATAGGTGTAATTGGTGCGGATATAGCCAGCAGGTCCAAACACCTCGCATACATTTTTGGTGAGATCCCAGCCGTAGGCGAACCAAGAACCGTCTTTGCGGATAGCAAGGGGACGCGTAGCAATGGACTGAGTCGGATCCCAAGTGAGCAGCCAAAGGCAGGGATGGTCGGAGCGGGTGAGGTCGCAGGCGGCGATTTGCAGGTAGCCGCGGTAGATGTAGCGCTGATGCAGCGTGATGCTGCCATTCGTTGTCACCTTTTTGGTGGCGCGGCGCCCGTGGGTGTCGTAGTTGCACTCGATGATGGTGCTGCCATCCGCACTCGTGAAGCGAATCGGGCGGTTTTCTGCGTTGTACTCAACCGACCAGATGCCGGTGGCGGTCTTAACCAAGGTTTGGTTGCCATCTGCATCGAACCCGGGGGTGAAATCGCCCACAGCGGTGTATTGGTTCAACTCATTCGCCGCATACGCCGTCACATCCTCACCCTCGGTGGCTATGTTTCTATTTCCGATATTGTCGTAGGCGTAGCCGTAGTTGATGCCATTGACCGTGGCACTCGCCAGCTCGGAGCGGGAATTGTGTACGAAGCTATCGTTCACAGTCTGGCCGTTGCGGGCGGTGCTGCGGGTAAGCGGACGTCCGAGCGCATCGTAGGTGTAGGTACGCTGCGTTACGAGAGTGGTGCTGCGGTGATAGGCCATGCCGATGAGCAGGTCGCGCTGCGTCTCGTAGCTCTGCGTGAGCGTAATGTTGCAGGGCATGGTAAGCGTGTGCAACAGGTTGCTGCCCGGCAGGTAGCCGTAGCTGAACTGCTTCTCGCTGCCACCGTGCATGAAGCCGGCTGTGGCGATGCGTCCATCCGTGCTGTAGCTGGTGGTGACGGTGTGCTGCACCGCGCCGTTCTTGGCGTAGGTGAAGCCGGTGGAACGCCCCAAGGCATCGCGTGTCTCGGTGATGAGGTGGGTGACATCCCCCGCCAGCAGGGAATCCGTTTCCTGCTCTCCATAGGTGTTGTAGCCGATGGTGCGGGTGCCTGCATCGTCTGTCACCTGCGTGAGCTGGCCGAGGTGGTTGTAGGCGTAGCTGCGCAGAGCGGTGGTGTCGCTGTAGCTCGTGCCCAGCAGCAGGCCTCGGGCGGTTTCGTAGCTGTGAGTTATGACGTTGCCGCGGGCATCTGTCTCGGAGGCGAGGCGGTTGAAACTGTCGTACGTTTTCACCACGCTGCTGTTGTCTGCGTAGGTCTTGCGCAATTCCAATCCAGTGGCGGGGTCGAATATCCATGCGGTTTCATCGCCGTCGCTGCGCTCGGTGGAATCGGAGCTGATGATTTCTGCACCCGCACGGAAGGTCATGAGGGAAACGAGGTTGTCCGCATCATCGTAACCGAAGCAAGCTGGCTGCAAGGCTGTGCCCCATTCGGCAATCTTGCGACCTCGAAGGTCGTACTTGTAGCAGGACGTGTTGCCCATAGCATCCGTTATTACAGAAGGCTGATCATAAGCAATGTCGTAGACAGTAGTCGTAATAGCACCTGCGGCATCCGTCACGCTGATGGTGCGCCCGGCACAATCCATTGCGGAAGTCGTAGCGTTACCTCGTCCGTCAATCTGTACCAGCATCATTCCTGATGCTGTGTAGCTTCGGGTTGCGGAGGTTACGATACCAACATGGTCTTTCTGGGATATAGTAAAGCCATCAACATTGATTGCCTCAGCAGTAATCTCTGATGTGGGGATGTTACTAAAGCTCGTTACCTTTGATGCTGCCGTATACTCCGACCAGTTAATGCTACTGTTACCTCGCACATCGATGCTGACACTCTTACTTGCCATTGTAGCTGAGAGCTGCGAGATAAGCTGTTTCTGCGTGGTATTCAACGCAGCGCCGTTGGCATTGTAGCGAGTCTGAGTAGTGGTGCTGTACACACCATCATCAGCAGATTCTATACTGTGTGCCAGCTCTACCACAGGGGAATTATCCTTGGTTGGAGTATCGGTCAGAGCGATTGTCTGTTTCTCCACGTTGCCGAAGCTGTCGTATTCGTACAGAGTAGGAGCTGTCGGCGTAGTATTCCATCCCGTGTCCTGATACTGTTTTACCATCTGCCCCTTCACGTTGTACTCGCTGCGGGTGTAGATGAACCGATTATTGGTAGCAGGTGTAGTTTGTACTACCGTCTGTCTGAATCCGTTGACAATATTCTGGCTCAGGATAGCGTTGTTCATCAAACGTACCGTAGTAGCGATGTTCTTGCCGTTGATGTCGTAGGAATACTGCTGTGCACGTTGACCTGTACCGGAGATTTCTTTAGTGGAGCCATCCGGGTTAGAAGTCGTCACGAATGTCGCTCCGGCAGGAGTAGTGACCTTAGAAGTCAAACCGTCTGAGTTGTAGTCGGTGGCGGTTTCGCGGCCGAGTACGTCAATCTGTTTGATTACGCGCCCAAGCAGGTCGTATTCCGTGGATTCCGTTGTGGTCATGGCGCCGATATCTCGACGAACGGATTGCGTGCGCCCGGCGGCATCGTAGGTATAGCTTGTGATGGTTTCCGGCGTGACCACAACATCGCCATCCTTGACTTCGGAACGAATCGTTTCCACCAGCTGATGTGCAGAGTTATACCCATAAGAAGTCGTGATTCCATCCTCATTCGTTTCGGATAGCTTACCACAGCACATCCATTCGGTCGTAGAGAAACGACCATTACCATGAGTGGTCTTGATGACTCGCTTTTCCTCATCGTATTCATAAGCGGTCGTATTCAGCAGAAGCCAATTCTCCCCATCCCAGATGAACTCCTGTTCAAAGGTCGTGGTATTATTGGAAGCGATGAATGTTTCCGACTTACGGCTCTGGGCAGCTACCAGTTCACCGTTAGCTTTGGTTGTGACCGTGTGCTTATGAATTGCGCCGTGCTCGGTCGTAGCTTCATAATCATGCCATGTCTGAACACCATTGATAGCCTGGCTGAACTTGGGTTTACCGGCAGCATAAGCGTATGCAGCGGCTTCACCATAGGTTTCTTCAATCGTTACCTGCTGGTGATTGACCCCGGCAGCATAGGTTGTTGCCGTGATTCGTTCGACTTCAGCAGAATCCTCATAGGTGTAATCCGTGACAGCGAGATTGAGGAATGTACCATCTGCCGTCTCATAGTCGGTATACACCTTAATGGGGCGGGTATCGTAGAATCGGGTAGAATTGGCAGCATAGACATTGCGAGTCATCGTCTTGCCGCCATCGCCCCAGGGGCGGGTTTCCTTGGTGACACGCCCCATGGAATCGTACTCATACTCTACATAATTACCATTGTGGTAGGTAACTTTTTCGATGCGCAGGTTCGCATTGTATTCGTATGTGGTTGTTTGTGCAATCTCTGTATTGAACGCTTCGGTACGGCAGATGAGCAGCCATGTGCCATTCACATTCTGCTTAAGTTCTCGTGTGCAGGAAACCGGCTCTACATCATTGATACCGCGTACGGACTCAATAATCTCACTCATATTTCCATACAACTGATTGGTTTCGATGGTGCGAATAATCGTTTCATCGCCAGTACCCTTGATAATGGTCACCAGATTTCCTTGTTCAATGCGAGTGATAGTATACGGCGGCAATTCACCCTGCTGACGGGTCATGGTGACGGTTTTGACGCCGTTTTCCCAAGTCTCTTTGTAAGCTGATGTCTTAAAGGGAGAACCGGAAGTCTGATACCCTCCATCATTTAGGGCTGTAACGGCAGAGGGTGCATACCATTCCATTACAAACGCGCCGTCTTCAGCGGTATGGGTCTGCATCAAGCCCTCCGTGGGGGAGTAGCAGGAACTCAGATAATGATTATCATCATACTGGCAGATGACCTGATTCTGTCGTTCTTCTGCAGAAATAAGCTTACCGGAAGAAGATGTCATCCCAACAACATCGCCGTTATCAATACTGAATCGCACCTTGGAACCATCGGCACTCACAAAGGAAATCAGGGAGGCATTTTCCAAAGCGCACGGTGTCAGGGAATCATTCAGGAATTGAATACGGTAATCACGGTGACCCGACACACCTGCCGGGATTGCCGTCATGCGGTCAGACTGGATATTGAAATAAATAGCAGCACCTACGGGCGGGATAACGGTCACGACGCCGGAAACATCATTCACTTCCGCACGCCATGCCCAGGGACTTACGTAGCGCAACCCACCGCAGGGAGCGGCTTGTTTGCCATTACGCAAAGAGTAGGCTGCAGCTTCTTCCGGCGGAATCTGTTCGCCTCCGCGTGCTTCAAATTCGGCGGCGGACATACAGATGGAGGTTTCGCCATTATCCGGCAAATTTTCCACAGAAATTCGATAAAGATTACCTTCGTTATCCGTGCATTCTCCACATTCGCAACAAATGTGACGTTCTTCAGGAGGAATACCACCGGAGGAGCTGCTGCTGGAGCTGGAGGAAGAGCTACTACTCGAAGAAGACGAGGAGGAGCTGCTGCTGGAGCTTGAAGAAGAGCTGCTGCTCGAAGAGGACGAGGAGGAGCTGCTACTGGAGCTGGAGGAAGAGCTGCTGTATGAATCAGTCATTCCCTCTAAGTCGCTTTGCGCTGCGAGGCCGGATTCCTCATTTGCTACATCATTGATGTGTGGCTGCGGCTTGCCGTGACCATGGCCGTGCATGTGGTTATCCTTGTGGTTCTCCCCGTTGTGGTGGGCGGGCTTGTCGTGGTGGTGCATGTTTGCTTTCATGTCTTTATCTTTCCTGTTAAGGTTGGGTGCAGCGGAAGTCATATCAGCTGCGGGGTTAGAGTTGTTCATTTCGGGCTTGTTCTCAGACGCATGGCTGAGAGTTGACGCATGGTTGCCGGGGACAACCATGGGAACGCCGGCATCAGATGCCGGACGCTGTACAGACTGCACAAAATCAGCGTTCTGTGCTACATGCTCGCCGCGGGCGAGCCCATCGTTGTGTTCGTTATGGGTGAACATCATGGTGTGTTTTCTATTGTTGTTTTGGATTCTGTCTCCCCGTCAGCTACTCCGGGGAGAACGGAAAGATTCAGTCAGTAGGGGCAAGCACATACTCACCCTCAGCATTCAAGTTAAAAGTTTCTACCCCCCAATTATCCCATTTCAAGGTAAGAGAAGAGCCATCGTAGGCAAGGACGGAAGCCGCATCATGACGGTGAACCCGGCAGGCTGCATGATTTGTGAAGCGTAAGGAATCCCTCCATGCTTTGTGTCTTATGTCCAACAAAGCATGTGGAATTTCACGAGGCGCAAACCAGAGACGCCGTTTATCCATGGCGAGCTGCTTTTCCGTCGAAACTGGGCGGGAAAAACGGCATTCTGAATCCGGGCAATTATCTTCCAGAATGGGGATAATCTTGCCGGATTGTATCAACATGGTCAGATAACGGTCATCGTTACTGTGCGTGTGCCATGTTGAGCCGCCGGTACGGATGGCAGCGGAAGAGTCACCCAGATAATAGAATTGGGCATCCGGGTAGAGCCATTCTGCCAGGGCGACCGCTTTGCCGGTGGTGGTGAAACGGTGGGTATGCTCCTGCACCTCCGGCGGGAGAAAGGATCAGTTTGCCATTTTTTCTGCCCGGCAATGTTGTTCAGAAAGGTGAACGCTGTCCGGCAGGAAGAAGACGTGAGGAACTTTGCGCAGAACGTCAGTATGCCGTTGCTCGCGTGAGAATGACAAATACATCTGCCAGCAGGATACGACTGCTATATCCGTTCGGGAACCGGTGAGTTGCGTATCCAGATTATCCATTTTACTGACACGGATGACCACATCGCAGGAATCAACGAAGTCCGAATAATCCCGGGTAAACCAAGGACGATTGGAAATGATGCAAACCCGGCGGACACGGCGTGGCAGCAAGTGAAGGAATGAGGCATGACGAGCCAGGTGCTCCAGAGCAGCGAACTCCTCTTCGGTGTCAATCTGGAGAGAACAGGGAAATTCATGGGTGTATGGCCGTGAGTCCTGGTCAAATAATTCTCCCGTGCTTTCGAAGAAACTGCGCTTAGTCACAGAAATGTTACCATCGAAGAAATAGAATCGGGAGGGTGTATCCTGATCTCGATAAGCAAGGCGGAATTTTCCATCCAACTGCCCGATAGGCTTGATATTCTGAGCAGAGAAAGCAGATTCACGCCCTTCTTCCGCACAGGCGGCAAGCATCCTGCGCAACAGTCCGGGCTGACGCAGCGGGGAGGTCGGCAGCAGGACGGCAAACATATCGCAGGGAATCTGTGCCAGTACCTGTCGCACACAGTTAGCCATTGTGGAATCATTGACCGATTCGCGGGTGAAACGTACATTCCGCTCGCGGCAAAGAGCGATAACTTCTTCGGAATCGGTGCTGACGATGGGTTCTACCCCCTCTGCCTGAGCATAGAGCACGGAGTGGAGGAAGAGAGGTAAACCGCAGAACGGTCGCAGGTTCTTGCCCGGACAGCGGGAAGAAAATCCCTTAGCGGGAATAATAGCTATAGTTTTCATGATGACGTTTGTATGTCTTGAGGTTGATAGAAATCAGCTAACGAACATGTAGGCTCCTCGTTTGTCTTTCTTAAAATGTTCTTCTCCCCATTTTTCCCAGCGGAGAGAAAGGTGAGAATCAGTAAATCTCAGTACTTGAGCCCGGTCTCCGTTGGAGACGCGCAGACAGTCGGAACCGTAAATGCGCAGAGAATCTTTCCATTCCGGGTGGAAAGCATAGACGACATGTTCCTGTGGGGGCGAGGTTTCGGATAAATCAGTATGCGAAGCCGCATCTCCGGGAACAAGACCGCCCCGTGTGACAGACGCGTTGGACTTCTGCACCATCAGATAATGAGCAATTCCCTTGCGACTGACCAGCGGTGCAATATTGTCACAACCGAAATCCCTCATAACCTTGTGGATGAAATTGTCTTCCGAATAGGCAATGCAGGCATGTCCCTCACCCCCGCAGTAACGTGCCAGCGTTTCTCGAATGATGGACGGGTCTGTTTCTGCCGCATGAAGACGTTGCCAGACCTGCGGAGTAACGGTCATGGAAGAACCGAACACGTAGAAAGGTTCCAGTTGGGGGGCAGCTATGCCATGCGGTTTATAGAGCACCCAGCTCCAATCACTGAAGAAACTCGAATAGTGCTGAGGAATGAGCGAGTGAAACTCATTGATGGTGCTGAGGTAATCCCGGCAGTAAAAATCATCGTCATCAATCTTGAGAAAGAGGTCGTACTCGGACACATCCAGCCCTCGGGTACAATCCAGCAGATTGGTGAGCTGATTGCTGTTGGGGAAACAGCGGATGGTGAGTCTGCCGTCATCGATGAAGTTTCGGAACTGAGGAATGATGAACGTGTTGACGTAAAACTCCGACACTCCCTTAACCGCGACAAAGAGGTGGAAGAAATCTTTGTCGTAGGACTGATTCATCATGGTGTAGATCTGACGCTGCAGGTCTTCCGGGCGGCGATAGGAAGCCAGACAGAGAGCCATACGCCGTTTGCGCCAGGAAAAAAGGCGGGTGACATCGGCGTGCGTGGTGCGCGGTTTCTGGTAGAAGAGATTGTGCCGAGCTACTCGAATGTTGAGCAGATTACGGGATTGCGCGACTTCCAGCGCAGTGTCTGTGGGAATACGCCAATTGCGGAAGAGTTCTGCGACCTTGCTGCGGCTTCGGGCGGGAATAACCATGGCATGAGTTCCCCAAACGTAGGGTTCATTTCTGGTACGCACTCCCGTGGCATAGGCTTCAAAACTCAAATGTGACGGTTGCGAAGGAGGTAAAGAGGGAGCGGATGAAGCCTCGAAGAAAAGGCGGAACACATCTGTTTCCGGATGCTCGTTCATTTCCCGCTCAAGAACGGAGCGGAGTTCATCTGCCCGGACAATCGGAGTAGCATCGCTTTCTCCGAAAATGATGAAGTCATCCTCCGCAAAAGCCGGGTCGAGCAGCATCTTGACAAAAGAGATACGCAGGGAGCGCGCCACGGGTTTGTCACACCAACCCGGGATATTACCGAGAAAATCCGTGAACTCTTCAAAATGCGTATCGCGGAGAAGTTGAACCTGCTGAGAGACCGGATAAGCCTGACAATCAAAGCCCAGTTTCTTCATTTCTGCGAATCCTTCCAAGGTTTCGCCCGGTGCGTGTAATAAGATACATTTCATTGTGGTATTATTGTTTGTTGGAGTTAAAAGAAAGGTTAAACTCTCCCTCTGAGAAGGTGAGAGAAAAGTTATGGTTACAAAATCCCTCTGCGCCCCGGCGTAACGTATCCTCGGGCCAGTGATCCCAACGGAGAATGAGGCTGTGCTGAGGGCTGAGGAAATAACGCCCCATACAGCCCGAGCTTTTGCGCATGAATCGACCGTTGGCAAAGAACAGGATGTCATCTTTCCAGTACGGATGCTTTCCCTGCATGGTGACAATTGGAGACGCGTGGAAAAGGTTTTCGATGTCGCTCAGTCTCTCCGGGGAACACCAATGGCAGGATACCCGGTCATTTTCCCGAGTCGGTGCCGGAGTGTGGTTCAGATTGAGACGTTGGCTTGCCAGCATGGGAACGCCCAGCTGAACTGCGAGAGCTCCGAAAATTAAATCCTCCGCACCGGTGGCAGGAACTTTGTCTGCGTGTTTGACAAACAGCTCAACCAATCGGCGGCTCATGAAATAACCCGCGCCTCCGCTGGGGGCTTTCCGGCTATCCACACAAGGGTCGCCAATGAGGTCATAGCGGGAATCGCAAAGACTTTCCAGACGGTCAAGAGCCAGATAGGTATCATCATCACACTTGAAGAGCCAATCGAAGTCGTAATTCTCCAGCGCCCATTTGTAGAAAGCCAGACCCTTGGCGGGGAGATGGTAGTAACCGTCATCCACCCAGAGATTGACCACATCTGGCTCGTTGGGCAGCGGTTCGCGACGACCAAGGAAGAAACGGCATTCGATACCCGGCTGCGGGTGAGACAGCCACGTCTCGCGGCAGGCTACGCGGCGATGATGCGCATTGTTGCAGCTGCAAATGCCGACAAGAATATCGACCTTTTTCTTCTGTGGATTTGCCGGAATGACAGCATGACCGGGCAGATGCTTATCCAAGAGCTGCCCCACGATGCTGTTGCGGGAAACATTCTCAAAAGCATCCGGCTCGTGGCGCAGCATTTCACCCCAGAGGTGGATTGCCCAGGCATTACGCAACTCCGGGCTGTGGAGGTTGCAATCGCCATTGTAACATTTGCGCCAGACCGTGTAATGCAGCGGATAGAGATGCGAGGGAGTAGCAGCCTGAGCCAGCATATCGAAGTGCTTGAGAACGCGCGTGAATCCCTCCGGACCACAATGCCCCCAGGGTGCCTTGCGACGGCGTTCGGCTACATCCGGCATCTGTTTCGCCAGATTCTTCTTGGCAAGAATCTCCTCAGCAGAATCCCAAGGAGCTGCCGCCGTTGGGTCTTCTGCCAGAGAACGCAGAACCTCCATGAGCGGATGATGCGGCGGGAAAGCAATGACACCCACAGCCACGAGCCCCTTTTCCTGCGCGCAGAACCAAGTGTCGGCATCCGGGAAATCGTCGCTCAGGCATGCGACATCAAGGTCAGTCCAATAACCACCCTCTCGGACGAGAAACTCATTGCGGAACCAATCAGCAAAAGGAGCCAGACTGCCGTTTTCGTGGTAAAATACCGCATCCTCCGGCAGAATCTCGCGGGCATCACGCACGGTGGTGCCGGACGGGACATTGTCGTAGGGACGGTAAGTGAAGAGCTGGAACTCATGCCCGTGGTCAAGGAATGACTTGATGCAGAGCTGAGCCAGCAAGGGCAGCGTTTCGCCTACCCAAAGACCTGTAATTTTCTGATTTTTCATTGTTTTGTAATTGAGGTTAGAGTTTTACCCAATGTGGCTCGTAAATATCCTGATAGTCGTAGATATCACCGTTGAACCACTTGGACGGTGCTATTACGCGTTGAGTCTCGCCGAGCCATGCTCCCCACCAGGAAAATGAGGAAGCGGAGATGATAAGCTCCTGCATGGCGGTCATGCGGCGAATGGCATCACAGGGAGAATTGCGGTCAACCTCGATGGTGAAGCGTTCATATTCCGGAATCCCGGCGATGATTTCCGCCGCAGCATCGGGTTCGTCAGAGAAAACGATCAGATGCTTGATTTCCGGCGAAATGTGGGTATAGGCACGGGCAAGGAAGTCCCGGTCAACCACATGGAACTTATGCTGCTGATGCTTGTAGTCGCCCATGCGGAAATGAATGCCCAGCGTACCGGGCTGCTTTTCCGCAATAAAGGGCTTGAACAGCTCGCGGATGGCTTCCTTTTGGTCGGCAAAGTAGCGGGAACTCTGGAAGTAGCCACAAATCCCCCCTTCCCTTACATCGGCGGGAATCTTGCAGAACGAGAAGCGGGGTTCGCGGTAACGCATAGATTCATTCGCGCCGAACGGAGTGGCGGGAAGCTGTACAGGCTCATGTTTCAGATAGTTATGCAGAGCCAGCGAAGCATCGTTATACGCCCAGGGAATCCGACAGGGAACATCGTTCCGGAGAGCGTGAGCATAGACGGCGGCCACGGCAAACATGATGTTGCCTAAACGCATACCCGCAATGAAATGCGGTGAGACATGAGGTTCTTTATCGTTCATGTTGATGTCGATAGGTTAAGGTTTACTCCGGCAGATTCTCCATGGCGGCAAAGACTTCTTTCCACGATTCCATGGAAACCTCCAGCCCGCCCAGTTCCAGACCGCGCAGACGTGCGGCTTCTGCCATGTCATCGCGCAGGTTCGGTTCGTAAGCCATCTTGGAGGCGTAATAGATGAAATCGCGCTCGTGGTTACAG
>JAFUQZ010000051.1 GCA_017472085.1 Akkermansia sp. | reverse complement strand
TTCCCTTGTGATGAGGGAGGCGCTTTTTTTGCACCCATTTTTTTGCAGATGCCCTTTAGACAGTTAAGGCCTTTTTGCCCTGCGAATGGCGCAGTATGTTTTGATGGCAGTGTGCAACTTCGCATTAGAAATGCGATATACGGGCTGTGCACAAATCTTGGAAGCGAGCCATTCCAATGCGCAAGGAAGCCGAAAGAAAAGACGCGTGCATTTCATAAATATATAACTTATTACAAAACGATGAAAAAGACGATTATAGCTCTTTGCGTTCTGTCAGGGGGGTAGTCGCTGCCGGTACTTCTGATTGGACGGTAAGTCAGAGTGATGCCACCCACGTTACCTATACCACCACACAAACAGGAACGTTCTCCCTTGCAACCCCTATTGCAGACGGTGAAAGTTTCTCTATTACCATGTCATTTTATGCCGAGAGTAATCCGTTCTTGCAGGGCGGTGGCCTTTCGTTCCTTGCTTCGGATGCGGGGAAGGGTACGGAACTGTACGACATTAATGGAGGTAATGATGAATTCTGTTTCTATGTCCGCCCCGGTGACTGTATTTTTAACTTCAGCGTAAACAACTGGATATATGATTCCGGAGCTGATGCCAAAGACAACGCTGTCAAACTACACGTACAATGCTCCCGCCGCTGCGAATGTATCTGCGGCAAATCCGATCAAGTTTGGTCTGACATTTACATACGTCAATGAAGACGATGCAGCCGATGGTAACAACTACTTTACGATTGCGCCGACGGCCGACAGCCAGATTCAGTTTGATGTCCTGGAAGATGCCAATGTAGTGAGTTCGTTCAATTTCTCTAATTTGACGAATGATACCGCTTCGTACGTTGATGCTCCAGCTGACATGAAGACAACGATTTCCATTACGAAGGTTGGTTCCATTCCCGAGCCGACCACAGCTGCGCTGAGCCTGCTGGCACTGACAGGTCTGGCGGCTCGGCGCCGCCGCAAATAAGACTTCGGTCATATTCAAATTTCAACGCTGCTGCTTTTTCGAGTGTCGGCGTTTTTGCTGCCCGAATATCGGCTTGTCAGGGCAGCAGCTCTGCCGCAGCGGCGAGCTTTTTGGCGGAGGATCGGCCTTTGACGGCCAGGGCGGGGGCAAAGAGGGAGAGGCGGAACTCGGCCACCATCACGCCGTAGGCGAGCCAGGCCGGGTGGTGAAGTCTGCGCGGGTAGCGGGTGTAGAAATCCGGGCGTATGGCGGCGCGGAGGGTATCGATTCTCTCCAGCTCGCGGGCGGCGGGCTGTTGGACGATGCGAGTCAGGCGCTCGCGGAGGCCGCGGGCGAAGCGGGCGATGTCTGCCAGAGCATCCGGGGGGTGGGAGGAGAGAAAGCCGGGGCGGGTGAGCCACTGCCATTCCTGTTGCAAATCTTCGGCGATGCGGGCGGCGTAGCGGTCGCGGGCGGCGGTGAGGCAGTATTCGCGCAGCGGTGCTTCTGCGGCGACGAGGTGTTCCCAGAGCTTTTCCAGCGGGCCGGAGATGGTGTCGTAGAGCCGCTCTCGCATGCGCAGACAGGCGGTATCGAACTCTTCTGCCGTGCGGGGCAGGGGGGCGAGGGTGGCATTCATGGCTGCGAGCAGCGTTTCCTGCACGTTGTTTTTCGGTTCGCAGCCCAGGGTGCTCATGGCCAGTTTGACGACCATGCTCTTGATGGGTAGCCGCTTTCGGATGCCGCTGATGAAGTCGCCATGGCGCAGCAGCGCCAGACGGCGCACGCCGGCGCGATGGGCAGCGGTGGCTTCTTCCTCTGTGGGGAAGACGCGGATGCGGACTCGCTCGCCATCGTCCTCCAGAGCGGGGAATCCGGTGCCGGTGCCCACATCCACGGTGGCGGGCAGCTCCCCGCAGTCCCAGCGGGTCATGGGGGAGGTGGAGAAGGTGCGCGCCGCTTTTTTGCGGAAGCGTTTCTGTTGATAATCGGCGAGTTTTTCGCGGAGCGTGGCGGCATCGGTACCGAGGGCGAGCTCATCGCCCTTATCATCGCAGACCCATATTTTGGTGATGTGTTCCGGCTGGAGTCGGGAGGTGTCGAACTGGGAGGCGTTGCAGAGTTTGTTGCTGCGCTTCATCACGAATTCGGCCAGGGCCTGTTCCGGCGGGCGGTCGGGCTCGCGGTCGTACCATTCTTCGAAGAAGTCGTCCGCCGCCTCGGCAATGGGCATGAGGAAGGCGCGTAAATCCTTGGGAAGCGTGCGCAGCAGCGTCTCTGCACGGTCTGCCAGGTGCGCGGGGATGTTCCAGCCGGGCAGCCAGTCCGGGAAGTCTGCCAGCTGGTCGATGTGGACGCCGAGGGTGACCCCATCATCCGCTGCACCGGGAGCGTGGTTATAATAGACGGGGTACTGCTGTCCCTGCACCTCAATTTCATCCGGGTACAGGTCGGCCGGGGCATTATCCTCCCCCGGATAGACGCAGTCCGCATAGGGAACAAAGAGGAGTTGCGGGTCTTTGGCCTCTGCTTTCTCGCGCCAGCGCCGGAGGGCTTTTTCGCTGTTGACATCGGCCGGGATGCGTTCATCGAAGAATCGGTACACGCCCTCTGCGCACCAGATGAGGTCGCGGCGGCGCAGCTTGTTCTCCACCGTGCTGACAGTTTCGCGCATCTCGGCCAGATGCTCCAGGAAGGGTGCGGGATTTTTGAGCTGCTGTGCCAGGATGGCATCGCGAATCATGATATCGCGGGCACCGGCGGGGTTGCAGCGGGCATAGGAGATGCGGCGGCCATCAATAATGGTGAGCCCGCCGCAGGTGACGCGCTCTTTGGCGTAGACCACCCCGGCGGCTTTGTCCCAGGCGGCGTCATAGGCATGGTGGGAGCAGAGCTGCGGGGCAATCTGCTCCACCCAGGCGGGGTCGAGAACAGCTGTGCGGCGCATCCAGAGCCGACCGGTCTCCACCAGCTCCGCACCCATAATCCATTCCGGGCGCTTTTTGCGTTTGAAGAGTCCGCTGCCCGGGAAAATGGCAAAGTCGCGTCCGCCTGCGCCGCGGTATACCTTTTCATCCGGTCGCCAGAATCCGATTTGGAGCGGTGCACCTGCCAGCAGGGCACGGTGGATGCGCTCGGAGGAGGCCTGTTCCGCCTCCGGCGGCAGCTCCGGGATGCGCCAGCGCATGGTGTCGGCCAGCGCGGCGGATAAATCCTGCACCAGATTGTGCCATTCGACGATGCGGAGGAAGCTCAGGTAATTCTTGCTGCACCAGCGGCGCAGCTGGTTGCGGCGCAGTCCGCGGCGCTCGGCAAACTCCAGCGTGGCGCGCCACAGTTTCAGCATGGAGAGAAAATCGCTGTCCTCATCCCGCCATTGGGCGTGTGCCCGGTCTGCCTGGGCGGTGAACTCGGCAGGCCGCTCGCGGGGGTCCATGATGGAGAGTCCGGCCACCATGACCAGCAGCTCCGGCAGGGCCTGTTCGTGCTTCGCCTCCAGCAGCATGCGGCCCAGACGCGGGTCGAGCGGCAGCCGCGCCAGGCTGCGGCCGATATCGGTGAGTTTTTTCGCGCGGTCCAGGGCGCTGATTTCGCGCAGGGTTTTGTAGCCCTCATTCACCAGACGCGGGCCGGGCGGATCCGGCAGGGGGAACTCGCCCAGCGGTGGCAGCCGCAGGTCCGCCATGCGGAGGATGACCCCGGCGAGCGCGCTGCGCTTGATTTCCGGGTCGGTGAACGGCTCGCGGTTCTCAAAGTCCGTTTCAGAATACAGGCGGATGCAGACACCCTCGGTCACGCGACCGCAGCGACCGGCGCGCTGGCGGGCGCTGGCCTGCGAGATGGGCTCCACCTGGAGCCGCTGAATCTGGCGGCCCGGCAGGTAGCGGGAGATGCGGGCCAGCCCGCTGTCTATCACGTAGATGATACCGGGAATGGTGAGCGAGGTCTCCGCCACGTTCGTGGCCAGCACGATGCGGCGGGTGCCGCGGGTGGGGTGAAAGATGCGCTGCTGTTCACCGAGTCCCAACCGGGCAAACAGGGGCAGAATATCCGTGCGGGGCAGGTTCATGGCCTCCAGCTCGGCGGCACAATCGCGGATTTCCCGCTCGCCGGGCAGAAAGACCAGCACATCTCCCCCGGAATCGTATTCCGAGAGCCATTCCACGGCGCGGCAGACATGCTGCGGCAGCTCCTCCTCGCTGTGACGGGGGGGCATGTAGTGCATATCCACGTGGTAGGTGCGCCCCTCCACGTTGATGACCGGAGCCCCGCCGAAAAACTCTGAGAACGCCCCGGCATCCATGGTGGCAGAGGAGATGATGAGCTTCATATCCCGCCGCCGTGCCAGCAGCAGCTTCATGTAGCCCAGCAGGAAGTCGATGTTGAGGCTGCGCTCGTGCGCCTCGTCCAGAATGATGGTGTGGTACTGCCGCAAATCGCGGTCGTTCTGCGTCTCTGCCAGCAGAATACCGTCCGTCATCAGCTTCAGCTGCGTGTCCGGCCCGGTGCGGTCATCGAAGCGTACCTGGTAGCCCACATAGCCGCCCGGTTCGCAGCCCACCTCCTCTGCAATGCGGCGGGCAACGGCCACGGCGGCCAGACGGCGCGGCTGGGTGCAGCCCAGCCTGCCTTTCCGATTGCCGGCCACCTCCAGCGCAATCTTGGGCAGCTGGGTGGTTTTGCCGCTGCCGGTTTCGCCCACGACCACGACCACCTGATGCTGCCGCAGCGCCTCCGCTATCTCTCGCCGATGACGGGAGATGGGCAAATCCGGGTAGGTGAATCGCGGGGGGGCGCTCATGCAGGAGGGGGGCAGGGGGATTATTTGCCCCAGCGGCGGGTGATGCCGGAGTAGGAATCAATGCGGCGGTCGCGGAAGAAGGGCCAGATGCGGCGGTGGGCTTCCAGCGCTGCCAAATCAATATCTGCGTACAGGATGGTGCGCTCCTTCACCGGAGCCTTGGCCACAATCTGCCCGCAGTAGTCCGATACGAACGACTGGCCCCAGAACGTGGTTTCGCCCTCCGTGCCGCAGCGGTTCACCGCGCAGATGTAGCAGCCGTTGGCCACCCCGTGCCCGCGCTGCACCGTCTCCCAGGCACAGTGCTGGGCGGTGTAGAGCTCCTCCTCGCCGGGAATCCAGCCGATGGCCGTGGGGTAGAAAATGATTTCCGCGCCCTCCATGGCGGTGAGTCTCGCCGCCTCCGGGTACCACTGGTCCCAGCAGATGAGCACGCCGATGCGCCCGTAGGCCGTATCAAAACATTTGTAGCCCAAATCACCGGGGGTGAAGTAGAATTTTTCCTCGAATCCCGGGTCCTGCGGGATATGCATCTTGCGGTAGCTGCCCAGGAACGAGCCGTCCGCATCGATGACCCAGGCGGTATTGTGGTAGAGCCCGGTGGCGCGTTTTTCGAAGCCGGCCACCACCAGCACCACCTTCAGCTCTGCCGCCAGGGCACACAGCTCATCCGTCCACGGTCCGGGGATGGGATCGGCGGAGTCAAAGAGGTCGCAATCCTGCGTGCGGCAGAAATAGAGCGTGGTGCACATCTCCTGCGTGCAGATAATCCGGGCCCCGCCTGCGGCGGCCTCGCGGATGGCCTGCATCTGCAGCTGCTTGTTTTCCGCGGGCTCTGCCACGGCTTCCTGCTGAATGAGCGCAATCTTCGGCATGCGGGGACTATACCACGCGCACCCCGGAATTGCAAGCGCGTTTCCGTTCTCTTACTGGATACACGTGCGCGCGAGAGACGAAAAAAAAGATAAAAAGAGTTAATTTTTTCGGAATTTTGCTTGACGGATAGGCAAAGTGTGTGTAGACTATGCCGCCCGCACTACAGGTGTAGTGTGGCTCGAACACGTAAACAATAAACACACACGATGAAGACCCACGTGAAGAAAGGTGACAACGTAATCGTTATCGCCGGCAAGAACAAGGGCAAGCGTGGTGTCGTTATGTCCGTGAACGCTGCTAAGCAGACCGTGATTGTTGAGGGTGCCCGCATCCTCAAGAAGGCTACCAAGCCCAGCGAGTCTGATCCCGAAGGCGGCATCAAGGATATTGACGGCCCCATCCACATCTCCAATGTGAAGAAAGAGAGCTGATGCCGAAAGGCAGCACCTCCGCGCTTAAGCCATCAATCATCAAATACTAACAATAGAGCTGACCCGCTAAAAATATGAGCACACCTACATTGCTTACATACTACAAGGAGAAGGTCGTTCCGGCCCTCCAGGCGAAGCATCAGTACACGAACGTGCACCAGATTCCCCGTCTTGAAAAGATTGTGGTGACGACGTGCATGGGCAAGCACCCCGACCGCAAGCAGGCTGTTGAGGATGCCGTGGCTGAAATCGCTAAAATCACCGGCCAGAAGCCGGCTATGACCTACGCCCGCAAGAGCGTGGCTAACTTCAAACTCCGCGAGGGTGAAGTCCTCGGCGCCCGTGTGACGCTGCGTTCCACCCAGATGTGGGAGTTCCTCGATCGCTTCATCAACATTACCGCCCCCAACATCCGCGACTTCCGTGGTCTGCCCACCAAGTCCTTTGACGGCCGCGGTAACTATGCCATCGGTATTCCGGACCAGTCCATCTTCCCTGAGATTGAGCTGGACCAGATTAAGCGCAACATCGGTTTCGACATCATCTTCGTGACGACCGCTAACACGGACGACGAGGGTCGCGACCTGCTTGCAGAGCTGGGTATTCCCTTCCGCAAGCCCAACAAGAAGACAGAAGAAAACGCCTAACTAATTTACGACCATGGCAGTATTAAGTGATCCTATCGCAGATTTCCTCACTCGCGTGAAGAACGCCGGTATCGCCCGCAATGAGTCTTTCTCTGTTCCTCACTCCAACATCAAGGCCGAAATTGCCCGCATTCTGCAGGAAGAAGGCTACATCTGGAGCTATGAGGTGAAGGGTGAAGGCAAGGACAAGGCCATCGTGGTCAAGTCCAAGTTCACGAAGGAAGGTAAGTCCATCGTCACGGATGTGAAGCGCTGCTCCAAGCCGGGCCGCCGCATCTATGTGCACTCCGCCGATATCCCGACCGTGATGAACGGCCTTGGTATCTCCATCGTTTCCACCTCTCGCGGTCTGATGACGGGCGCCAAGGCCCGCAAGCAGCAGCTGGGTGGCGAGCTTATCGCTCTCGTTTGGTAACTATTAACACTTAACCTTATAACAGAATACAATGTCTCGAGTAGGTAAGAAAGTGATTGCTATCCCCGCCGGTGTTACGGTGACGATTGAGGGTAGCGCTGTTACCGTCAAGGGTGGTAAGGGTGAGCTGAGCTGGACGCTTCCCGAGGGTATCACCGCCGCTGTGGAGGGTACGACCCTCACCGTCAGCCGCGCGGATGAGTCCCGCAAGCTTCGTGCTCTTCACGGCACCAATCGTTCCCTCCTGGCCAACATGGTGGAGGGTGTTTCCAAGGGTTTCACCAAGAACCTTGAGATCGTGGGCGTGGGCTTCAAGGCCGCTGTCAAGGGCAGCGCTCTGGACCTCGTTCTCGGTAAGTCCCACCCCATCCTGCACCCCATTCCTGCCGGTCTGACCGTGACGGTTGCCGACAACACGAAGGTGAAGGTTGAGGGTATTGATAAGCAGCTCGTCGGCCAGTTCGCCGCTGAGGTTCGCGGGTACTATCCGCCCGAGCCGTACAAGGGCAAGGGTATCCACTATGTGGGTGAGTACATCCGCCGCAAGGAAGGCAAGAGCGTCGGTAAGTAATCATAAAACAATAGAAAGTTTAACACAACATGAGCACTATCAATCGCAAAGCCATCCGCAGCCGCGTTCACGCACGTATCCGCAAGAAGCTTTCCGGTACGTCCGTACGTCCCCGTCTGGCTGTCAATTTCTCCAACCAGCACGTGTATGCCCAGGTGATCGACGACACCAAGGGTGTGACGCTCTGCTCTGCCTGCACCAAGCAGCTTGAGCTCAAGAAGGCCAACGCTGAGACCGCCGCCAAGGTGGGTACCGCCGTTGCCGAGCGCGCCCTGGCCGCCGGTATCACTGAGGTCGTATTCGACCGTGGTGGTTTCCTCTATCACGGAAAGGTGAAGGCTCTGGCCGATGCCGCCCGTGAAGCCGGTCTCAAATTCTAATAGAAAGGTCACATATCAATGAACACTGAAGAAACGAAAGCTCCGGCTCAGGAGGCTGCCGCCGTTCCCGCTCCCCAGCAGCGCGGTTCCCGTGGTCCCCGTCGTGATGGCAACCGCCCCGGTCGCGCTCCGCGCCGTGAGGGTGGCCGCCGCAACGAGGCTCCCGCAGAGGAAGGTCCCCAGCTGATGGAGAAGGTTGTGTACGTGAACCGCTGCGCCAAGGTGGTGAAGGGTGGTCGTCGCTTCTCTTTCTCCGCTCTCATCGTGGTGGGCGACCAGAAGGGCAAGGTTGGCTACGGCTTCGGCAAGGCTAACGAGGTGTCCGACGCTATCCGCAAGGGTACGGAGGCTGCCAAGCGCGCCATGAAGAAGGTGGTTGTGGTCAACGACACGATTCCTCACGAGGTGTACACCGAGTTCGGTGGTGCCAAGATCATCCTGAAGCCTGCGACTTCCGGTACCGGTCTGGTGGCCAGCGCCAAGGTGCGTTCCGTTCTGGAGGCTGCCGGCGTGAACAACGTCATCGCCAAGTCTCTGGGTTCCTCCAACGCTGCCAACGTGGTGAAGGCCACCATGGAAGCCATGCTGCAGATGCGCACGGCTGACCAGGTTCTCTCCGCCCGCGGCAAGCAGAAGAAGGATTCCTCCATCTGAGTTTAACCCCCAAACACCGAAAATACTATCATGTTGACACTTGATACACTGAAGCCGAATCCCGGTGCCAAGCATCGCAAGAAGCGTCTGGGTTGCGGCGAGAGCTCCGGCCTGGGCAAAACCTGCGGCAAGGGCAACAAGGGCCAGAAGGCTCGCTCCGGTGGTTCCATCCGTCCCGGTTTTGAAGGTGGTCAGATGCCGCTTCATCGTCGTCTGCCGAAGAAGGGCTTCAACAACGCCCGCTTCCAGGCCAACATCGCCATCATCAACCTGTGCCAGCTCGAGGCTTTCTTTGAGGCCGGCGCAACGGTGACGGAGAACGAGCTGCGCGCTGCCGGTCTCGTGAAGGGCGCCTGCGACGCTGTGAAGCTGCTCGGTAATGGCAACCTCTCCAAGGCTCTCAACGTGACCGTGGATTTTGCCAGCGCATCCGTCGCTGCCAAGATTCAGGCCGCCGGCGGCACTCTGACGGTGCTTTCCGAGAGCGCTCAGGCCTGAGCCTGAGTATCCGGGCCTGCCGGAATCGGCGGGCCTGATTACACAAATCTCAACACAGAGCCGGGCAGCGCAGCGCTGTCCGGCGGCTGTGTGGGAAGGGGCAGGGGCTTGCATCGCTCCTCTTTTTTCCCGCAACCCGGGCTCTTGTGTGAGCCCCTCCCTCCGTTGATTGCATGCTGAATCGATGGGGCGGGGAGTGCGCTCCGGGGCTCATACCTGCTGCACGTACCTCTTCAATAACCTCTTAACACAAAAGAAACCGGAAGTCATGATATCTGCGTTTGCCAACTCCATGAAGGTTCCCGAGCTGCGGAGCCGAATCCTGTTCACCCTGGCCATGATTGTCATTGTGCGTCTCGGCGTGCATCTGCCGCTGCCGGGTGTGGACGTGGCCGCCCTCAGTGAATACATGAAGCAGGCTGCTCAGGATGGTGATAGCCCCCTGGGGGCCCTCGGTGCGATTCTGACCATCTTCTCAGGTGGCGGTCTCCAGCAGTGCGGTATCTTTGCTCTGGGTATCATGCCCTACATTTCCGCATCCATTATGACCCAGCTCATGGGGGCTGTGCTTCCCTCCTGGCAGAAGATGCTGCGCGAGGAAGGCGGCCGCCAGAAGATGACGAAGTACACGCGTATCCTCGCCATCATCATTGCCGTGGTGCAGGGCTATTTCCTGACGCAGACCCTGCGCAACCCCTCCTCCATCGGTCTGGATGTGGGTGACCTGGTGATGACTCCCGGTATCGTGTTCACGCTCACGACCATCTTCATCATCGTGACCGGCACCATGTTCCTGATGTGGATTGGTGACCAGATTACGGAGCGCGGCGTGGGCAACGGTATCTCGCTCATTATCTCCGTGAACATCATTCACGCGCTGCCCGGTGCTTTCTCCGTGGCATGGAAGACCTGCGTGATGAAAGGCACGGAGATTAACCCTCTGGGTTCGCTCGGCATGGTGGCTCTCATCCTCTTCATGGTGCTGGTGGTGGCCCTCGTGGTGACCATCACTCAGGCCCAGCGCCGCATCCCCGTGCAGTATGCCAAGCGCGTGGTGGGCCATGGCAAGATGATGCAGGGTGGCACGCAGTATCTGCCGCTCAAGTTGAACTACTCCGGCGTGATGCCCGTTATCTTTGCCACGGCTATCATGGCCCTGCCGCAGATGATGGCACAGGCCATCTTCGACCAGGACAGCTGGGTGATTGGTATGGTGAATAACTGGCTGTCTCCGAACGACATCTGGTACTACATCATCTCTGCCGCGATGATTTACTTCTTCTCCTACTTCTGGGTGGCCACCATGTTCCAGCCGCAGCAGATTTCCGAGGACCTCAAGCGCTCCGGCGGCTACATCCCCGGCGTGCGTCCCGGTCCTCCCACCGCAGCATTCCTGGATCAGACCATGAGCCGTCTGACATTCTCCGGCTCTCTGTTCCTGACGCTGATTTACTTCCTGCCCAGCCTT
Source organism: Akkermansia sp. (assembly GCA_017472085.1). GTDB lineage: Bacteria > Verrucomicrobiota > Verrucomicrobiia > Verrucomicrobiales > Akkermansiaceae > Akkermansia. Next base: position 47,128 of record JAFUQZ010000051.1, on the reverse strand, counting down.
CTGTCCGTGTTCGGCAACCTGCCCATGCTGGTGACGCAGTTCTTTGGCGGTACCTCCCTGCTGATTCTCGTGGGTGTGCTGCTGGATATGATGCGCCAGGTGGAGGCCACGCTGCTCCAGCGCAACTATGACGGCTTCATGAAGAAGGGCAAGATTCGCGGTAAGTACAGTCACCTCCAGGGCACCGGTCAGGCTGCCGAAGGTAAGGGGTTGGTTATCATCTGGGTGATTATTGCCATCTTTGTGCTCGCCGGCGCCATTATCATGGCCGGTTGATGAAGCCTGCCGGTTAATTCTCGAACCTCCAATCTGTCACCGGGTTGGAGGTTTTTTGCACGTTTTATCAAATATCTCCTGGTGGGGTATCATGCAGCCCATTCATTGCCGGGAGTTTCGTTTGTTCCGGCATCGGCGTAAGCCGCTTAATTTTAATTCGTAAAGCGTCTGCCACGGCGAAACCTTCGGCGGAGACGGGTAATTCGTCATTCGTAAATCCACGTGTCCCAAATCTTTGGGTCACGTATGGTGTCGGACAGAATCTTTAGCCTTGCCATTGGGCGGCATATCTGCTAGCATGACCCGTGGATCAGGCGACTATTCGCGATTCTCCATGAGATGGCTTACTGCTGAGCGGTAGCTGTTTTCGTGCAGAAAGGTAGTCGCACGGTAACTCATTACATATCATTCGTTGAGAATTCATGTTCAACTTTTTTTCACTTTTTCGCCGGTCTGAGGACGATGGAAGAGCTCACAGCATGCGCACCGGTTATGTGTCAGAGCTTTCCGTGGTGATTCTCGGGCTGATTGTCATGGGCGTCATGGCATTCTGGATGTCGGCTGATACCATGGATGGCCTGTATCGGCAGGTTCGCTTGCTGATAGCCGCCGTGGCCGTCATCATTCTTGGCTTTGCCTTTCGCCTGCCTGCGCAGCTCAATTTCCGCAGGACCTTGCTGCTGATGGTGGTCATCATCCTGCAGCTTTTCTTCACGATTGCCGTCAATGCGCTCTGCGGCAACGTGCCGGGGTATCACACGGCCGGCCAGGCGCTTCTGTGGATGCCCTATCTGCTGGCACCCACGGTGGTGGCGGTGATGATAGGGCGCCGCCTGGGAATCTATGCTGCGCTGTGCTGCACGCTGTTCGGCTATTCGGTATTTCCGGGAGAAACGCCGACTGCGGTGCTGTTTAACTACGGAGCCGTGTGCCTGCTGGTGGGTATCGTGGCGGCGCGGATGAGCGGCCGCGCCCACAAACGCGAGCGCATTCTTCAGACCGGGTTTGTGGTGGCCGCGGTGGTGTTGCTGGCGATTTTCGGGTTGACCGGGCTTCAGGATTCCTCTCTGGAGAAAGAAATGCAGCTGGGAACTTTCCGCAATGGATTTCGGTTTTCTGCCTTTGCCGGGGAAGTTGGCGTGACGGTGGCGCTCAATTTTGTTCTGGCGGCTTTCATCGGCGGTGTGATTCCAGCCTTGGAGCGTATCTTTAACATCTCCACTCCGATTACCTGGTTGGAATGGGCTGATATGAATCACCCCCTGCTCAAAAAGCTCCAGATTGCAGCTCCCGGCACATTCCACCACAGTCTGGTGGTTCAGCGCTTGTCCGAGGCGGCTGCCGAAGCCATAGGTGCAGATGTCACCCGTGCAGGTGTCTGTGGCTTGTACCACGATATAGGCAAAATCGAAAATCCCCAGTATTTTGCTGAGAATATCGTTGATCAGAGTGTTACTCCGCATGCGGATTTGACACCGGAGGCCAGTGCCCGTATCATTACCGGGCATGTGACGGATGGCGTGGAGCTTGCGGAGAAATACGGTCTCAATATCCGTATTGTCAACGTGATTCGTGAGCACCACGGTGTTTCCACGGCCTATTTCTTCTATCGCAAGGCACAGGATTTATATCAGCAGGAGTTGCAGAAGTTTGAGGAAGGCCTTATCGATACCTGCCCGGAGGAGGTGGATATCTCTGTGTTCACTTATAAAGGGCCGATTCCCCAGACCCGAGAGTCCGGCATTGTGAGCATGGCGGATGCGGTGGAAAGCGCCACCCGCTCCCTTCAGCATCCCACGGAGGAAGACATCCGCTCGATGATAGACGGTATTTTCCGCGGTCGCATTCTGGATGGACATCTGCAGGACTGTCATCTGACGCTGGGAGATATTGCTGTGATGAAAGAGACATTCTTCAACACGATTCGGACCATGCACCACAACCGCATCTCCTATCCCAAGCCGAAGTCGGATGCCACGCTGGCGCTGGCGGACAAGCGCCAGGCAGAGAAGGAAAAAAAAGCGGAGTCATGAAGCAGCAGTTGCGCAGCATCTGCATGATTCTGGGTTTCCTCGTGGGCTCTGTCTTTCACGAGGAACTGGGTTTTCTGACCCCCATTCTTCCGGTGGGTATTGCCATCATGCTTTCCATCACCTTTATCGGGATGGATACCTCTCGTCTCAAGCCTCGCCGGAAACACATCTCCGTGCTGTTCTCCATCTATGCCATTGCCATGATGAGCTGGTATCTGGTGCATCTGGCCGGCTATCCTCTGCTGGCCGAGGCTCTCTTTTTCTGCGCGGCCACTCCCATAGCCTCAGCCAGTCCCATCATCGTGAGCCTGCTGAAAGGCGATGTCGAGTTCAGCACTACTGCCATGGTGCTCAGCCAGGCCGTTTTCTCCGTCCTCATGCCCTTGCTGCTGCCACTAGTGGTGCAGGCGGCTGATGTCAGCTACGGAGAGCTGGCTCTGCTCTCTGCCTCTCAGATTGCTACTGTGCTGGTGGCTCCAGCTGTCATTGCCGTGCTGCTGCGGTGGCTGTATCCTCCCTGTCGCGCATGGTCGGCGAAACTGCGCGATGTCTCCCTTGGTGTCTGGGTGTTCAACCTGGTTGTTGTGGCGGCAGCCGGTGTGGAGCGCCTGCACCGTGCGCAGACCTCCTTTTGGGATATGCTGCCCATCATGCTGGCTGCGGCGCTGCTCTGTGCTTTCTGCTTCTTCTTCGGTTATCGCCTCGGCTCTCCGAACTTGAAGCGCGAATGTTCCCAGGCCCTGGGGCAGAAGAACACCATCCTCTCCCTCTACATGGCGACCCAGAGCTACGCCGCTCCAATGGCCTATCTCGGCCCGCTCATCTACGTCTTTTGTCACAACATAGCCAATGCTGTTCAACTCTCCCTTGCTGCCCGCGAGGAGAAGAAACAAGGAGATTGACTGTTGCCGGTAGGGAAATGAAAGTTTGCTGCGTTGTGGCGCCGTTACTTGTGCCTGACGCTGAGCGTCATTCATTGCTTTACCTGCCCGTAGTATGTCTACTGTGGCTCAAAAACGACGTGCAGGAGGTCATAATATTGAGTTTTCGAGGGGGAGACGTACTGCGGTTATTTTGCCCGAAAGCGGTTGAGGAGCGGGGTGGGGTCTGGCTCGCGGCCCATGAAGTCGCGGAAGAGTTGGGCGGCGGGTTTGCTGCTGCCGGGGTTGAGGATGGTTTTTCGGTAGTCTGCACCGGTGGCGGGGTTGAGAACACCTTCCTGTTGGAAACGGGAGAAGGCATCTGCTGCGAGGGCTTCGGACCATTTGTAGGTGTAGAGGCTGGCGGCGTAGCCCTCGGAGATGCAGTGGGTGAGGGTGCGCATCTCCGTGGGGACGGGGACGGAGTAGGGGAACTGCCAGGGACGCAGAAGTTCGGCGGCAACGGTATCCAGCGGCTTTCCTTTGAATTTCTCGTGGAAGAACATGTTGAGCTCTAGGTCGAGCTTGGAGGCACAGAGCATGCGCATGTGCATATCAATGGGTGATTCCTTGCGGGATGCGGCCAGCTGTTGCAGCAGGTCGGGCGGGATGGACGCCCCGGTTTCGTGGTGGCGTGCAAAGGTGGCGAGCGCCTCCGGCTCCCATATCCAGGATTCCTGCAGCTGGCTGGGCGTTTCGATGAAGTCGTGCTCCACGCCGATGGCTGCCTGGGAGCGCACCTCGCCGTGTCCCAGTATCATGTGGGAAATGTGGCCGAATTCGTGGAAGAGGACGTAGAGGTCGCCGTGGTTAAAAAGATGGGGCTGCCCGGGGCGGGGGGAGGTGAGGTTGGCCTGCAGGGTGGCGAGGTTGGGCTCTCCCACGCTGCCATCGGGGTTCGGTTTGCCGGCGCGCAGGGGCATGCTCCAGGCCATGCCTCGCTTGCCTTTGCGGGGGTAGAGATCCATGTAGAAGGAGCCCAGGTGGGTGCCGGTGGCGGTATCATGCACGGCGAAGCAACGCACCTCCGGGTGCCAGACTTCAACCTTGTCTGCCGGGCAGGGAGTGTTTTCTGCGGGGCAGGCGGTGGGGAGTTCTGTGTAGGTGACGCCTAACAGGCCGGCCCAGAGTTTCAGCATGCCCTGAATGACGTTTTCCGCCTCGAAGTATGGGGTGAGGACAGAGGCATCGAAGCCGCTTTTCTGCGCCGGAAGATGGCGGGAGAGGATGCGTTCATCCCATGGATTGAGGGTGCTCAGCGGACGCCCGGCGGCTTTGGAGAAGCGCTCCATTTGCGCGGCGGTCCAGGCATCGTAGGCGGGTTTGCTCTTTTGCAGCATGTCATCCACGAATGCGAGGGCCTTTTCTGCGCTGCCGGTCATGCGGGTGGCGGCCTGCATGTCCGCAAAGTGGCGGAAGCCGAGGAGGGTGGCCAGCTCATGCCGCAGCTCCATGATGCGGTAGATGACAGGTTCGTTGTCCTTGCCCTGAGCGGTGGCGGTGGTGCAGATGCCGGGCCAGCAGCGGCGGCGGGTTTCCGGCACGGTGCAGCGGGAGAGGATGGCGGCGGCATTGTGCGGGGTGATGAGCCAGGCGGGGGTGTCTGCGGTGGCGAGCCCCCGGGCCGCCGCGGCTTCGGCGGCTTGTTTCATCCAGCGTTCCGGCATGCCGGCAAGCTCTGCCGGGTCGGTGATGAGGAGCTGCCAGTCCGAGTCCTCAGACAGGATGTTTTCATTGAATTGAAAGCCGAGGTACTTGAGCTCCTGCTCAATGGCGGCTTTGCGTGCCAGCTGTTCCGGGGGAAGTCCGGCTCCTGCCATATGCAGCTCCAGCAGAACTTTTCGGATGTAGCGCTGTTTGGCCGGGGAGAGGTCCTGCACCCAGGGCGCAGATGCCGCGGTATTGAGCAGCTGCCAGATGCGGGGGAGTTCCGGGCGATTGGCCTGGCTCTCTGCAACTTCGCGGATGATGTGCCCCATGGCCTGCTGAAGTTCCGGGCTGCCGGCAGAGTTGGTGAGATGGTACATGCAGCTCTGCACCTGTCGCAGGTGCTCTTCTGCGGCTTCCCACGCGAGGAATGTGTTTTCGAAGGTGGCTTCTTCGGGGGTAACGCTCAGGAGCGTCTGCAGGCGTTCTTTCGATTCTGCCATCGCAGCGCGGATATCGGTGATGGCCTGCCGTGGTGTCATGCGAGTCCATGCCGGGTAGACCTCATCACAGAAAAACGGGTGCGGTGCAGCGGCAATCGCTGCGGGGGTAGGGTGGGGGGAGGTGGCGGCCGGCAGGAGTGTTGCCGACAGAGGGCTGCACAAGGCCAGAAGAAGGAGCGTCCGAATGTTCATGACGGTGAGGAAGCGTTTGCTTTATTATACGCTCGGAGCCTGATTTCTCGAACGGTTTTCCTGTCATGCGCGGAGGCTCGGGGGCAAAAAACTGATTTTTGTCGGGTATAGCACACAAAAGCATTGCAATTTATTGGCGCGGTGCTAGAATCTGCGCGCTTTTTTTTCATGTTATGACCGGGCGCAACAGCAGTGCATTTCTCTCCGCCGTTCTGGCTGCTTTTCTGATGGGCTCTCTCGGTTTCTTTGTCCGGGAGTCCGCGTGCAGCGCACAGGCCTGTTCCTTTGTGCGCTTTGCGGTGGGGCTGGTGCTGGTGGCGGGGCTTCTGGGGTGGCAGCGTCTGCGCGGTCGGGGGAGTTTTGCCTTTTCCTGGCAGGCGGCGGTGTCCGGGGCGGGTATTTCGCTGTGCATTCTGTTCTACTTTCTGGCGATTCAGAGTATTTCCGTGGGCATAGCGGCGTTGTTGCTGTATACGGGGCCGGTGTTTGCGGTACTGGGTGAGGCAGTGTTGAACCGCAGCCTGCCTCCCCGGCGCGATGGGGTGCTGATAGCCATGTCGGTGGCGGGCATTGTGGCGGTATCGGTGTTTGCGGATGGCGGCACGGGCGCCGGTAACAATGCCATGGGGCTGGTGTATGGGCTGCTTTCCGGGGTGTGTTATGCCGTGTATATCCTGTTGACCCGCTATATTCCGCAGCATGTGGCGCTGGTGCAGCGCACATTCTGGCAGTTTGTGGCAGGCTGTTTGCTGCTGTCGGTACCGCTGGCCGGCACGGAGAACGCCTTTGCCGGGGTGGAGCAGGGGTGGCCGTATCTGCTTTGTATCGGTCTTTTTCAGGGCTTCCTGGTGATGCTGCTGATTGCTTATGCCGTGCGGCATCTGACCGCCATTCAGTTTGGCACTATTTCGTATCTGGAGCCGGCGGTGGCGGTGCTTCTGGGCTGGCTCATCTATGCGGAGATGCTCACGCCCGGGCAGTGGCTCGGTTTTGTGCTGGTCATTGCCGCTTCTGCCGCACAATCACTTCTTCCTGTGTCTGAACAACAGTCATGAACCCATTCCGTACTCCTTCCACTTATCATACCCTGGATTTGCATGCCGCGGGTGAACCGTGCCGCGTGCTGTACTCCGATTGCTACGACATGCCGGGCGATTCCATGCGCAAGCGCCTGGACTTCATGAAAGAGCAGAATGACCCCATCCGTGTGCTGCTCATGCAGGAGCCGCGCGGGCACAAGGCCATGTTCGGCTCTGTTCTGTGCAGCCCGGTGACGGATGATGCGGACGTGGGTATTCTCTACATGGATACCGGAGGCTATCTGGATATGTGCATTCACGGCACGATTTGCTCTGCCCGCGCGGTGGATGAGCTGGGGCTGCCGCTGCATACCCCGGATGTGGTGAAGCTGGATGCTGTGTGCGGCCGCATTGAGGCGCATCTGCACCGCGGCCCCAATGGCCGGGTGAAAGAAGTGACTGTGCAGAATGTGCCGTCCTTTGTGTTCACACCGGAGCCGGTGGTGCTGGATGTGGAGGGCTATGGCCCGCTGCCGGGCTATGTGGTTTTTGCCGGGAACTTCTTTGTGATTGTGGAAAATCCGTTCCCGGAGCCGATATCGCCGCAGTCCCACAGCAAGGATTTCTATGTGAACTTCGGCATGCGGGTGCGGGCTGCGGCTAACAAAGCAGTAGCAGTGGCACATCCCACCAATCCTTCCACACGCACGATTGCGCTCACCGTCATCTATGAGCAGCTGGCCGAGAGTCCGCTGCATATCCGCAATACCGTGTTGTTCGGGGATGGCCAGATGGACCGCAGCCCCTGCGGTTCCGGCACCTCTGCGCTCATGACGCTCATGCACCATCTGGGCAAGCTGGATATCGGAGCGCCGTACATTTCCGAATCCTTCATCGGCTCTCTTTTCAATGGGCAGCTGAAAGAAGAAACCATGGTGGGGCGCTTCCGCGCTGTGGTTCCCCTGGTGCGCGGACAGGCCAACCTGATGGCCCGTTGTGAGTTCTATCGCGAAGATGCCGACCCGTTCCCCAATGGTTTCGTGGTGGATTGATTCCCCTCTTCCCATGGATGACAAAACGCCGCTCTGTAACGGGAAGCGGCGTTTTTGCTGTTTATCTGCTCATGCCTGCAACAGAGCCCGGCGCATGAGCCGGGTATCCGGTAGGGAGCCGAACCAGTGTTGATAGGCGATGGCTCCCTGCCAGAGCAGCATCCCCAGACCGTCCGAAACGGTGCAACCGTGCTCTGCTGCGGCGGCTTGCAGGGGGGTGGCGTGGGTCACGATGTCGTAGACAATCTGCCCGGGATGCAGCCGGGAGGCCTCCAACGGCAGCGGGTCGCCCGCATGCAGCCCCAGGCTGGTGGCGTTTACGATGAGGTCGGCGCTTTCTACCGCCTGGCGGAAATCGGGGGAGTCGAAAGTGGTTGTGCGCCATTCACCCGCAGCATGCGGTTGCAGGAGCCGGTGCAGTTGCTCCAGCTCAGGTCGCGGTCGGTTCACGGCGGTGAGGTTGCGGCAGCCGGAGAGTGCGCATTGGCAGCAGAGGGCTGAGCCCGCACCGCCGTAGGCGCCGAGGATGGCAATGCTCAGTTCGCTGAGCTTTTTCCCGCACAATTCGGTGATGGCCCGTTCAAAGCCGGGGCCGTCCGTGTTGAAGCAATGCCAGCCGTTTTCCCTGTGTACCAGCGTGTTGGCTGCGCCGCAGAGGGTAGAGAGCGCATCCGCCTGAACGGCGGCGGCAAAGGCTTTTTTCTTGAAGGGAACGGTGACGTTTGCTCCGATGAATCCACGCTCCGCCAGCAGTTGCAGCAGGGTTTCAAATTCTCCCTCTCCGGTTCCGGCCAGAAGGCGGACATAGCGGCAGCTCCGCGCTTCTGCATCCAGGGCGACCTGCTGCATCTGCGGGGATTTGGAGTGGGCAATCGGGTTGCCGATGACTCCCAGCCGGATGCGGGAATCCGCAGGCAGCGCGGCAATGTCTTCGCTGGTATAGACCGGAAGCATGGGAGGAGTTACGAATTACGTATGACGAATTTCAAATTCGTCATACGTAACTCGTACTTTTATTCAGGGGTTATTTGCCCTCGGTGGAGCCATCCTTGCCCACACTCTGCACGATGCAGGTCTTGACGACTTTGATGACGGTGTTGGCGGCAATTTCCAGCTTCACGGAGTCATCCTTCACCTCGCGGACGATGCCGTAGATGCCGCCGTTGGTGATGACTTTGTCGCCGGGCTTGAGGGAGTCCTGACGGTCCTTGAGCTCTTTCTGCTGCTTGCGCTGCGGGCGGATGACGATGAAGTAGAAGATGACGATGATGAGACCGAAGGTAATCAACATGTCCCAACCTCCGCCCTGTGCCTGCTGGGCGGCCTGTGCCAGTATGATGCTGTTCATGATGGTATTTCGTTTGCTTGGTAACGCGCGATGGTGCTGCGTTTGAAGGCAGCGAATTCACCGGCCGCAATGGCGCTTCGCGCTTGCGCCATGAGCCGCAGATAGAAGTGAAGATTCTGGAAAGACAGCACGCGCAGTGCGAGCATTTCACCCGCGCGGAAGAAATGGCGGATGGCGGCCTTGCTGAAACGGGTCACATGCGGGTGTCCCTCCGGATCCAGCGGGGAATCGTCTTTTTCCCAGCGCTTGTTCTTGATGTGGATGGGGCCATCCGGGGTCATGGCGATGCCGTGGCGGGCCAGTCGGGTGGGCATCACGCAGTCGAACATGTCCACACCGCGCTCAATCATCTCCAGAATCTGGGAGGGAGTGCCCAGTCCCATGGCGTAGCGGGCCTTGTTCTGCGGCAGCCAGGGGGTAGAGTTCTCTATGGCTCGCAGCATCTCCTCCTCCGGCTCACCCACGGAGACACCGCCGATGGCGTAGCCATCGAAATCCATTTCTGCCAGTTCCTCGGCGCAGCGGCGGCGCAGGTCGGCATAGACGGAGCCCTGCACGATGCCGAAATGCTGCTGCAGACCATCGCCGCTGCGGGGTTGGTGTTCGTCTATCCACGCCTTGCAGCGCTTTGCCCAGCGCAGCGTCAACCCCAGCGATTTTTCGGCATACTTGCGGTCGCAGGGGTAGGGCGGACATTCATCGAAGAGCATGGCGATATCGCTGCCCAGATGTGCCTGGATTTCCATGCTGCGCTCCGGCGAGAGCATCATGTACGCGCCATCGATGTGGTTGCAGAAGCGCACGCCTTCCTCCGTAATCTTGCGGAGACGCGCCAGACTCCATACCTGGAAACCTCCGGAATCCGTGAGCATGGGGCGATTCCAGCCCGTGAAGCGGTGCAACCCGCCGAGGTCGCGGATGGATTCATCGCCCGGGCGGAGGCAGAGGTGGTAGGTGTTGCCCAGGATAATCTGCGCGCCCAATGCCTCCAGGTCCTCCGGGTGCAGAGTCTTGACGGTTCCCTGGGTGCCGACGGGCATGAAAATCGGTGTGGGCACATCCCCGTGGGGGAGGTGCAGGGTGCCCAGACGCGCACCGCTGGGGTCGGTGGTATGCAAATCAAACGACATCGTTGCGGACATAGCGGGCGGCGAAAATGGGCTTCCCCATGGCCTCCCATTGTTTCTGGAAATCGGTTTTCGGGTAGAACGGGGCGTTCCACTCCTCGCGTCGGAAGAGCTGCGAGGTATCCATGCGCTCGCATACCCAGATGAAGTATTCCTCGTGGTCGGTCTTGAAGAGAACCTCGCCACCGGGTGCCAGGGCACGGTGCAGCACGGGGATGAACGAATCCTGCACCAGGCGGTTCTTGTGGTGTTTTTCCTTGGGCCAGGGGTCGGGGAAGAGGTAATGCAGGCGGCTGATGCTGCCCGGGGCAATGAGCCATTCCAGGAAGTAGCGGCTCTCCACCCGCAGCCCGCGTACATTGGTAAGCCCACGGCGTGCGCTCTCGTTGCACACCTTGCGGATGCGGCCCAACAGGCGTTCCACCCCCAGGAAACGAGTCTCCGGGTAGTGCTCTGCCATGGTCAGCAGGAAGCCGCCGTCGCCGCAGCCCAAATCCACTTCACACGTCTCCCCCGCGCCGAATATCTCCGGCACGCTGTAACGCGCAAAATAATCGTCCGGTACAAAGGCTGTACTCATCGCCGCGCATTGTACCCAAGCGGACGGGGAAAGTCAAAGACTTATTCCTGCGGAATATGACATGAGCGAGTACAAGGGGGGGTAAAGCCCCTCTCTCATACCATTTCACGTGTAAACTTTCACGGGGCGCAAGCTCCTTTCACGCGATAGCTTTCACCCGTCACCATTCACGTGCAGCTTTCCCGAGTCTCCGCAGCGCTTCGGAAAAAATGCTTGCAATCACACAATCCTACGCTAAACTACGTGAGAAATGAAAAGCATTCTCGCCAATCTTTCCTTTGATTTTGCCGTTGAGGTGGTAAAATTATGCGACAATATAAAAAATCGCCCGGTTCTGAAAACTCAGCTTATCAAATCAGCAACCAGCATAGGGGCTAATATTCGAGAGGCGAATTACGCATATAGTCGGGCTGAGTTTGCTGCAAAATTACAGATAGCACTAAAAGAATGCAACGAAAGTCAATATTGGATAGAGCTAATGTCCGCGACTGGCGGAATGCCCCAAGAGCAGGCAACTCACTTGCTGAACTCCTGCGGAACTATCCGCTACAAGCTGATTCGCTCGCTCAACACGGTAAAGGGAAATGATACGTGAAAGTTGACATGTGAAAGGGGCATGCACCCCGTGAAAGCTGTCGCGAGAAAGCGGCGCGTGAAAGGGGCGTGCGCCCCGTGAAAGCTGTCGCGAGAAAGCGGCGCGTGAAAGGGGCATGCGCCCCGTGAAAGCTGTCGCGAGAAAGCGGCGCGTGAAAGGGGCATGCACCCCGTGAAAGTATTACACGAAATTCCGGCCGATGGCCCAGAGGATGGTGGCGGCGGCGAAGAGGTGCAGAAGGAGACAGTACGCGCGGCTGCGGGGGCTGTGCGCATCTGCCGGTCGGAAGAACATCCGCCAGCTGCGAATGTATTCAGTAAGCAGGATGGGCAGGGCTGCGATGATGAAAGGATTGTAGCGGAGAGCTGTCCATACTTCCCCGCTGATAAGGGCACGGAGGGCGCGGGTTCCGCCACAGCCGGGACATTCCAGTCCGGTGAGACGGCGGAAAGTGCAGCCGGGAGAGATGCTACCCACCAGATCGGAGAGTTGCTGCGGGAACCACAGCATCCCCGCCGCCAGTATGAGCAAGAGTACGGGCGGGGCTAACCTCCACAGCCAGATGAGAAACTGCTGCATACCGGGCAGATGTTTATCTGCCGCCGGGGATGGTATCGAGAGCCTCCTCGATGATGTCGTCTCTCATTCCTGCCGGAATAACGTCCAGCTCATTGTGGAGCTCGCGCTGAACCTCCGATTGGATGGATTGCCGCAGCTCCGGGTTGTTCCGCAGCGCCTCTTCAATTATCGGGAAAGCAGCGATGGAACCGATGAAGCAGATGAGGAAGAGAACCGCCACGCTGACGATGGAAACGATATTCCAGCGCAGCGCCCATTTGGAAGCGTTTTCGGCTTCCGGCAGATTGTTGGCGTTGTACAGGGAGTTGACCTGACAGGAGTACACAATAGCGATGATGCCGGTCGGCAGGCAGCAGAACAACGTGGTAAGGATGGAGAGTACCAGATGGCTGTTCGGGCAGGGGACTGTGCCGGGGGGCGGCGGGGGTATGGGTGTGTTGTTTTCCATGCTGTCATTCTGCCACAGATGCCGATAGCCGTCAATAGATTTTATCGTTGCTCCACTTTTTCTGCGATTCCCGCAACTTCCTCAGCAGGAGCTTGCGCGTGTGTTCCGGCAGGTAGCCGGGGGTGAGCAGCTCCTGCCCGATGTCATCGCGCAGGTCAATCCGGGAGGTGAGCAGGGTGCAGGCGCACCATGCCACAGCCATGGCGGCGTAGTAGGCGGTCTGCGGTACTTCCCGCAGGGCTGCGATGACCATGGCTGCCCAGACGGGGTCGGCGGCGTAATAGTTGTTGAGCATGACAACGCCGAAGCGGGCGGTGAACTCCTGCTCGGAATGCAGAAAAGGCTCCAGCCAGCGGAAGACGTCTTCGCGGTGGTTTGCCACGAAACGGCAGGAGGCACAGGCAGAGTCGCAGAGACTCCAGTTATTGAAGTTTGGCTGTTCCTGTTGCAGGTAGCGGAGCCGTTCCCGAAGCGCCAATTCCGGGGCATAAGCGGGCAGCATGGCCCGCAGCAGAATCTCCTCAAAGCTGGCATCCGGCGGTGGCGGTGAGGCCAGCAGTTGTTGCCAGTTCCCGGCGGCATACTCCCGGGCCAGCCTGCGCAGGGCGGGCAGGCGGACTCCCAGCAGCCGTGTTTCCCCCGGGATGAGCCGGGAGGCAAAGTCCCGGTAGGTGGGTTCGGCCAGTTGGTGCAGGGTGCTGACGAGTTTTCGGCGGGGCATGATGCTACCTTATCATGCCCCGCCGGGCTTATCAAGTTAATAGACGAAATTCTGGGAGAAGAAATCGCGGGCGGCGGCAGCGCGGACATCCCGCAGGTTCAGGTATCTCGTGCGCAGCAGGTTGCTGTCCCGGTGGCCCATTTCTTCCTGGAGCTTCAGGATGTTGTGGAAATGTTTCAGGTGCATGCTGGCAAAGGTGTGTCGCAGGGCGTCTCTCTGCCAGGGCTTCAGGCTTGAGGTGTCGCGAAGGCGTTGCCAGAGTCGAATCCAGTTGCGCGGGGCTATCAGCTCTTCTCGCGGGTGCTTTTCCGAGGCCAGTATCAGGGCGCCGCCCCTCAGCGGGACAGCCCGTGCTCCGCCGGTTTTGCTGGCGTGGGACTCCACGTAGACCATTTTTTCGGAGGGGTCGATGTCTCCCCACCGCAGGCGCTGTACCTCGCCCGGGCGGATGCCGCACCAGAGCATCAGTCGCACGGCCGGTCCCATGCAGCTGAAATGCGAACGGTTGCACACCTTGACCAGCAGTCGGATCTGGGACATAGTGAGGATGTTGATGCGCTCTTCCACAATGGGGGGCAGGTTGATGCATTCCGCAGGGTTTCTCTCGCACCAGCCCTGCCTGCGGCCATAGGAGAAGATGCTGTGCAGGATGGTCTGTGCCTTGCGATACACATGCGGACTGTGGTTGAACAGGTCATTCATCATCTGTCTGCACCGTGGGGCGGAGATGTTGCGCAGATTGCAGCTGGAAATGTCCTGATAACGCAGCATGCGGTTAGTGAAGGAGCGCAAGTCCCGCCGGGTGCTGGGGCGGCGGTGTTGCCGCGCCAGCAGGCTGGCTGAAATGGCTTCGCTGAAACTGACACTGTCTTCTTCCGCGCGCACGCTGCGGATACCCGCTTGCATGATGCGCCGGAAAGCATGGATGATACTCGCTTTGTCATCCTGTGCCAGAGCCGCAGTCTCTGTGAATTCCATGAATAATCGGAAGATATCCGACTCGGTGAGAACGAGCGGAACGTCGTGTTGAGGTGTTGTTGTAGTGTTCATGCGATTTGTTAGATTATAAATTCACGCAGTATTTGCAATCAGAGAGTGCAGAAGACCGGGGAACATGCCGAGAAAAGGGGGAAATAACGCTTGCCCGCGCAGGCGCGATGTGGTAGACTGAGCGGCGTACATATTTATGAACACGGAACTTCGTATAGCCATCGGTTCAGACCACAAGGGTGTGGATTTGAAAGAAACAGCAGTCGAGTTGCTGCGCGGTTGGGGATTTGAGGTGGAGGACCTGGGGCCTTTCACCAAGGAGTCCTGCAACTACGCAGAGTATGCCAATGCCGTTTGCAAGCGTGTGGCTGACGGTCGGGTCGACCGTGGTATTCTCATCTGTTTCTCCGGGCAGGGAATGTGCATAGCCGCCAATCGCTGGCAGGGCGTACGTGCCGGTATCTTCCGCAGCCCGCAGGATGCCGCCCTTTCCCGCCACCACAATGATTCCAACGTGATGTGCCTGCCGTCGGCATTCGTATCCCCCGACGTGGTGGATGATATCCTGCACGATTGGCTGTCTGCCGAATATGAGGGCGGTCGCCACGTGGAGCGGCTGGTGACGGCCTCCGGCTCTTTCCTGGCAGAATCCGACCCGGAACTGGCCGGTTACATTGAGGAAGAGCGCCGGCGCCAGCTCAACAACATCGAGCTGATTGCTTCTGAGAACTTCGCCTCTCCCGCCGTGATGGAGGCCCAGGGCTCCTGCCTGACCAACAAGTATGCCGAGGGGTATCCCAACCGCCGTTGGTACGGCGGCTGTGAGGTGGTGGACAAGGTGGAGCAGCTGGCCATCGACCGCGCCAAGGCCCTCTTCGGTTGCGATGCCGTCAATGTACAGGCTCATTCCGGTTCTCAGGCGAACATGTCTGTGTATCACGCCTGCATCAATCCCGGTGATACCATCCTGACGATGGATCTGGCCTGTGGCGGTCATCTTTCTCATGGCTTCTTTGCCAATTTCTCCGGCAAGCAGTACAAGGTGGTTCACTACGGCGTGAATCCTGAAACAGAGTGCATTGATTACGAGGATATGGCCGCCAAGGCCCGCGAGGTGAAACCCGCGCTCATCCTGGCCGGTGCTTCTGCTTACTCCCGCACCATTGATTTTGCCCGCATCCGCGAGATTTGTGACGAGGTGGGCGCCATCATGTTCGTGGACATGGCACACATCGCCGGACTGGTGGCCGGTGGGGCTCATCCTTCCCCCGTGCCTTATGCAGACTTCGTGTCCACCACCACGCACAAGAGCCTGCGCGGCCCGCGCGGCGGTCTGGTGATGTGCAAGGAAAAGTGGGAGAAGAAGCTCAACAGCGCCACATTCCCCGGTCTCCAGGGTGGCCCGCTCATGCATGTGATTGCAGCCAAGGCAGCCTGTCTGGGTGAGGCCCTCAAGCCTGAGTTCCGCGAGTATGCCGCCCAGGTGGTGAAGAATTCCAAGGCGATGGCAGCCAAGCTGACGCAGCTGGGCTTCCGCATCGTGGCCGGCGGTACGGATAATCACTGCTTCCTGGTGGACCTCAGCGGCAAAGGTATCAACGGTGCAGAGGCACAGGAGGCCCTGGACAAAGTGGGTATCACGGTCAATAAGAACGCCATTCCCTATGACAAGGGAACGACGAATAAGCCCTCCGGCATCCGCATCGGCACTCCGGCTGTCACCACGCGTGGCATGAAGGAGGACGATGTCCGCAAGGTGGCAGAGTTCATCGGCCGCTGCCTGGCTATTCTGGCGGCACAGAAGGTGTGCGAGACACCCGGTGCCTATGATGCGCTGCGCGCAGAGGTCACGGCCTTCAATAAGAATTTCCCGATGCCGTAAACCGCGCCGCAAAACAGCGATTTCCGACAAGGCAGCGCCGTGAATCGGTGCTGCCTTGTTATTTTCCGTAAAACGGTATTTTCGCTTGCCAAACGGGTGGTGAACTGGCATCATATCGCCATGATTCGTTTCGCTTCAATCGCCGCTCTTTTTCTGCTTTTACTGGTAGCAGCAGGGGGCTCCGGTTGTCAGCAGGGAGGGGGGAACCGCTACCTGCGAACCCCGGCGGCCGTGCGTTTCAAGCCGGTGCGCTCGCCCATCATGCTGCGTTCCGTGTCCCGCCTGGCCCGGGAGGTCAACATCAAGGTGCGTATCATGCCGTCCAACTCACCGCAGCGTCGAGGCTCCCGCCGCCTGCGACCCTCATTCATCACCATTCACAGTACGGCCAATCATTCGTCTACGTCGACTGCCATGCAGCACTCCCGGGCGCTGTGCGGCGGGGCGTTTACCAACCGCAGCTGGCATTTCACGGTAGACCAGTTCATGTGTGTGCAGAATCTCCCTCTCAAGGAAACCGGCTGGCATGCCGGAACTCCTGCCGGAAACCACAACTCCATCGGTATCGAGATGTGCGAGTGTGAGAACCGCGGGCATAACCACTTCCGCACCTGGGATCGCGCGGCCAAGCTGACGGCCGTACTGATGAAGCGCTATGGTATCAACCTGCGCCGCGTGGTGCCGCACTATCACTGGACCCGCAAGAATTGCCCCATGCCCTTGCTGACCAACGGCAAGCCCGGGCCCAAGTGGGCGTGGTTTCACTCCCGCGTTGATTACTACTTCCGCTGTATCAACAATGGGAAATCTTTCCGTTGATACCTCTTCCGATGGAACATCTTCACCCCGAAACACCGCTTGCAGAGCTCGCCTGGCTTAGCCCACGCGAGCTTAAAGCTTTGCAGGCGGCGGAGCTGCAGAGCGTGCGCGATGTGCTGCTGCGGATTCCCCGGCGCTATGAGGACAGACGGCGCTTCGGCGCGGATATCGCATCGCTCGCCTCCGGCGAGACGGTCTGCCTGCGCGTGCATGTGTATGGCGCGGCTTGGCGGTTTTCCTACAAACGTTATTTTGAAGTATCTGCCGGGGCAGCGGATGAACCGCACGGCGCCCGCCTGAGCCTGCGCTGGTTCAACATGCCTTATGTGGCGAAGCTGCTGGCCGTGGGGATGAATCTCTATATCTATGGCAAGGTGCGTGAGTTTGCCGGCAAGCTGACTATGACCAATCCCGATTTTGAGGTCATGGAGGATGAGGACGCCGGGCATCGGCTCATGGTGGCGGCCATGGGCGGGCCGCGCATGCCGGCGGCAGAGCTCTCCACCGGCGGTGAACCGGTGCATACCGGGCGCATCGTGCCCATCTACCGCAACATCTCCGGCCTGGCGGCGCGCAGCTACCGCAGCCTTGTGTGGAGGCTGCTGGAGAAACTGCCGCCGGATATCCGCCCTGCCGGTTATGACGTGGCGCCGGCATACCCGTACCGGCAGGCCTTGCAGGATGTGCATTTCCCGGCAGAGGATGAACTGCAGCGCAAGGCCCGCCTGCGCTTTGCGCTGGAGGAGTGCTTCCTCTGCCAGTTCCGCGTGGCGTGGCGACGCCGGCAGTCTCTGGGACGACCGGGGCAGGTGACGGCCACCTGTGATGCCTATGTGCAGGAGCTGCTGGGGCAGTTGCCGTTTCAGCTCACAGAGGCACAGCGGCGCTGCGTGGAGGAAATACGCGCGGATATGGCCTCTCCGCAGCAGATGAACCGCCTCCTGCAAGGGGACGTGGGCAGCGGCAAGACGCTGGTGGCGCTCTGTGCCATGCTGCTGGCCGTCGGCAGCGGCAAGACCGCGGCCATGCTGGCCCCTACGCAGATTCTTGCCGAGCAGCATTACCGCAACTTTCGCCGCCTGCTGGCGCACACGGATGTGCCGCTTTCGCTGCGCACCTCCGGGCGTTCCGATGATTCAGACATCGTGTTGGAGGCAGAACCGGCATCAGATACCACCCCCCGCATCATTGTGGGCACGCATGCGCTGCTGTACCCCGCCAATCGCCCGTCCGGCCTGGGACTGGCCGTGGTGGACGAACAGCACAAATTCGGCGTGGAGCAGCGCGAATCCTTCTATGCCGCCGGGGAGAACCCGGACGTGCTGGTGATGACAGCCACCCCCATCCCCCGCACGCTCACGCTCACACTCTACGGCGATTTGGATGTCTCCGTCATCGATGAGCTGCCCGCCAACCGCGGCGAAATCATCACCGCCATGCGCCGCCCGGGCAACATGAAGAAAATCATTGCCTTCATGCGGGAACAGCTGGCAGCGGGGCGGCAGATATACATCGTTTCTCCCCTGGTGGAGGAGAGCGAGAAAAGCAGCCGCGCATCCGCGGTGTCGGAATTGAGCCACTGGCAGGAAATTTTTCCGCAGGAAAGTATAGGCCTGCTGCACGGGCGTCTCTCCCCGGAGGAAAAAGACGCCGTTATGTCTGCCTTTCATGCCAATGAGACCCACATTCTGGTGGCCACCACCGTGGTGGAAGTGGGGGTGGATGTGCCGAATGCCACCATCATGCTCATCAACAACGCGGACTCCTTCGGGCTTTCCCAGCTGCACCAGCTGCGCGGGCGCATCGGGCGCGGACAGCACAAGAGCTACTGCATCCTCCTCTCCGATGCGAAACAGGGCGAGCCGGGGTACGATAAACTGCAGGTCATGTGCCGCACGCTCAACGGCTTCGAGATAGCCGAGGAGGATTTCCGGCTCCGCGGCCCCGGAGATGTGCTCGGCACGGCCCAGAGCGGGCTGGGCGCCGTGCGGTTCCCGGAGTGGCTGGCGGATATGCGGCTGATTCATCGCGCCACACGGGATGCAGCCGCCATTCTGGATGCCGACCCGGAACTGCGACTCCCGCAGCATGCCCCCCTGCGGGAGCTGGTGCGCTTCGACTCCGCCTCCCGTGTGACGAGTTGATGCTTGCTTTGCGGTGCGGTGTGATTGTTTTTGAGAAAATTAACTTTTTTTCAGAAAAAAGCTTGCAAAGTCGGTTGGATTTCGATACAATGCCCTCGCACTCGTTCCGAGGGCGAGAAAATGCGAAGTTAGCTCAGTGGTAGAGCACATCCTTCACACGGATGGGGTCATAAGTTCGAATCTTATACTTCGTATCGAGAGCAGCACCGAATCGGTGCTGCTTTTTTGTTGCAGGGCAGAAAAAGGATTTGCGTGATGCGCGGGAATGTATTACTATACCGGCATGAAGATTTCCCATATTGTCACGCTGGTTCTGGGCATGGGGGTGTTGAGCTCCTGCAGCCTGTTTAACCCGGAGGAACAGGACTACACGCCGGAGTATCTGCGTGAGGATTCCCCCATGGATCCTCCCGGTACGGCCGAGGCTCGTGCGGCGCTGCGTGCCAAGCTGGTGAAGGAAGGTGCTTTCGCCCCCGGCGAACAGCTGGAGGTGCAGCAGGGGAAGGTGTTCCTCTTCTTCCGCAATCCCGACCACAGTCATGACACTTCCGGGCGCATGGTGGACGCGTCGACGGCTCGTATCATCTCCTGCGAGGGCCTTTACTACTTTGTCGAGACGGACGGAGGAAAGAAGGGCTACCTGCGCGAGTCCGATTTGGTCAGCCCGATTAAGACGCTCATTTCCACGCAGGAGGAGCTGTTCCCCGGTGGAGAGATGCCGACGCTGCCGGAGAACTGGGGTGAGGATGCCGCCAACCTCCCCGATGGAGCTCAAAAGCTGATGACTACTACCTCCGGACGTACGGTGGTGGTTGTGAAGAAAAAGTCCGACCGGGGCACGGCGTTTGAAGCTCGCAAGAAGCAGTTTGAGGAAAGCGCCGGGCAGCGGCTGGGTGGCACGCCTCAGGACGGCGAGGGAACTCCGCTGCCGGATCCGGCTTCCGTTCCGCTGCCGGAGCCCATGGGCGGGGAGCATAACTGATGCCGAATCCTGCATACCGTGCGGAGGTGGAGCGTTTTCTGCTGTATCTGGCAGCAGAACGCGGCCTGAGTGCCAATTATCGGGAGTCTGCGCGGCAGAGTCTCACCGCCTTTGTGGATTGGTGCGCTGAGCGCGAGTGGGCGTTGGACAGCATTACCCTAGAGCGCCTGACGGAATATCGCCGCCACCTGCGGGAGCGGGGGCTGATGGATTCCTCCATCCGCGTGGCAACGGTGCATCTGCGCATCTTTTTCCGCTACATGCACCGGCGGCGCGGCCTGGCGGTTGATCCGGCCGCACTGTTGGAGAGCGGCCGCATCACGCGTGACATACCGGAGACGCTTTCTGCGGAGTCAGTGAACCGCCTGCTCAGCAGCATTGACCCGTCCGATGTGCCGTATGGCTGTCGCGACCGCGCCATGCTGGAGATGCTCTACGGCAGCGGACTGCGCGTGAGCGAGCTGGTGAACCTGCGCCCTGACCGGGTGGATTGGGATGAGGGCTACCTGCGCATCACGGGTAAGGGGAACAAGACCCGCTTTGTGCCGCTGGGCGGGGTGGCGGCAAAGGCGCTGCGATGTTATCTGGAGCATGCCCGGCCGAAGCTGTTGCGCGAGGGACGCCGCGCCACGGTGCTGTTCCTCTCCAACCGCGGACAGGCGCTCTCCCGCGACCGCATCCTGCAAATCATCAAGAAACGGGCGAAAGAGGCCGGCATCCCGGAGAATGTGTACCCGCATATCATGCGACATTCCTTTGCCACGCACCTGCTGGAGAATGGAGCGGATTTGCGCGTGATTCAGGATATGCTGGGGCATGCCGACCTGGCTACCACGCAGATATACACCCATGTGGAGCGAAAACGCCTGGTGAACATGGTGCGCAGCTTCCACCCGCGCGGCAGACGGGCAGATTAAGGCGAAATCGCACCCTTTGTAACAGAAGTGAAATTCTGCCCCTGCGGGCAGAGTGAAATCCGGCTCGCGCCGGGCGCCATTTCCGCAGCCCGCCGGGCTGCCATTCTCTATCACTACCGCCGTTTCGGCGGTAATTTCACTATCCGCAGAGCGGATAATTTCACTGCGCCATAAGGCGCAATCTCCCCCGTCAGGCGCACCTCTCCCCCAATCGGCAATAGCCGCTGGACCAATATTCGCTTGCTTCCTCCTCTCCCGGCAGATTCAAATACCGCGTGCGGAGCAAATCCGTGCTGCGGTGGCCCATCTGGAGCTGCAGTTCGTGGAGGTTGCGGAAGCGGGCGGCGTGGTAGCTGGCGAAGCTGTGGCGGCATACATCCTGCGGCCAGGGGCGCGTCAGGCGATTCCAGCCCGCGCGGCAGCGTACTTCGCGCCAGTGGCGCTGCCATTGCGGCGGGCAGATGTGCTGCGGGGCAGGGCGGTGGGGCGTGCGTTGCAGAAGACCCAGCAGCGGTGGCAGCAGCGTCACGGGGCGTGCGCCGCCTGTCTTGCTGTGCTGCGGGGCGATGTTGACCCGCTTGCCCGCCAAATCCACATCGCCCCAGCGCAGCCGCGCCACCTCGTGCGGGCGAATCCCTGCATACAGCATCAGCCCCACCGCCGGCAGGCAAATGCCGCCGCGGTACTCCCGCGCCGTGTCCACCAGCTTCTTCGCCTCCTCCGGTGTCAGAATTTCGATGCGTTTCTCCACCACCTGCGGGGCTTCCACCCGCGCCACCGGGTTTTCGCTGCACCAGCCGCGTTTCATCGCCGTGGAGAACACCCCGCTGAGCGTCAGCCGCGCCTTCTGCCGCTGTCGGGGCGTCTCAAACGCCGCTTCAATATACGTCGCACATTCCGCCGGGGTGATGCTCCGCACGCGCCGCTTTGCCAGCCCGGGGCAGCGTTTCATGAATCGCCTCGTCACATAGCGGAAATCGCAGAGCGTCCGCGCCCGCCTGTGCTTCCTCGCCTCCAGCGCCGCCTCCACCGCCTTTTCAAATGAGACGGTCTTTTCCTGCAATCGCAGCGCCTTTTCACCCTCTTCCAGACACCGCAGCGCCCGCTTCATTTTTCCCCGACCCGCCCTGATGGCAGCACACGCCATTTGTGCCGCTTCCAGGAGGGGTAATCTGGTGCTTTTCAGTAATGCCAGGGCAGCTGTTTCCTCATTTATCTGTGTTTCTGTATTCATCGGTTTGTTGCGAATTCGGAATTCGTAAGTCAAGCACAATAACAGATATTTGTAAATAGTTGACCTGATTTGTTCTCTTCATGCCCGCTCTTGATGTCAGAGAATGTTTTTTTCTGCAAAAATCAAGCTGATTAGTTGAATTTTAAGTATTGATTTTGTTAGAGATGTGATGTATATCCTACGAATTCCGAAAGCGTATCATGAGGGTATGAGTTCAGCCTTCCATAGATGTGCCCTTGTTTTTGCCCTGGTGGCGGTGGCTTTTCCGGCTGTCTATGCCTGTCCTTGGGAAGGGTCGGTTTGGTACAAGGTCACCACCTATCGGGAGAAGGATAGATACGACAGAATGGCTGCGGATTCACTTCGGTCATCCGGTTTCGGATTTTTGGTCAGACGACATAAAAAAGTCGGGAGTACAGTATCGGATATTCCCGATGGGTATAAATGGGAAGGCGAATCCACTCGCTCTGAAGCCTGCTCTAACTGCGGCGGTTCCGGGCAGGTGTGGATTAGCAATTAAAAAATGGCTTTATCCAACTAGCGTTTTTTTAATCATAAACAACTAATCAAAAAATGAATAAATCATGTATATTAGCAGCTGTAGCCGCGTTCGTCGGGCTTTCTCCGATGATTTCGGCTGAACCCCGCACTGTGTGTGATACAGTTACCATCAACCGGGATGATGATTTGAAGTGGAATAAAAAGGCCATTCAGGTGTCAATTGCCCGCAATAAGAAAGAAGTTTTGGTTGATTACGGTAAGATGCTGAATGAGTCTCGAAAGGTATTGGGGGTGACAACGCCCTCACCCGGAGTTCTTTCCATAACTAGTCATGATGATGTAAAGAAATTCCATTTTTCAGTAAAACCGGAAGTTTTCGTTCTTGCTAAAAATGTCAATAGTCAATTATCTGACCAGAATAAGTACGAAAATATTATGATAAGGGTCACGTTGGGGCATGAAGAAACACATGCTTACGACATAGAAAATATGCCGCTGATATGTTTTCATGGGGGCATTATGGAAAAAATAGTCACTCCGGCAGATAAGAAAGAATTGCAGCGCCTTTATGATGAAATTACCATATACATGGAGGCGAGAGCTGTGTTTAACGGGATGCTTACCTATGCAGCATACCTTAAACATTGTCAGCAGTGCGGGCAGAATGCCTATTCCATTGCAAGCCCGAATATCCCGATATCTGCGGCTTCTCTTAAGAGTATGAGTGATGCAGACCTCATTACCCGGGCTTATTCGGAGACTCTTGCCAAATATCGTGCCAACAATTATATTCGGAATACAAAGGAAACTTATGCCGGGGCATTCAAGAGATTATTCCAGCCGGATCCGGGGCAATATGCCATCAAATTAGGTTTCAATTTCCAACCGGCAAAAGGTTATGTCACCCCGGAACGCGTTAAGCAGCTTGACCCGAGACAGCAGGACAAGCTGCTCAAGCAGTACGAGCAGTACGAGAATTTTGCCATGGAGATGCTGCAGAAGTATCAGGGAGCCACACTTATCGAGTTTGCGAACAGCGAGAGCAGCATGGAATTGGCTTGTGAGTTGTTCGTGTCTCATCCGTGCCAGCTGGTGGAAATTCTGAAACGAGTACAGGATAAGGACAGCGCAGAAGCTGTAAGTGCGGCCTCCGATGCCTTACTGCGGCAGTGGCTCGCTCATTTTAATGCGATTAAATCGAAATCCGATGCAGCCCCCGCTTTATCTTCAAATGAAGCCATGGTGTTCATGTTCAAGGTGATTCCGATGAGAAATCAAGTATATCAACAAGCGCTGATGCCGGAATTTGAGCGCCTTCGTCGCGCAAATTATTACAATAGTGCGGCATTGAAAGACTGCGTGCTGAAATCAGAGAATGCTTTGATTGCTCTGAATAATGAACAAAGCAACTCTGCCAGGAAGGAGGCCAAGGAAGTTTTGGGACAATAAAAATGTGCCTTTCAGGAGTTGGTGGGAATCCGCCAACTCCTGAACCAAATGCAACAAAAAAATATAATAACGATGAAAAAACACGCATGTACTGTTGCCTCCCTGTTGGCGGCTTTTGTTTTTGGTTGTTTCCCGGTACACGGGTTAACTTCGGAAGAACGCAAAGAATTGAACGACAGGTTTGGTCTCGGTGGTTGTCTTGATACGAATAATGAATCGTATTCAAAAGCTAAAGAAGAGCTTAGTAAGGCGATTCAAGCAGGTGATGAGGCATCTGTCAGCCGTATTGTTCGTTCTTTTGATGGTATCGTCAATTCAGAAATTAAGACCTTTTGTGGATTTAGTACACCCTTGAGCTTTGCCTGTCGATTAGGTGAGCGTCGTTTTGATATTGTGAAGCTATTGCTGCAAAACGGAGCGAACGTAAATGCAACGGATCAGTTGGGGGCGACGGCTTTACATGTTAATATAGATTCCCCCAGAATCGTTGATTTGTTGCTTGAATATGGAGCTGATATTTCGGCGAAAGACAGCAGTGGGCGTACTGTTTTATTTGGCAAAGAAAATGTTTTTGTCCTTTGTTCGTTATTAAATAAAGGGGTGAACGCGAAAGCTGTGGATAAAACAGGCCAAACAGCTTTGCATGCTGCATGTGATCAGCTTCATCAGCCCGAGTTGATTGGCATATTGGCAGACGTTAGTGATGTAAATGCAAAAGATCATAACGGGCAAACTCCCTTACATATGTTGGTAAGTAAAGCTGAGATGTTTGAATGCCGGGATAACGAGGTATCGGAAAATGTCCGAATTTTACTGCGTAAGGGGGCAGAACCCGCGATTCAGGATAATTACGGGAGAACCCCGTTGGAATATGTGGATAAAGAATGGCCATTTATTCCGAATGAAGGAGAAGCCGGAGTAGGTGCTCTTCTGAGAGCTGCGATGGACAAGTAAACGGTGCATCTCATTAACTGCAAAGAACTATGACAATCGGCAGAAGATTCAGAACCGTGGTATTGTGTGCGATTGCCCTGCTTCTGCTTTTCAATGCAGGATTCGGGGCAGAGGAGATTGTGAACAGGGATAAAGAGGCAGACAAGATGATGTGGAGTCTGATAGCGTGGGCTGTTCTGAGCCTGTGGCTGATGGCGGATTTCCGCATCTTCCGCAATGCCCTTGTTCTGCAGTTTCCCATTGCTGTGCTCTGTGGCCCCTTTGTTTCCATTCCCATCTGGTTAGTTACCGTTGGGATCGGCCTGCTACTGAGCCCTCTTTTTCAGGTGGTGCGTCTGGTGTGGAATGTGTTGTGCCTCATTGCAGCACCGTTTCGGCGGGGCGGGGGGATGTGTCTGTCCGTGGGTCTGTTGCTTCTGCTTTGTAGTGAAGGGAGAATGGAAGCGAGGGATATTCCCCAGTTCGTCGGGCGCCCGGGGGCGTCTGAATGGCACCAACTTATAACATTCTGATTCTTTGCTTTACCATGAAAACAAATATACAGGAAAATCCTCCCATTAAGAAGAAAAGAAGTAAGTGGCTCCGGCCGCTTGTCGGTATCGCCGGTGTTGTGGTTTGTGCCGGTGCTTATGTCGTTGTGTTGAACTGTTTTATTGATACGCCTCAGCGCAGCCTGTTTGAGTGTTGTGAGAAAGGTTACTACAGTACGATTGATATCCAGCACGGGGCTAATCCCAATGAGCGTAGAGGGGATGGGAAAACGTGTCTTGAGCTTGCGCTGGAAAGTCGCAATCCCTATGTCGCTGCTTTGTTGCTGGATGACGGAGCGTATATTCACGACGATGAATTGATGCTGTTATGCAAGTTTCTGTCCGGTGATGACAGCAGGAAATCTCGAGATGAACGCGATAATATGCGATTGCTTGAGTCTTTGAGCAAAGCATTGAATTCTATTCAATATAAAGGCGCAGGATTGAAACAGACTGTGTTATTAGCACTGGAGAAAGGAGATTCAAGCCTGCTGGAAGTCCTCTGCAGTAGTCGCTATTATACCGGAGAGGAATATAATCGCGCTGTTGCTCTGGCGATAGATACAAATAATATCAAGCTTTTGAAGGCGTTGGCGCCCAAGGTGTTTTCCGGTAAACAATTTGATAAAACCCTGGTAACGCGAGCTTTCAAACAAGGTCGATCGGAAATGTCAATTGAGCTGGTTATCAACGGCGCATCTCCTGAGGGATATGAGAAAGAGATCCTCTTCCGAACAATAGAAAAGAGACCGGATCTGTGGGTGAGGGAACAGTCTTTACTTCAAAAAGCCGTTCATCAATATGCCGGAGAGCTTTTGGTTCATGCTGCCAAATGCGGACAGGAAGAGATTGTCCGTTGTTTCCTGAATCCCCGGCATCAATGTGCGAATATGCTTGTGGAGTTTGTGGAAAAGGCTAAAGGTGAGAAATCTGAGCTGCCGCCATACCCGGAAATTGATTTGAAAACGCACGGGATTGATGCGCTTTTCGAGAGCATACGCTCATATCGCTGGAGTATTGCCCAATTGCTTCTGGAGGCCGGAGTGGATGTCAAGTCCGTGTCAAGGGATGACGAAAAGAAAACGCTGCTACATGCCTATGTGGAATGTTTGGGGTGTGAATATAACAATGATTTTGTCAGTTATTTGTTGCAAAAGGGAGCCGATGTCAATGCGAAAGATGCTTCGGGACTGACTGCGTTACATTTTGTGCTGGCGCGTTATGGGGTGGCATCCCGTGGGGAGAATAGAGCCGAAGTTGAAAATTTGCCGTCAGTTGCTGCATTGTTGATTCAGAATGGCGCAGATGTCAGATCCCGCACCGATTCCGGCCTTACCCCTTTGATGATTGCTGCATGGGTGGGCGCGTATAAAGATGTGTTTCATCTCATGTTGCAGAAAGGTGCAGAGGTGAACGCCTGCGACAAGCACGGTTTCACCGCCTTGATGTGGGCAACAGTCAATGGACAATATGATTCCATGCAGGCTCTTCTTGCGGCAAATGCTGATGTTAATGCGGCAACGCCGACTGGTGCTACGGCTTTGTCTTTTGCTTTGCAGAAGTATGACGCCGAAGCGGTACGGATATTATTAGCGGCAGGCGCGGCTACTGACGCATCGACCATAGATGCTGCAGCCCGAGAAGCTGCTATTCTGCAGTTATCCCGGGAAAATAATGACCGTGATATTCTGAATCTGCTTCGAAAAATGTCCGGATTGAATATTAATTATATGTTAAAAAAACACCGTTTCCCTTCAGAGAAATAAGCTAGGAAGAGAGGGGAAAGTTAATAAGTCGTGATGGTTTTATTATCATGTAAATTAAAGATGAAGAAAATGAAATTAAGCAAAATGAAAAGGTTGATGGGGCAAACCCCGATGGCGGTTGCTATAGTTAGGGGAGATAAAAAGATTGCCGAGTTGCTTATCAACCGGAAATAACATAAAGGAGAAGAGAGCAATAAGATGAAAGACGGGTTAAATGAGGTTCTTGCAATGCCTGTTGCCATTTTGGCAGTGGGCCTTATCTGGCACTTTATCATCAGGCCTTCAACGGAAAACAGGCTTCTGCGGTTTGTTTTGGGACTGCTTCTGCTTGTTGCCGGAATTGTGCTGATGTTTATCATTCGTGCCGCCTGAAACCAATGAAACAATATACATGAGCTATAGATGAATAATGATACTTTGAAAAGTCCGGTCAGCGGGAATGCGGTGGTCGAGCGTGTCAAATTGCCGACAAACTGCGGGCTCGCGTTGCTGCTGGCTTTGCTGTTCTGTTTATGTGTACCGTCTGCCATTCTGTTCCTGGTTGCCGCCGGAAGGAATGACGCTATCTATGATAATTACCATGCCGGTAATATGAAAAAGGTGCAAAACGAAATCAAACTGGTCAAAATGCTGATAGGTATGGGTCTTGTTATTGTTGCTTTGTCTGTGGTATTTATCTGTGTATATGCTAATCATTAATTCAAGAATGAACAACAACAAATGAATTCGCCATTAATTCGTAAACCTTCGACTTATCTGACGGCAAGTCTGGTGATGGGTGGCTTTTTTATCTGGCTGCCGATATTTAATTTACCGTTTCTTGCCGCTGCAAGCCTGAGTACAGCCATCAATATGGCCTACTATTCCGGTGATATAGAAACAGCACGCCGATTGTCCGCACGTGCACGCCAGTGGTTGATTCTGGGCAGTATTGTTCCCGGAATGTTGTTGGTTGGAATACCGACCGGAGTACTGTTGTCATTGATGAAATAACTTAGTAAAATATCTTTTCCGGTACATCATTATTGTGTGCCTGCAATATATATTAACCATATCATTAAGATGAATTATCAACCATACATAGCAGCGTTGGCATTACCCGGAGTGGTGATGAGTGTAGACTCCTGTACCGAGCGACAGAATGAAGCAGAGGTGAAGCTCGCGGAAATTAATCATTTGTCGCGTTCCATATTTGCGATTCTTCTCCATGTGAATCAAGAGAATGCAGAAGAATCTGTGACCAGAATAGAGGAATATGTGGCACGCTATGAGGAAGTCCTGGGTAGTTTCTCTTCCCGTAGCAGTTTTCTTTCTGCCGGAAAAAAAGCGCGAAACAGCGTTTTTCAAACTCAGCTCGAAATAATGAAGGAAACCGAAAGTATCTCCGAAGAGCGCGATGCGGAAATTGCCGCTATCATGGAGGCAAACACACGGTTGAAGTCTGCATTGGAGCGCTATGAAACTGCGAATTTACGTATGTTCGAGCGCATGAAACTTTCGGAAAAAGAGATTCAGCAGGGGGTGCAGGCGCTGGAGCAGGCTTTTCCCATTGAGGAAAAATGAAAAAGTTGTACGCTATCGTTTCCCCTGACTGCGAGATAGTATACCCGCCGGTGTATTCTGAGCAGGAGGTGTATTTGGCTCTGCCTCATTATCCCGGAGGCAGAGTAGTGGAAATTTGTCAGCTCAACAGCAGGGAATCCTACCTCAGATCCATGGGGCCATTCCGCTTGTTTCTGCAGATGCTTATATTTCTGCCGATTTGTGCTGCTCTTATTCTGTTTCCTCTATATGGCATCTATGATGAATATTCTGACTATCTGACAGTCAATGATTGGGAACGGGTTCCGGCGATGTTTGTCCCGACAAAGATTACCAAGCACACGACGCAGCATCATCTGAATGCTATCCCCGTGGGTGAAACATCCCACCTCGAATTGATTGGAAGCTTTACTTATGAATACAAGGGTGAAACGTATACCGGGACACGAATCGGGAATCATACAGATGCGGATATCAAGGCTCTGATGGTCAATGACACGCAGTACGAGACTCGTCCGCGCGAAATGACCTGTTATGTGAATCCCGACAATCCGCAGGAAGCCTGTCTGTTTAACTCACGCCCGGATTTGTTCGAAGATCATAAGGTTCTGATTCTCCTGTTGCCTTTGCTGGGGGCGGGTGGTATCTGGGCTCTTATCCATACGGTAACATTAAGAGCAAAACTAAAGAAACTTCCCTTAGTCATCAACGAAGAATGAAAGAGACACTTTATCCCTATCTGGCATCACCGTTCCACAATGTCCCCGGGCGGAGCGGGCCTTTTCTTGAAGGTCCTGCGGAGTTTCTGGCAGAGGAACGGAAGGGGTATTGCAATGAGCTGAGCACGCCTCTGCATGTTGCTCTGATCGAGTTTGAGCATGCAGAGGATTTGCGGGAGTTGATTCAGGAAGCCCCGAATATCAACGCGCAGGATGCGGAGGGGCATACGCCGCTGCACATGCTGTGTTATCGAGAGTCTTGTGAATATGCTGTGGCGGAGATGCTGCTGGCAGCCGGGGCAGATGTCAATATGGCCAATAAGGCGGGACGGACGCCGCTGTTTGTCTGCTCCAGTCCGCAGTGCGTGAAGCTGTTGTTGGATGCGGGGGCGGATGTGTTGCACAGGGATGTGGAAGGCTGTACGGCTCTGCATTTTCTGCCACGGGTGAAGCGGGCTGTTCCTGACACGGTGTTGCTGATTCTCAGCCGGAAGTTTCCGATTAATTTACGGGATGGGTTGGGGCATACGCCGCTGCATGTGGCGGCGGAAAATGGCTGTAAGGAGACGGTGGAAATCCTGTTACAGGCGGGAGCGGATCCCGGTATCCTGAATGATGCCGGGAAAAGTCCTGCTGACCTTGCCCTCGAGAATGCGCACATGGTGATAGGCAACATGCTGCACCGGCGGCAGAACAGGCTGGTGCAGGTGTACAGAAGGCTGCAGATAGGTAAACTGATTTTTGACGGTACGCCTGTGCCGCCGACTTGGTTCCGGAGGTCGCTCATCATGCTGGCGTTGTCGGTGGGTGTGTTCATGTGGGGGCTTGTTTCTTCTTCCGGCAGGGTAGAAGTGCTGACGGTGTTGGGTATCTGGCTGCTGCTGCCTGCGGTGTGCTTTATCGTGACCGCGGCTCAGTATAACAGGATATATGATGCCGTGTTCAGTTCTGAAGATATGCAGAAGGCTGCTGCGCGAAGTCTCCGCGCTCAGTACTGGTTTCTGTTGGGAATCAAGCTGCTGGTAGGGATTCCCATCGCCTTGGTTTTTATCGGAAAAATGGTAGGAACGCTGCT
This sequence comes from Akkermansia sp., assembly GCA_017472085.1. GTDB lineage: Bacteria > Verrucomicrobiota > Verrucomicrobiia > Verrucomicrobiales > Akkermansiaceae > Akkermansia. The sequence goes on along the minus strand of JAFUQZ010000051.1, from coordinate 16,584 downwards.
TCATTAACACTCATTTGACAAGGATTCATGAACAAGAGAAGAGAGCCGAGTCGGCTTGCCCGCAGTAAACCGAAAACGTATCTCCTGCCATCGTGCATTCTGATGGTATTGCTGCCGGTGGAGGGGATACTCTGTGTATTTTTTCTGGTATCTGCCTGGCTGACCAGATCCATCAACGAGGCGTATTATTCCGGCAATGCGCAAAAGGCAAAAGAATTGTCGAAACTGGCGCGTAACTTTTTTATAGCAGGTTGTGTCAGCCGGGTTATAATGCTGTCCGTGTGCGTATATGCACTCTGGCTATTACCCGGGTTTAGTTCATAAGAGAGGAACGGAAACGTTATGAAAATGATGAAAGAGAATTTTCTGATTGCGGCGATACTGTTGCTCGGGCTGTCCGTCGTGCCCGTACAGGGGGAAGCTGAGTTCGATTGGTGCGATGATGCACAGTGGCAGGCGGCTCTGAGGGGCGAGGCAAAAGTGAATGCTCGGGATGTGGGCGGGTTCACGGCTCTGCACCTGGCAGATTATCCGGAAGAAGCACGGCGTTTCATTGAACTGGGGGCGGATGTGAATGCTGTTACAGAATGGGGGTGCTCTGTTCTGCGGCATTTGTGTATCCTCGGTGCGGTTGATTCCGTCCGCCTGGTGCTGGAAAAGAAACCAACTACGGACGATGTGAACGCATTGCTCAGAGTCGTGTGCCACTATGGGCATGAGAATGTTGCCTGCCTGCTGCTACAGCAGTCCGGAGCGGATGTTAACACCGTGGATACTGCGGTGAATACCCTGCTGCATTATGCCTGTGGGCAGGAGGCAGCAGGGGGGGATACGCTCCCTGGCCAGGATAAGAATCGTCTGCAGTTGATAAGGATGCTGCTGGAAGCCGGGCTTTCTCCGAATGCCCGCAATAAGGAAGGCAATACGCCGCTGCATCTGGCTGCACAACATCAGGCTTACGAGGTCATTCCTCTCTTATTGGCAGCCGGGGCTGACCGACAGGCAAAGAATGAGGAGGGCATGACTCCCGTCCGTCTCCTGCGCATGTATGGGGTGATGGGGCGGGATTTCTATGGGGCGGAATTGTTTCTGAATCATGGCGAGGATGCTGATCTTTTACTTCATTTTCTGGACAAGGATGATGTTCCTGCGGTGCGGATAATGAAAAATCGCGGAGCTGACGTGACCTCGGTATTAGAGAATTCATACGGACGAAAGACCCCGTTGCATTTGTCGAAATCCGTCGACATGACACAGCTGCTGCTGGAAAGCGGTGCGAATGTGGGTGCGAAGGATGAGTGGGAACAGACTCCGCTGTTTTATGCTCGCACCCCGGAGATGGTGCGGCTGCTGGTTCGGCACGGGGCGGATGTGAATGCCACGGCGCGGCATGATAGAACACCCTTGAATCACCTGATGCTCGGCTCGTTGTACCGGGACGTAGCGGAGGCGTTGCTGGAAGCCGGGGCAGAGCTGAATCCGGAGAACGCCATGCCGCCGCTGCATCAGGCATGTGTTTTCGGGAATTTGTTCATGGTGGAGAAACTCCTGAGCAAGGGGGCAAATCCTCACCTGAAGAGTCATGCAGGGAAGACGGCTCTTGATTATGCCCGACAGTTCGGAAAAACAAAAATTGTCCGTCTGTTGGAGAATATCCAAAAGTGACTTTGTACGGTATGAAAAGATTCGGAATCATGACCGTTGCGCTCACGGCGGGGGGGTGCCTGCTGGCGGGGTGTGGGGAAGAGCCGCAGCGGTCTGCGGAAGTCCCGGCCGCTCAGTCGGAGGTGGTGCCCGGGTGGGTGGATGAAAAAGAGCCGCCGCTGGAGTATCTGGATGAGGCATTGGCGCGCGCGGAAGCCCGGAATGACGGTAAGGAGGTCTGCCGCTTGCTGCGGGAATACATCACATGGGAGAACGCTGACCATGCCGGGTTGATACAGGACTACTCACTGTTGGCTTTTGCTGCGGCGCATGGTTATCCGGCGGCTCTGCGTTACCTGATAGTAACGGATGGACCGGATTGGCAAAGCTCTTGCCCGGAAAAGCTGGATTCTCCCCTGTGTCTGGCGGCGGAGGGTGGACATACGGAATGCGTGAGGATTCTGCTGGAAGCCGGATTCAAACCGGAGGATTGCCGGCATGAAAGCCCGTATACATGTGCCTTGCGCAGTAAAAATCCGGAGTGCATCCGCATGCTGCATGAGGCTTGCCGTATCCCGGAACCCATTTGTTACCCGGAGTCGGAAGATGGGCCGGTTTGTACACGCCATGCCACTTTGGAGGAGGCTATTTCCGGGGGCTGTCCGGTGTGTGCGGAGCGATTGGTAAAAGCCGGGGCAGATGTTAATGCTGAGCTGAAACCGGGGGTTACTCCCCTGATGCTGGCTGCATCGTACGGGAGTCCGGAGCTCCTCCGGCTGCTGCTGGAGGCAGGGGCAAAGGTGAACACTGGTACTTCCGGAGAGTCGGGGGCTCTTCATTATGCGCTGGAATGGCGGACGGGAGCTTATCCGCGTGTTCACTACCGGCAGATGATTGAGTGTGTCCGTTTGTTGCTGGAAGCCGGGGCAGATGCTACCGGTTGTCAGGAATTCGGGACAACACCGCTGCATCTGGCAGCGCGCCGTTGCATGGCGGAAACCGTTTTCCGCATGTTGGAAGCCGGGGCTGATCCTAATGCCAAGGGGAAGCCATGCTACGGTGCCGGAGAGGAAATTTCACCGCTTATGGAGGCGCTGGAATGCTCCTCAACCATGCTGGTTTTGCTGGAGAACGGTGCTGATATCACTCCCTATAAAGATACTATCCTGTGGATGGCCGCCGAACGTTCCCCCCGCGTTATTCGCAAGCTGTTGGAGTTAGGTGCCAATCCGAATGCAAGGGGCTCAGATGGCTCTTCCGTGCTCGAGATGGTCATCCGGGAAGGTAATGAGGAAAAAATCCGCCTCATCCGAGAGGCTCTGTCGCCTGATAGGTGATTTTGCCCGAATGGAGTGAAATTAGTCGCGCCCCGCGCGGCAGGCGGGCAGATTAAGGCGTTGCCGATTGCCGGAAGGGGAATTGGTTCTGCTTGAGCAATTCGGTGGCTTCGTTGTAGGGAATGCCGTTCAGGTATAACTGCGTGGGGATGATGGCGGCGGTCGGGCGAATGAGTAAATCGGCTGTGATGGCAATGGGGGATTGAATCTCCTTTTGGCGGAGAAGGGTGAAGAAATCGCCGGTGGCCTCGGGATAGTAATAACGCAGGTCGCGCAGTCCGGGGAACCGGAGAAGAAGCTCGACGGTTACTTTTGTTGTCTTTGTTTCCTCATTCGTGCTGTAACTCATGCGCCACCGGGCTGTCATGGGCACGCGGACTTCCTCGCCCGCAACCGTATCTTCCGGGCTGTCGGGCAGTTCTATCCGGCCTATTTCCCGGAGCCCGGAGGCTTGTTTTTCCCAGAAGGTGCTCAGCGGGAACTCCTCGTACAGCATCACCGGCAGTTCCTTTGCGGTGGAGGAATGAGAGGTGGGCGGCGAGAAGCTTTCCGCCAGCTCATGGGTGTATTCCTCCGAAGTGCCTCGGGCGATGTTCAGAAGTCGCTCCGTTAATTGGCTCTGATTGACGGAGGCCCCGAAGAGAGTGGAAGCCCGGGACCCGCTCAGGTGCACGGAAGTGTCCAGCGACTGATAGTAGCCCCGCGCGAAATCGCGAGGGTCGTAAGTTCTGGCTGCAATGCGGATGCGGGGGGATGTGGCGAGCTCTTCGCTGCGAGCATGATAGTTCCATGCCAGCCAGAGGGGTTGGGCTGCCACCACAATATAAACAAGATGGGAAAGAAGTTTTTTCATATCCGGGGTGGGGGTCAGTTCTGTTCGGCGGGGGTGGATTTGATGCTGCGGATGAGGCGGCGGCGCTGTTGCTCCAGGAGGATGGCAGAGCCCAGCATGATGAAGCCCATGATGATGAGCACAAAACCGGATTGGGTGAGTGATTGCATGATGTTGGCCATCAGGCCGATGCCGGTGAAGCAGACCAGAAGAGTGCCGTAGTTAATCCAGTCAATTCGCCCGGCGCTGCATCCGTTCCATATCCAGAGCAGGGCATAGAGGAAACAGTAGATGATGCGGGGCAGCTCGTAGTGCGCTTCATCGAATGCCTGCGCTGCGGGAATGATGCCGACCGTCAGGAGGGCAAAGGGAATCCAGGGCAGCCAATCGGCCGCTTTGGGCTTGAACACCAGCAGGAGAAGAAGCGCTGCTCCCGGGACGCTGTAGCCGATGATTCTGTCGGCAAGGTTATGGACATCGCCATACAGAATAAGCCCCTGGGTGGTGCAGACGGCAAGCAGGGAGAGGGGGATGCATGTCCAGGCGTATGCTTTGGCTGCCCCGTCAGAACTGCGGCAGAACTCGCTGAAAACCCACCAGAATGTCCCCAGCAGGAACAGGCAGGTGAGCAGTTCATCTGAGGTGATGGGCAGATGCAGTGGGCTGTGATTGCTTTGTTGCGCTGCTATCAGCAGGACGAAAGAGGTGATGATGACCGCCGCAATGAGCAGGCGCTGTTTTGCGAGAAAGGGCAGCAGCACAATGCCGCTGAAGAAAAGGGCACAGCCCTCCACAAAGGGATTCTGAAGCTGAAAAATCTGCCCGTAGAGTGCAATGTTGGCCAGCCACATGCCGCCGCCCAGCAACCCCATGGTTTCTGCCAGCATCGGCATCTTTTCCCGCAGAAAGCCATACGCTGCCCAGAACCCCACCATCAGCGCGATGCCGGTTCCCATCTTTGCCGCAGGCGGGATGAATTCCCAGTTGGCAGAAATAAGCATGATGATGCCGGCCAGAATGAGGGCTCCGGCCAGAGAGGAGACGCAGAAGAGCAGCCATTTCTGCATGCGGTTGCCGTTGAGTCTGAAATGCTCCGCTATGGCCGCCGCCTGTTCGGCAGAAATGAGCCCGGCGCTCTGCATCTGTTCAATATCCCTGAGTTTCATACGTGTTTCGTGACGCTCGTTACTACAGTATATCCCCGGAAGAGCGGAATCCGCAACTTTTTTTTGATGAAAAGCGGAGTAAAAATAGATTCAGCTCGAAAAAACGACGCCGGTTTGGAACAATGGACGCGCAAAAACAGCAGAATTGACTTTGTCGAGTTTTTTAGGATCCCGATTGCGGAATCACAGGGACGAAAGAAAGTTCGCTCGATTTGCTCGCGGGGTAAATCGGGAATTACGCTCAGCGTCAAGGGAAAGTATCTGCGTGAGGGGTGTCAGGAGAGGAAACGTCGGCCCTGAATGCAGTAGTTGATACCGCTGCCGGCGGTCAGCAGAACGCTCAGCCACAGGAAAATACCGCGGGTCAGTTCGCCGCCGAGGCCGATGCTCATGGAGCAGAGCGGCTCCGGCAGGTTGCCGCCGTATGCCAGCGGCACCATGCAGGCGATGCAGAAGCCCAGCTGAGCCCCGGTTTTCCATTTGCCGCACCAGTCTGCGGCAATCACACAGCCTTTGGTCACAGCCAGCTGTCGCAGGCCCGTGACCAGAAATTCCCGGAAAATAATGATGATGGTGACCCAGAACGGGCACATGTCCACATAGGTCAGATAGATGAACGCTGCACAGACCAGAATCTTGTCCGCCAGAGGATCCATCAACTTGCCGAAGTCTGTGACCAGATTGTATTTACGGGCAAGATAACCATCCAGAAAATCCGTGATGGCAGCCACGACAAACGCCCAGAGCGCAATGCATGCCGTGACGGAAATGGGGCTGAACCAGCCGCCTGTCACCGTGTTGACGCCCTCATGCGGCACCCCATCCACCGCCAGGACGGCAGTATAGAGTACGACCAGAGCGATACGGCAGAGAGTGAGGATATTCGGCAGGTTCATCATGTCTATACAAGAGTTATATAGGCGCGGACGCCGATTTGCAAGAGTAAATCGAGGCTGTTGGTCAAAAACTGCTGCATTTGTGACAGATTCTTTGCTTGAATGCACATTCGTTTTTGCTATACTTGCACACATGAATGGTTTTCGCGTGACGATTCTGGTGCTTTTCTGCCTGACGGTAGGCCTGATGTTCTATGCTGTGACGGTGCTTCTGCCGGCTCAGCAGGAGCGTTACAATGTCTACCAGACCACGATGAAGAGCAAGGAATACGAGCAGCGCGAATATGACCACCGCCTGCGCATGGAGCAGCTGGCTCCCGAGGCGGATACCCAGGAGGTGAAAGATGCCCGCGAAGCTGCGGAGGAGAGCGAGCGCCAGCGGGAGCAGGCTCTCAACGAGGCAGAAGAAATCAGCGTCATTGCCTCTGCCAAGCGGAAACAGGAAGAACGCGAAGCTCAGGCCGCTGCGCAGGCTGCCCGCGAGGAAGAACAGCAGCCCATCGTGCTGGGCCTCGTGAAAGGATTTGATGCGGAGTGGAACGTGTTGCTTTTCCTGCCGCAGGCAGATACGCCCATCACCGAGGGGCTGGAAGTGGCCGTGCGTCGTGAAGGAAAACTCATCTGCGAGGCCGTAGTTGACGGTAAGGATGAGCAGTCCGGTCAGTTCAGCGCCACCATTAAGCAGGCAGATTTCGGAGCATCGATGCCCGGGGTGGAGATTCCGTCACCCCGCGAGGGCGATGAGGTAATCATTTCCCCCTTTGAGAGCAGCAAACAGCTGCGCTTGCAGGATGTGGGTAATTTTGGCAATCCGGATCAGCAGCCGGAGCCGCAGCAGCCCGCTGCAAATCAGCTCCCGGAGGTGGAGGCAACGCTCACTCCCATAGAGTGATTACATCTTCTGACAAAACTATGTGCGCAGCTTCGTCCAGAGCCTTGTTCGGGCATATCCCGAGTTTCTCGTTCGAGTTCTTCCCTCCCAAGACGCCGGAAGGTGCTCGGTCGCTGACCAACACGATTCTGGAGTTGCAGGATTTTCGCCCCGGTTTCGTGAGTGTCACCTACGGGGCAGGGGGCGGTTCCCGCCGACTTACCCGCGAGGTGGTGACCGAGCTGCAGAACCGCGGCATTCCCACCGTGCCTCACCTTACCTGTGTGGGCCATACCGAGGAAGAATTGGAAGAAATTCTGCATGGCTACATCAATGCCGGCGCCCGCGCCATCATGGCGCTGCGCGGAGACCCTCCCCGCAATGCCCCGGCTGCATTGACCCGCGAGGCATTCCACCATGCATCGGAGCTCGTTCGCTTCATTCGTTCCTGGGAGGAGCGCCAGCGCCTGCCTTTCCGTCTGACCATCGGAGTTGCCGGATTCCCGGAGGGACATCCCGACTCTCGCAACCGGCTCAAAGAGATGGACTATCTGAAAGCTAAACTGGATGAGGGCGCGGACTACATCTGCACGCAGCTCTTTTTCGACAATCACGCTTTCTTTGATTATCGCGACAGATGCCGACTCATGGGTATTGACGTGCCGATTATCGCCGGAATCATGCCGGTGACCACCATTTCCGGCATGAATCGCATGGCTGAACTGTCTGCCGGAACCAATTTCCCCGCTCGTCTGCTCAAGGCCATGCTTCGTGCCGGCGGTGATAAGCAATCCATTGAGCGCATCGGTATCAACTACGCCAGTAACCAGTGCGGCGAGCTGCTGGATGCGGATGTGGACGGCATCCATTTCTATACCCTCAACCGCTCCCGCGCCACGCTGGAGATATACCGGAACCTCGGCATCAATAATTATTTCGACGTGGATCGCATCCACATGCTCAACGATATATACAGATCCTGAACCATGGACGACAAAACCAGAAATGACGACGACATCCGCCCCCTTTCTCCTGAGGAGATAAAGGCCATCGGCGAGATTGAAATCGGCCCCTCCAAACATGAGATTTTCCTGAACGCTCACTATAAGAAGCTGATGTGGGGCGGTATTGGTCTGAGTGTGGCAGCGGCCTGCATCATTGCCTATTTCTCTCATCGCAATGACCATCGCAACGAGGCCTCTGCCTGTGCCGTGCAGGTGTTCAAGGCAACAGAGCCCGGTGCAGTGGCTTCCCCCTCTGCCTATGATGCCGCTGCCCTGAAAGCCTTGTCTGAGGATTATGCTGGCACCCCCTCTGCCGCTACGGCGGAATTGCTTCGGGCGCTTTCCCTCCTGGGTGGTGACAAGAAAGATGAGGCCATGGCTTCGCTTCAGCAGCTCTCCGGTGATGCCAATCCCCTGATTGCCGCCCGTGCACAGGTAGCTGTCGCCTCCCACCTCATGCAGGAGGGCAAGGATAAAGAATCCGTGGCAGCCTGGCAGAAGCTTGTGCAGATGGGCGATTCACCCTACACAGCACTCGGTTATGTGACCCTGGGTGACCTGGCCGCAGCCGGTGGCGATAAGCAGGCAGCCCGTGGCTACTACGAGCAGGCTCGTACCAAATGCGAGACCAGCGCGCTGGTATCTGCCAAGACGGTGGAGATGCGACTCCTCCTGCTGGATGTGGATGCCCCTCGTCCCGTGGCTCCCATCAGCGCTCCGGCTCAGGATGCGCTCAATCCTTTCGGTGATGCCCCTACTGCTGCGCCGTCTGCCGCCCCTGCCGCTGACCCCTTTGGCCTGACCACCCCGGCGCAGCCCGGAGAAGGCCCGCTCGGGCCGGTCACACCGGCTCTGTAATATTCATCTCTCCTCATCATCATGGGTATCTTCCAGGACAACTTCTCCAGCCTTTCCGAATTGGAACGCCTCGCCGCCATGGCTCACGACCCCGTGCGTGTGCATGAAATCGGTGCGGACCAGTGGCCGCTGGCCATGATGGCCTGCGCCCTGATGGCCAGCAACGACGAGGAAAAGCAGGAGGAAAACCTGGGAATATACCGTATCTTTGCAGAAAAGACCACTCCTGCAGCCCGCAAAGCCAGCCTGGCACAGTTCACCCGCTTCATCAGCGGCCGCAAGGGCGAAGGCTGGAAAGCGCTGCTTCCCTATGCAACGGAAGAACCGGATGCCGCTCTCAGCCGCAAGGCTGCCCTCTGCATTGCCACCCTGGCACAGCCCGGGCCGGAGGAAAAACTGGCGGGCGTGCAATGTCTGGTAGAGCAGATTCGCAGCAATGAGGACGCCCCCATCACCCTGTTGGAAGCAGTTCTCAGCATGGGTGACATGAGAGTCCTACCCCTCCTCAACCCCCTGGAGCTGTTGAGTGAGGAACGGCTGGCCGACTTGCTGGAAGAACTGACCCTCGCCGCAAACCGTCCGGCATGCTCTTGGGTGCTGACCCTCCTGAGTCTGTATCCTGCGCTGGCAGAGCAGGCGACTGCTGCCCTCTGCCGCATGGGTGGCGCCGCCCCGTATGTGCTGGATGTGGTCATGCCTGTACCCACCTGGGCCTTTGCGAAGCCGGATGTCCAGCCCCTCCACGGTTGGACGCGCCCGGAATACTTCGCCCGCATGCTTTCTGAACTTTCACCCATTCTTACCCCGGCACAGCTGGAACGCGTGCGTGCCGCTTTCTCATAATTTTTTTTCATCCGGTCCCGTAGTTCAATGGATAGAACGGCCCTCTCCTAAAGGGCAGATGTGGGTTCGATTCCCGCCGGGACTGTTTGCTTGTTTTGTGCTGTTGGTGAACGCAATACACGGCAATTCAATGAGGCAAAAAACGGTGTTCTTCACAGAATAATTTTGCGGTGCTCAGAAGCGGCTGATGCAAAATGAACCACGCGCACGTTCTTTTTTTTGTCGCATGAGTCTCCAAAAATGGGATTAGGAGGGGGAGCGCGTAAGCGAGTCTAATCTTGAGTCTGTTCAGGGCGAAAGCAGTTGGGCGGGGAAAGAATGCAACCATTGTTCACCAAACGATTACATGAGAAACAAGAGAATCTGTGGAGGCAGCACGCTACACCCATCGAGGTGGTTGGCTCCCACCACCGTTTCACGGGGATTCGAACACTCGCTCCTGTAGTACAGGGGGGGGCGAGTGCCGGAGGCTCGCGCAGACTCTGTACCATCGGGATTCTGTGCCGTCGTAACGAAAAAGAAAATGGATGCTATGTATGTAGGTTGAAATGCTTTACAAATAGTTGAAGTTGTGGTAGACTACCTGCCCCGGTAGAACTAAAATAATGTTGCGTATCAAAAAAATAACTGCTGATGAGGCGGCGGCTTTGATCCGAAATGGTGAGTGTGTAGGTATAAGCGGTCTTACTGCAGCGGGAGCCGTGAAGGTTGTGCCGGCGGCTATTGCGCGGAGGTCTTTGCTGGAACACGAATCCGGGAGGGCCTTCGGGATTTCTCTGGTGAGCGGAGGTTCAACACACCCGAATGTTGATGGTGTTCTTGCTCTGGCTAATGCGGTGAATCGCCGTATCCCTTATCAGTCGAATCCTGATTTGCGAGGCAAAATTAACAGCGGTGATACTGCGTATGTAGATATGCACCTTTCCATTGTTACGCAGGCAATGCGATATGGTCACATACCAAAAGTGGATACCGCTATTGTTGAGGTTTGTCACGTGTCAGATGACGGAGAGTTGACCTTTACGACCAGCTCCAGTAACAATGCCGGCTTCTGTATGATGGCAGACAGAATTATTCTGGAGTTGAATACCTATCATTCTCCCCGGTTGCGTGAGATTCATGACGTTTTCCTGCCGGATGATTATCCTAATCGTCAACCTATTCAGGTTATGAAGCCTTGGGAACGAGTAGGTCGCGGGACTCTGAAGGTGGATCCTTCGAAAATTGTGGGTATCGTTGAGACTCATTTGCCGGATCCGGTGCCCGCGTTCAAACACAGTTCTCCTGTGACGGATGAAATCGGGATGAATATAGTGCGCTTTCTGGAAAAAGAATACGTTGAAGGGCGTATCCCAAAAGATTTTTCTCCCATTCAAAGTGGTATCGGCAATGTGGCCAACGCAGTGCTGATGTCGTTGAGAGGCTCTGAAATCATCCCGCCTTTCTGCATGTATACAGAGGTTGCTCAAAATTCGGTGATTGATTTGCTGAAGAGCGGTCGCTGTAAGTTTGTGTCGAGCAGTACGATAACTGTTACTGAAGATTTACAGAAAGAATTTTACGAGAACTTTGATTTTTACAAGGATAAGATTCTTTTACGCCCTACGGAAATCTCCAATAATCCGGAAGTTATTCGTCGCATGGGTGTCATCAGTATGAATACGGCCATTGAGTCGGACATCTTCGGCAATGTCAATTCCACTCATTTCTTCGGCAAGCAGATGATGAATGGTATTGGGGGGTCGTGTGATTATGCCCGAGCCGCTGCGTACACCATTTTCTCCTGCCCGTCTACGGCAAAAAATGGAACGATATCGTCTATCGTTCCAATGGTGAGTCATACGGATCAGACGGAGCATGATGTTGATGTCCTGGTCACGGAGCAGGGCGTTGCCGATTTGAGAGGGAAATCTCCTCGGGAGCGGGCACGCCTTATTATTGATAACTGCGCGCATCCTGATTATCGCCCCTTGCTGAATCGGTATCTGGAGCTGTCGGATGGAGGGCATACGCCTCATACTCTGGAATATGCGTTCTCTTTCCATACGGCGTACCTGAAAACCGGAGATATGCGTAATGTTCTTTTTTGAGCATTTGAGCGAGAAGTGAGTTAGAAGTTACTTCTTGCCTAACGATTATACTTTACAAAGAACTTGTATTGTTCTACAATGCTGCGAACTTTCATCCTGCATGGTTGATTGATGAAGCTGTTGAATGGTCATTGCTTTTGTTGAGTCGAGTATGCATGATGAGAAATGAATTTTTATACTGTTAAATTATGTACATTAATCCTCATTTTGCGGCTACTGAGCGAGTGTTCCCCGAACAGGGACGCTATGCATACAGTCGATATGATATGAACGAAAATCCCGAAGGACTGCCGGAGGATTTTGTGGAGTCTGTGAAAAATAAAATCACACCCGAGTTTTTGGCTACATATCCGGAACCCGGGCGCTTTGCGGAGAAATATGCGCGTTTCGTTGGGGTTGAACCAGCCAATATCATGACGACAAATGGGTCGGATATGGCCATCCGCTATCTTTTGGAGACGTTCGGAGAACCCGGTAGTGACGTTGTGACGGTTGCTCCGTCCTTTGAAATGTATCGCATTAATTGCAGCCTTCTCGGGTTAAATCATGTTCCTGTTTCATATAATGATGACTTGAGCTTTGATACTCAAAAAATTGTGGAAGCCATTCATTCGGGGGTTTCAGTTGTCTCTGTTCTTAATCCCAATAATCCGATTGGAAATGTTTTTTCTGCGGATGAGGTTGAGACAATCATTCGAAAGGCAAACTCTGTGGGTGCTCTTGTGATATTGGATGAGGCATACCATTATTTTCATGATGTCACGTTCCTGCCATTCATCAAAAAGTATGATAATGTCGTTGTTTTGCGTACTTTTTCAAAGTGTTTTTCTATCGCCGGGTGTCGATTGGGGGTTATTATTGGTCCCGAATCCATCATGAGAATGGCCGTTCGGGGACGTCTTACATTCGATGTTAATTCTATTGCGTTGCTTTTTGGAGAAGCTCTGTTAGATGCCCCGCATATACTGGAGAGGCTTATTGCGATGGAAAAAGAAGGGAAGGCGTATCTTATTTCGGAATTAGAAGAAAAGGGATATTCGTACATGGGAGGCGCGGGTAACTATATCTTTATCCAGCCGAAAACGTCTCCGAAAGAATTGGAACAACGCTTAAAGGATGAGCACAAAATGCTTGTCAAAACATTCGGCCATCCGCTACTGAGCAAGTATGTTCGTGTTTCTACAGGAAGCGTTACTTCTATGGATTTTTTCTTGAAAGCCTTTTTTGCAGCTGATATTTTTTAACCCTTTACGGATATGATACAGAAAAAGAGTGTTGTCTATACGTCCGGTACCTTCGATATGCTGCATGCCAATCACCTCAAGATGATTGAGTACGCCCGGCAGCTGGGGGACATTCTCATTGTCGGCGTCAATACGGATGAACTGGTGGCTTCGTATAAGTCCCAGCCGATTATCCCTTTTGAGGAACGCATCGCTTTGGTCAAGGCTCTCAAGTATCCGGATATCGTTATTCCCCAGAAGTCATTGAACCATAAGGATAAGGTGAAGAAGCTCCATTTTGACATCTTCGTTGTAGGCGATGACTGGGTCGGTAAATACGATTATCTGGAGGAAATGGGGGTTACGGTTGTCTACTTCCCCTATGGTGAGGGTATCAGTTCCTCTGAGCTCAAGGAGCGTATCTGGACGCGTTATAAAAAGCTCCAGCGCACGGCAGATAATCATTTGCCCGTTGATGCAGAAGTAAAATCTTAACATGAAGAAAAAATGAATCTTGTCGAATCCACATGTCATGTCGATGACCTGAAGGATGAGGAGTGGGCGGAACTCCTGGTAGTGACGGAAGCTGCGTTTCGGGAGCACCATGACCGGGGGCTCGGGATGGCCCTTTGCGGGATTTCTTCAGACCAGTTAAAGGTATATCTTCGCAACTGTTTCGTTTTTATTATTCGTGATAATGGCAGGATTGTTGCGTACAGAGGTATCAAACTCGGTTCCTCCGGTGGACATTCCTATGCGCAGGGACAATCTGTTGCAGTTCTGCCTGAATATAAGGGTAAAGGGTTGGGCCGGATGCTTTTCCGAGCCTTTGAAACTTTTGCGAGAAATGCCGGATGTTCGTATATTGTCACGGATACCAGCTGTAAAGCAGAAAGCTCACAGGCATACCACAAATCATGTGGTTTTAAGGTGTGGTACTACACCTGTTTTCATAACAAGAATTATCGGAGCGTTGTTATGCGCAAGGATTTGAGGGGGGCTCGTTCCTTGTTCTCGAGGTTGAAGCTTGTTGCATCCAGCTGGATGATGGTTCATCTGAAATATCGGCATGACGGCAGTCGCGCAAAATTGTTTGATTTGTATTTGCGTTTCAAGGATTTTGTGGACAGTCCTCCGAGGAATGCCCGCTTGCTGACCTTGCGGGAAGTTCAGGAAACATCATTTAAAGTTCTAGAGGAGTTTGACTCGTTTTGTAAACGGCATAATCTGAGGTATTTTTTATGTTATGGAACCCTGATTGGGGCAATCAGGCATAAGGGGTTTATCCCTTGGGATGATGATATAGATGTCACCATGCCTCTCCCGGATTATGAGAAATTAATTAGTATGTTTGATAAGTCAGAGGCTTCATCTGATTTGGAGATTTTACATGGAATGAAGAGGAATATAGGTATTCCTTTTGCCATGTTGGTAGATAAAAATACATTGACTCTAAAACCGGGAAGGGACAAAAAGCATTCTCACCCGATAGGTATTGATATTTTCCCTGCGTACGCATTGAGCGATGACAGAGACGAAGCGCAACAGCAGATTGATGATATCTGGCAGCTTGTAGGACAGACTCATGCTTATTATAAGGCTCCATCGTGGCTTCATGTTCTTCGTAGGGGTAAGTTTTTAGTGTGTGCCCGGAGACGCTTGAAAAAGACCCTGGATGCAATTTCTGCTGTTATATACAAGTATGCGTGGGGGGCGACCGGGCATATTCGGTTGATGTCTCTGGAAGAACACGAGAGAAAACACTTGGCTATGCGGCCGGACGAATTTGACCATTACTTACTGTGGGAGTTTGAAGGCGGGAAGTTTCGTGTTCCTGAGACGTACCACGAGCATTTGAGCGAATTGTATGGAGATTATATGTCCCTGCCACCTGAGGAGCAGAGACGAAGCACGCTTGCTAAGGCGTATAGATTACGATAGTTGTAAATGAGTCAGCTTCGGAAAGAAACGATAAGCGGTGTCAAATGGGGGATGTTGCAGAAGATAACTCTGCAACCTCTCCAGTTGGTGTATGGCATGGTGTTGGCTCGGCTTATTTCCCCGACGGAAATGGGTATCGTTGGTTTGACGGCTGTTTTTTTCGCTGTCGCTAATGCTTTGGCCATGGCAGGCTTTGGTGTCGCACTAATCCGCAAACAGGATAGAACAGAGGCGGACATTAACACCATGTTCTGGTTTAACCTGGGTATGAGTTTAGTGTTGAGCGTAACCCTTTTTCTGTTGGCTCCGTGGTTTGCTGATTTTTATCAGCAATCAGAATTGTTATGGCTCACCCGGGTTTCTGCTATCATGATGTTGCTTAGCAGTAGTGTAGGTGTACATTGGACTTTGTATCAATGTCGGAGAGATTTCCGAACTCCCGCTATAGTTAATACCATTACTGCAGTAGCAGGTATGCCCGTCTGTCTTGTTTTAGCCTGGTTGGGTTGGGGGGTGTGGGCTCTCATGTGGCAGAGCGTTTTTTCTTCACTACTTACGTTTGTCATTGTGTGGTTTATTTCTCCGTGGAAACCGCGGCTTATCTTCTCCAGGACATCATTTATTACCTTATTTTCCTTTGGCAGTAAAATTGCATGTAGCGGAATATTGCATGTGTTATATCAGAATGCGCGTACGTTTATCATAGGTAAGTTTTATTCGCCTGCTCATTTGGGATTGTACACCCGAGGGGTTCATCTGACTTGGTTTATGCCGTTAACGATTACCGGAGTGCTGCGTGAGGTCAGTTATCCGGTTTTATCTACCGTGCAGGATGATAATGAGCGTCTGATTCCTGCATACAGAATGTACATCAAAGTAAGTACTCTTATAATTGCGTGGATTTGTATGTGCTTTTTGAGTATGGGAACTCCCGCAGTTGAGTTGATATATGGAGAAAATTGGTTAGGGTGTGCCGTTTTTGTCAAGATTGTAGCACTTGGTGTGGCTGTGGATCATATTAGCCCGATAAACCTGAGTTTTCTGATGGTGAAAGGGAAAGCCAATCTGTTGTTTTGGCTGGAGATTGTCAAAAAAACGGTATCCGTATCATTGCTGATTGGAGCAGCCACTATCAGCGTGGAGGCGATTTGCTGGGCGAGTGTCATTTACACCCATGTAGCTATCGGTTTTAATACATATTTTGTCGGCAAAATGACCGGATTAACCTGGTGGAAGCAGCAGAAAGATTTTATGCCCTATGTGGTATGGGCGGCCATCTCCTGCGTTCCTGCATGGCTTTGTTCGATGACGGAATGGAACTGTGTGTTGCAATTGGCGGTCGGAGGAAGTTCTGCGTTCTTGCTGTATTTTGGCGGATTGCATACAATACACGATTCTGCGTATGTTGAATTGTATAATATGTTGCGTCAGAAGTTGGGTAATAGGTGGCTGCCGCAACTGAAGAAGACACAGATAAATTGAGCCTCCGGTTGCGGAAATTGTTTTTTGCAAACAAACATAGCAAAGTAAGCACTCAACCAAAAGGCTTGTAGCCAGAGGGGGCTTACATGCGAGGGTTTCTCCTGCTCACAGGGTGACTTTCTTGCCTCCCGTCTTTCCTGCAGAGAGATTGAGTATACCCGGCAGCAGCGACAGATACCCTTCGGCGGCTCTGTGGGTCGGCAGTCGGCGCAGCACTTCCGTCAGCCATTGCTGAAAATCTGTAAGCACTCAACCAAAAGGCTTGTAGCCTGAGGGGGCTTACATGCGAGTGTTTCCACTGCTCACAGGGTGACTTTCTTGCCTCCCGGCTTCTCTGTAGAGAGATTGAGTATACCCGGCAGCAGCGACAGATACCCTTCGGAGACTCTGTGGGTCG
>JAFUQZ010000050.1 GCA_017472085.1 Akkermansia sp. | reverse complement strand
CCTCTTGTGATGGAGGCGGTGGTGCGATTAATGCGAGTACTTTAATCATACGCGACAATAAATCCGTAGAATTTGCTCGAAATGCAGAAATTTCCGGTGATTCTTATCGCTTACGCAGCCTTTGCGTTGTCGGTGATAGTAGAAGATACCTTTCACTCTCGGCTGCTGAGGGGAATGAAATTATTTTCCGCGACTCTATCTATGTATCGGTTCCCAAAGTTGAATTCAATGCGAGTTATGAAACACAGAGCGGAGGCATAGCGTATGAGATAGAACAATCCGGTGACATTATTTTTACAGGTGCTACAACGGAAGCGGATTTGCTTGCGGTCAAGGGAAGTGCGGGGACAGCGGAAGAAATCCTGAATTCCCGCACTTCCGAGGTGCTAGCCTTGACAAACTTGTACGGCGGACGCCTGTGTGTGGAAGATGGTGCGGTGTACAAGGGCTATGGCATTACCGTCCACGAAGGCTCGGATGCCACGTTACGAGTAAAGGATGCTACGCTGAGCCACGCAGGTTACAATATTACATTGGCTAACGGAACCGCTTTGCAATTAGTGGGGGATAATACAATTCTGGGAAATGTGTTGATGCAGAGTGGAAGCACTCTGCGAGTCGATGGCAACTCCGGATCGGGAGTAAGCGAGATAATGGGCAATTTGCAGTGGAATTCCGGGACGCATCTTGTATTTGAAAATGCTGAAGCCGCATCGGAGACGAATAAGATACTCCTGTATGTGAGTGAGTCTGTGTCCGGCTGGGACTCCGTGCAGGTTAGTTCGAGTGCTTCCGGATATTCAGCAGATGATTTTACCTGGGTGGATGGCATGTTGGTTTTGAATTATAGTGCGGAGAGTTTTAATCGCTATTTCAAAGATCCTGTATTCTTCTCAAAAACCCAGGCAAGGGATACGCCTTTCCAGTATTATCGGGAACTTGGATTTAACAATATCTCAGGGCATGCGATTTATTGTGACTACGAAAAATCCGTTGTGCTGAATGATAACGGCAAAGTAAGTTTCAGCGGGAATACTATTTCTGATGATACACACGTTTACGGTAGTGCCATTTATGGAGCTGGTAGTTCCACTATCGCTCTGACAAATAACAATGAACTAATTTTTAGTGAGAACGATGCCTCTGGATCCTACTACGCCTTCGGCGGTGCCATTTATGGGGATTTCTGTTCAGCTATTGCGGTGAATGACAATGGCATAGTGAGCTTCCGTAATAACTCAGCTGTCGGTTCTGCCTACAACGCCTTCGGCGGTGCCATTTATGGGGGAGATTATAGCACCATCACTCTGAATAACAATGACGCATTGAGCTTCGACGGGAACTCAGCATCACACGGCGGTGCCATTTATGGAGGAGAGGGTACTCTTGTTACACTAAACAATAACGGTACGTTGATTTTTAGTGGAAATTCAGCCTCCAACGGCTACTCCTCCTCTTATGGTGGCGCGATTTATGGAAGCACCATCACATTGAATGAGAATGATACGGTTACTTTCATTGGAAATTCGACATCCAGCGCTGATTATACCAAAGGTGGAGCTCTTTATGGATATACCATCACGCTAAACGATAACGGCACTATAAAATTTAACGGAAACTCTACTTCTAATTCATATTCTGCTCCTCAAGGCGGTGCGATTTATTCTTACGGTGGCCTGCACATTCGAAACAACGGATCTGTAGAATTTTCCGGTAATGTAGAGAAGTATCGCTCCACTTATCGACTGAGGAGCATATATGCATACGGTGGTGGTGGAAATTATACAGTAGCTCTTTCTGCAGCAGAGGGGAAGAATATTACCTTCCGGGACTCCATATATATCTGCAAAGATGCTACAGTTTTCCTCAATGAGAATTATAATGGTACAGCTCAGAAAGGAGATATTCTCTTTACCGGTGCCACGACGGAAGCAGATTTGCGTATCGCCAAGGGTAGTGCCGGAACGTCATCAGAAATTACAAACTCTCGCACAAGTGAAATACATGGTGCAACCACTTTGTATGCGGGTTCACTCCGAGTGCAGGACAAGGCTGTGCTGAAGCTGAATGGCGGGCTGACGGTGGCGGAGGGTGGCAATGCTTCCGTGGAAGTCAAGGCCGCAGAGCTGAGTGTGGGCAGCCATGCGCTCAGTATGGTGAGCGGCAGCAGTCTGGCACTGGCTGACGGTGCCAAAGTGACTGCGACAGAGTTGACCATCACCACCGGTGCAACGCTGGCGGTGCTGGGGTCTGTCAGTACGGAGCCGCTGACGGAGCAGGTGGCCGCCCTGACGCTGAGCGGGGAAACGGTGGCGGGCTTCGATGCTTCCCGCGCGGTGAATACCGGCTCGGTGAGTGTGCTGGAGGGCGATTTGACGCTGGAGAGCGGTTCTCTGCTGTCGCTGGATGATGCCTATCTGGAGGTGACGGGGGATCTTTTCTTTGACGTGGCAGAGGGTGAGGAGAAGATCGCGCTGGATATCGCTCCCGGAATCATCACGGAGTCGAACAATCAGGTGGTGTTGTTCAATGTGGGTGGTGTTGTCACCTTTGGTTACGATGGCCTGACGACAACGGCAGATGATGGTTTGGTGTACATCGTGAAAGCCACGGATTATTTCACCGGAAACGGGATGAAGGAAAGCACGAAGCTGGTGTACGACAGCAGTACCGGGGTGGTCTATCTGGAGGATGAGGCTTCGGTAGCTGTTCCCGAGCCGACTTCAGCAACGCTGAGCCTGCTGGCGTTGGCTGCGCTCGCCGCCCGCCGACGCAGGAAGTAAGAGCCGTTTTCTTAGTCGAAAAACAACAGACAGAGCCGCCGGGAGAGGGAATTCATCTCTCCCGGCGGTGAATTTTATCGCTATCAGTGAAAGCTTACGTGTGAAAGTTGACACGTGAAAGGGACTCAGGCGGCGGAGTCGGATTCTGTGGGGGAGAGGTTTTTGTAGCGCGCAAAGATGGTGCGCGGGTCGGCCTGCGGGGTTTTCAATTCGGAGAAGATGGAGTCGCGCATGCGGAGGGCGGCTTCGAAGGCTGCCTGTTCGGAGCCGTACTGCTTGTCGGAGAAGTAGCGGGTGAACTGGTTCCACTTGCGGCAGATGCTCAGTCTCCAGCCCTGGAAGGAGGTGGTCTCGTAGGTATAGCGGGTGATGTTGCGTTGTGTCATGGTCGTGTGGTTTGGTTTGGATGAATGTTGGTCGCGTTTTGTAGCGCCGGGTGCATCATCGCACATCGGTTGGGAATTCGCAATCTAACACGCTAATTGTTTCGCGCCGGGTTATAACAGGCCGAGGGGGGGGAAGAGGTGCGGGCAGAGCCTGCACGTGAAATTGCACCTGAGGTGCAGTGAAATTCTCGCCTGTGGCTCGAGCGAAATTATCCACAGGTGTGGATAGTGAAATTACCGTCCGGGCGGCGGTAGTGGAGGAAGAATGGCAGCCCGGTGGGCTGCGGGATGATGGATAGGGGAGGAAGAGGTGCGGGCAGAGCCTGCACGTGAAATTGCACCTGAGGTGCAGTGAAATTCTCGCCTGCGGCTCGAGCGAAATTATCCACGGGTGTGGATAGCGAAATTACCGCCCGGTCGGCGGTAGTGGAGAAGAATGGCAGCCCGCGGGGCTGCGGGGTGATTGGATAGGGGAAAGGGGTGCGGGCTGCGTCCGCACGTGAAACAGGGGCGCGAAAAAAGGAACTGTTCCGGTTGGGGAACAGTTCCGTCTGAATGAAGAAGACTTTTTGTAAGAGGGGGATTAGCGGATGGTCTTGACCGTCACGGCTTCCTTACCCACGCGGTCGCGGAGGTAGTTCAGCTTGGCGCGACGCACCTTACCGCGGGTCACCACCTCAATCTTGGCAATCTTGGGGGTGTGGATGGGGAAAGAGCGCTCCACGCCTTCGCCGTAGGCAATCTTACGAACGGTGAAAGCCTCGTTGATGCCGGCGCCACGCTTGCCGATAACGATGCCCTGGAAGATCTGCACACGCTCCTTACCACCTTCAATCACGCGGCAGTGTACCTTCACGGTGTCACCAACGTTGAAGGGAGTCACGTCCTTCATCTGCTCTTTTCCGATTGTATCGAGAATGTTCATTCCTGTATCTCCTTGTTTTGTGTAAATGGTCTGTGAGCCTCCCGGCTCGGGTGGGTGCGACAGTCTACACGATTTTTGGCTGCTTGGCAATCCAAATTTCACTTAAAATTGCATTTTTTTTGTGTGTGGTGTCATAATATGCTGATTTTGGGTGGTTTTGGGTGTGTTTTGGCGGGGGGGCGGGCAGGGGTGGAAATGTTTTGGCGGGCTGAAATAATGGCGGTTGGGCGAAATTAGGATAAACTTCTGATTGACAATTGGTGCAGCATGGTATATAACGCGCGCATTCCCCGCAGGTAAGAGCCCA
Source organism: Akkermansia sp. (assembly GCA_017472085.1). GTDB lineage: Bacteria > Verrucomicrobiota > Verrucomicrobiia > Verrucomicrobiales > Akkermansiaceae > Akkermansia. The sequence goes on along the minus strand of JAFUQZ010000050.1, from coordinate 11,886 downwards.
TTATCAAGCAGAATCCGAACTATGAAGAAATCGCGTAACTCATCCATCAAGCGCAAGATTCGCAACTGGACCGCCGCAGATTCTGCGGAGCTGTATTGTGTCAACGGCTGGAGCAACGGCTATTTCAATATCTCGAAAGAGGGTGAATTCATGGTGAAGTTGCAGGATTCGGACGGCAGTTCCAAGTCGGTGAGCCTGTATAATATCATGAAGGGGTTGTCGGAGCGCGGTACGGATGCGCCGGTGCTGCTGCGTTTCCGGGATTTGCTGCATGCGCGTATTGACGAGCTGAACAAGAGTTTCAACAAGGCTATCAAGGAGGCCGGCTACAAGGGCAAGTACCGTGGGGTATACCCCATCAAGGTGAACCAGCAGCGCCAGGTGGTGGAGGAGATTGTTTCCCACGGTGCGCGCTATCACTACGGGCTGGAGGCTGGTTCCAAGCCGGAGCTGATTGCCGCCATGGCGCAGATGAAGGACCCGAAGGCGTACCTGATGTGCAACGGGTACAAGGATGATGAGTTCATTGATCTGGCGCTCATGGGGATGCGCATGGGTATCAATATCTGCCTGATTCTGGAGATGCCCAATGAGCTGCCCGCCATTCTGCGCCGCGCAGAGGCGCTGGGCGTGGAGCCGCAGCTGGGGGTGCGCGTGCGCCTGGCCTCCAAGGGCAGCGGGCATTGGAATGAGTCTGCGGGCGATAAGTCCGTGTTCGGGCTGAATGCTGCGCAGGTCATCGATGTGGTGGATGCGCTGAAGGCTGCGGACAAGCTGCATTGTCTCAAGGTGCTGCACTATCACCAGGGCTCTCAGATTCCCAATATTTCCGTGGTGCGCGGTGCGCTCACGGAGGCCTGCCGTATCTATATTGACCTTGTGAAGGAGGGGGCACCCATGGGCGCGCTGGATATGGGCGGCGGTCTGGCGGTGGACTACGATGGCTCGCAGACCAATTTCCATTCCTCCTGTAACTACACCATTGAGGAGTATGCCCGAGATATCGTGGAGATTGTGGGCGAGATGTGTACACGGGCAGATGTGCCGCACCCCAATCTGGTGACGGAGTCCGGCCGCGCCGTGGTGGCGTACCACGCGGTGTTGGCGTTCAATATTCTGGATGTGACCACGGCACCCGGTATGGAGAAGAGCATGCCGGCACTGCCGGAGGATGCCAGTGATGTGCTGCGGGCGCTGGATGAGACGCGCCGCATGATTACCCGCAAGAATATCCAGGAGTGTTACAATGATGCCATTTATTACCGTGACCAGCTGCGCGCGGAGTTCTACCACGGCAAGGCCAGTCTGCGCGAGCGCGGCCTGGGTGAGGCTATCTACTGGCATATCATGGGGCTGATTGCGCACCGCATCTCGGAGATGAGCGAGATTCCCGAGGATTTGAAGGAGGTGTCTGACAACATGGTGGACTTCTACTACGGCAACTTCTCCGTGTTCCAGAGTCTGCCGGATTCCTGGGCGATTGACCAGCTCTTCCCCGTGGCTCCCATTCAGCGTCTGGATGAGCGCCCCTCGCAGAAGAGTGTGCTGGTAGACATCACCTGCGACTGCGATGGCAAGGTGGATAATTTCATTGACCGAGAGGACGTGGCTCGCTCCCTGCCGCTGCATGAGGTGGGCCCGCAGGAGACGTACTATGTGGCGGTGTTCATGGTGGGCGCGTATCAGGAGACGCTGGGCGATTTACACAATCTGCTGGGCGATACCAACGTGGTGAGTGTGCATCTGGAGAACGGGCGCCCCGTCTACACCCAGGAGGAGGAGGGTGACAGCGTGGCAGATGTGCTTTCCTATGTGAAGTACGATGCCAAGGACCTGGTGGCGCAGTTCCGCAACCTGGCCGAGCGCGCGGTGGAGGAAGGGCTCATCACTCCCCGTCAGCGTCGCGATGCTCTGGAGGCCTACCGCAACGGGCTGAGCGGTTACACCTATTACGAGCTGTAATGTTGTCGATATTTTGAACGATGAATTCCAAATTATCGACTGTAAAGTATTTTTTTCAGGTGCTGAGCAAGAGCGGCATTCGCGGTAAGCTGAGCATCCTGCTGGGCGTGCTGGCTCTGGGCTACCTCATATTCCCCATAGACCTCATTCCGGACGCACTCATCGGCCCCGGTCAGATAGATGACCTCTTCTTCATCCTTGGCGCGCTAGGCTTTGCTGTGCAGACCTACAAGAAAAACCTGAGCAGGAAATAAACCGAATACCGAGTGCTCATAAGGGGATTTTGAAAGCGGCTCGCAGAGTTGATGCAAATGATGCCGATGCGCGCTGATAACAAAGCTGTGTTTTCCGGAGTTACTCAGAAACGGCATGAGCGGAGACTGCAAACAGAAGTCAGTTGATTTGTAAGTGGAGCGTTTTGGTCCGCTTTTTCCGGGAGCCCTCCCATTAGGAGGGCTTTTTTGTGCCCTCTCAACGCGGGGAAGATGGGTAGGAGAGTTGCTTTTATAGTTAAAAATAGTTGCGAAATGATGAAAATGTAGAGAAAAATGTGCTTTTATGGTAAAAAGTAGTTGACAAAAGTAGCAAACGAGATACAATAGAGCCAGCCCTGATAGAGGAAATGCCACAAAGGCATACTCAACGGGGGAGAACAACAAACGCAATAACACAACTATGATTACGACTCTTACGATTGCCACGCTGACTCCTTTCATGGTGGCCGACACCCAGGAGCAGGTGAACAATATCCCGCAGGAAACCACCGCTTCCTACAGCTGGACTGAGCAGAAGGCAGAAAGCATCATCGACAAGGATGAGTGCAGCAATGGCGCTACGGCTTCTTTCAGCTTTATTCCCGGAGGCAAAGGTGCACAGTGCGTGGACGATTGGCACCTGGCCTGATTTCGCATCTTTAATCAGGGGCAACTCCGGTGTATTCCGGGGTTGCCTCTTTCCAATGCCTGTAACAGCCCTATGATACTGCTCCTGACCAACAGCCGGGATGTTACCACCGATGCTCTGATGCCGCACCTGACGGCTCGTGCAGAGGTATTCCGCTTCAACATCGACCTCTGGAGGGACTATAGCTGGAATATCCACCCCGACGGCTTTGAATTGGCTGACCCCACCGGGCGCATCTGTACAGAGAGCAGCACCGGAGCCGTCTATGAACGTAAGGTGATGTTTGATCCGCCCTACATCGACATCCCGGCAGAGGGCAGCCCGGAGTCCTGGCTACAGGAGGAAGTACGCCTCATCTGGTCCGGGCTCAAGGATATAGCCTTTCATGAGGGAAAACTGGCGCTCATACACCCCTCCCCGTACGGCACATGGTACAAGATGCGGCAGATGCGGCTGGCTGCGGCATATTTTCCGGTGCCGGACTGGCAGATGCTGCATCGCAGCGCGGTGCAGTTGGCCTCTCCCATCGTGTGCAAGACCAACGGTGTCCAACCGCTGGGGAAGGGGCGGCATCTCACCGTCAGCAAAGTGGATTCTGCCAGACTCGACACTCAGTACCCATGGTTTCTCCAGCAAATGGTCAGCAACGCCGTGGCAGATGTCACCGTGGCGTATGTGGCGGGCAAGCTTTTTGCCAGCGAATTACCCTGCCAATCCGGCGCAGTGGATTCCCGCGTCCGCACCTTCAACGGAGCCGACTCCTGGCAGCCTTGCGAGCTGAGCCGTGATGAGCAGCAACGCATCATCGCCATGATGCAGAAAACCGGACTCTCCTTTGCGCGTCTGGATTTCATGCGCACCCCGCAGGGCTTGCAGTTCCTGGAGTTCAACCCGAACGGACAGTTTGTCTGGATAGATTACCACAACGAGCGTGGACTCTACACCGCCATCGTGGAAGAAATTATGCGCATCCACCGCAAACACATCCCCGCCTGACCCCATTCCCCGCCCTATGCCCGCGCATCCCCATCTGAAGTACGCCCTCCAATTTCTCACCTACCTCTTCCTGCTCATCCTCTTCTTTTCCGCCGCTCTCTACCTCCTGGTGTTCATCTGCTTTGCCTGATATTGTAGTGGCTTATCGGGGAAATCCTGAATAAGTCTTGTTGTTTCAAAGAATGATGTGAGCGTAACTAAAAAATAATGGAAATAACGCGCTGTAGAGGATGTAACCCCTTTACAACGCTATTTTGGGTCTTGTATGGTGTCAACCATGTAAGGTAGTAGCGTCCTACATGACCTGGCACACGTGTGATAGGTACTCCCAACACCCCTACTACATAACATGGCAGAGAAAAAGATAGAAAAGGAATCTGGCAAGCAGAGTTCTGGGCAAACGGTAAGCGTATTCGCAAATCAACCGGCATAGCAGTGGGTACACACTTGGCTGAGCTGGGTGCCAGCAAACAATATTTTATGCTTCTTTATCTTCCTTCAGCATCGTTTTCACGCCATTACTTATAGCTTTCTTGAATACAGAAACACTTGGTGCCGATTTCATCAGATCCTTAGCCATCCGTAACCGTGCTTTTCTGCGTGTTGCCAAATAACTCTTGTAAGAACAGGCTTTGGAATCTCCTTGAATTTTCCAAAGGAACAATTTACCAGTCATATACACATTAGTGCAAGCTAAAGAGGCTTGTAACACCGGACCCAGAATCACAGAAGTCACCGACGCTACCGTTCCTATAAACGGGGTGCTTGAAAAGGATCCTTTCAGAGCATCGGCCTGCACATCAAGATCTTCTTCTAAATTTTCAGCAAACACTTCAGCCAAATTTGAAGCAACAGCTTCGGCATTTTCAACCAATAATCCATGTAGAATCAGATATACACCTGTTGACAATAGTATCCACGCGGAGCACAGAAAGTTAAACAAGGGTAAAGGTTTACCTCCATACAATTTACTGAGTTCCACAATCATTCTACTCTGCATGTATAACAGAGCCACGCTGTCTATCCATTTATTTCTACTCACCACAGCTGCTATGCCGGTTATTTTGCTGTAGTTGAGAATAATGCTCTCAGCCTTCTTGTTGATAATTTCATTATATTTATCCAGATTTTCCCTGAGTTTCTCTTCTTCCATCCGCTGTGATGAATTCAAGATAGCCACATAAAGACTTTCCTCTTCTTCCCTTTCTTTCTTTTGCTGACTGAGATTCTCAATTTCATTAGTCTCTTTTTTCTTAACGTTCTTTTTCTCTCTTTTATTTTTTTTTAAAACCTCCAAGGCTATAGCTGCACGGTCATATATACTTTGCTCATGAAAACGCTTCAGTGATGCAAAAACGACAAGGGGATACAAAACCTGCCAATATATAAAAAAGACAATCAGTGCCCAGAATGCCCAGCCCAATATAGGATATGGAGTAAGTTTATTGAGAGTATTGCCCTTCTCTATAATGTCTGAGGCAAAATAAATAAGCAGAATGAATGCAGCTATAATGAAAACATTAACCAGAGTCTGCCCGCTCGCCACTTTATACAGCATCCAAAAAAACGAAAGGCACAAATACAAAGCGGTCAGAATCAGTAATCCCCAGAATACATATCCGAAAACGGGAACAGAACATATACCGTTTAGCCAATTTCCAAACGTTTCAATATCTTGCCCTCTGTATGCCCAATAAGCTCCCAGGGTAATCATAAGGGTTATTTCTATAATTCTTTTCATTGTCATTATTGTTGGTTAGATATTTCGTAATTGTTTCTCTGCCATCTCTCGCAAGTCAGTCAACCTCGTTTTTTGCGCCTCTAAGTTCTTATGTTCATCGTCCAGCTTTTCTATATGGTCATGTTGAATATAATCCTTCAATTTGTTGATAACTTCGTGATACTTTTGCTCTATCAATTGATTCACGTTGCCTCGGATGTATTCCATGTCCAGATTTTCGAGTTGAGCTTTATAATGCTCAACCATCGGCTTCAGAACAGGTTCTTCAAAAACCGGCTCCCTGCGGTTCACCTCATACATTTTAGTTGTTTTAAACCACCAAAAACATTTTTCTCTACCAGTAAACTGTTTTAATCTAACATATTTTTTCTGCTCAGGGTCATCTTTACTGATACGTATCCCGACCTCTTTTAAGTCCGCAGATGTTGGTCTATGCGTTTCATCAAGCTCCTCCCAGCAGGGATATTTTTTTCTGGCTTTTTCTCGCAATGAGTTAAATATACTTTTCAATCTATCATCTACAGCGTACAAAACATTCTTGGCAGTACCGTCCCACTCAGCTGTGATATCACTCAATGCAACATTGCAGTTCGCAAGCTCCTTGTATTTTGCAAAACATTTATCGTTGCATTGATCCATGCATTTATCTATAACCTCCCCGCTCACTTTCATCCCATCACCAGTTTTTATCTTGGGATTATTTCCCCAAACACGTTTGCAAATTTCATCAAAGTCCGGCAACTGCTTTAAGCGATACCTCCACTCCTGCGTAGGATTTGAATGTTTAGCATAAAACTTCTCAGAAAATTCAATAAGTGATATCCAAGTCGCCTTTTTAGTTTTTTCGGCATCCATTTTATCCAGAATTTTCTTCTCCTGACTCTCGCATTCACTAATCAATTTTGAAAGTCCTTTCCTTAAACGCCCCCAACAATGGGTTGCTCGAATATTATGCAGGTTCTCAACTACGGACTGCTCCAACTCTTCAAAGTTAGAACCGTTCCAGAGATCGTCCTTGCCACTGTATTCCTTTTCATATAGCTTGCACACCTCTTGAATTTTTTCATTATTCGCGAATTTGCCATCCGTAGCCATGGCTAAATTAGCCTCATCCCACGCCGGTTTGATATCACCGCAAACCTCTTTCAACTGCCGGCGCGCATCAAATAACTGGCATTCATTCTCTTCATGAATGCTTTGTTTTGTTCTCCAGGTTCTGCTATCTATTCGGTTCAGAATAATGCGTATCGTTTTTTCATGGCGGCCGTCAAAAATCTGTCGGAGTTGGTCCATGGCATTACGATTGAGCGGACTAATATTGGTTTGTAACAGCAACACCATGGCGCACTCATCACCAATAGCTCTGTAGCTTTCCTGCTGCTTCGTTGTTTCCGAATGTCCGGAATCGCACCCTGGCATATCCAGCAGCATTCGTTCCTGATTCTGGAAAAACAGACTCTCCTTATTGTGTGGCAAATCTATTACGACAAACAAAGGTTCTTTTTCCAGAAAGCGAGTCTCATCGGCTTTGCGACACAGCGCCTCCTCCAATATTCTTCTCTCAAATTTCTCGAGCCTCTCTTCAATGTGTTGTTTGGGAAACGGCTCAGAAATACCACATAAGTAATCGATGAGAATCTTGAAAGCATTCGAACGGGAAATGGGGGGCTTCGCTTTCTCGTTATGGTAATAAATTCTCAAAGCCGGTTCTCTTCCTTCGGGCTGCATCCGGAACAATGCCGGACGCAAGGTTTTATCAATTCCCTGCTCAGTAGGAGACGCTTCCGGTTGACGAGCAAGAAGATTGACGAGAGTCGACTTGCCGGATTTGAGCATACCCACGCATACTACAATATCTTTTTTGGAATCAAATAAGCGGATAACGCGAATGACATCATCAATTTTCCGACTTACTTCCTCAGGTATATATGGGGATTTCTTACAAGAAACGTCCTCCCACTCTTTTTTGATTTCTTTGATTCTTTTAAGTCTATCTATTTCCATGACCATTTATTTCTTCTTCTTGTTTATTGAACTTATACCTGATACAACCCATTTATTTTTATTTGACAACATTGCCCTCCCATTTTTATGGGAGGACAATGATTTGAACTGAGAGCGTTGATGAAATGTCCAAGAAGACACATAGAAAGAGAGTTCGCTTACGTATGTCATAATATCATACAAAAGCTAAAAGGGAAGCCAAAAGCTACAAGAATAAAAAAAAACGAGAATGGGAGGATATTGAAGTAACTTGGTGGGTGTTGGGAGATGTTGATTCCTTCAGTTATCGGAACTCTTCATCGCGTCCTGGAGAATAGGAAGAATTTTTTCCGCGGGTATGGGTTTGTTCTCTGCCCAAGCGGAGAGGATGGGGGAGGCGAGTTGGGCGAGCGTTTTGGTGCGGACGGTGCAGCGGAGGGTGAGGTCGGCCCCCGGGTCGCCGGCGGTGACGAGCCAGAGGTCTCGCTCCCCGGGGTGCGGTTGGATGTCGAGCGCGAAGCCGAGTTTTTTGCGGGCGAGGGCAACAACCTGCCGGAGCAGGGCGCGGCCAATCATGGTGTCGGAAAGGAGGTCAAGCACTCGGTCGGGTGCACTGCGAAGAAGTGTTTTCAGCAAGGGTGGTTGCGGTCGGTTTTGAGCTTGTTGTGATAGGGGTGGGGGAGGTATTTTACGCTGTAGCCTTGCCCCGAATTTGCCGCCAAAGGAAGTTGAGGAGCTTCCAGCAGGCTTTCGGAATCCAAAGGATGATGCTCAGTGTGATGGTGGGGAACTTGATGACGAGGGCTACAATCAACACGAAAACGAGAATTGTTAAAATGGGGTGGTTCCATATGCAGCTTGCCACATTATACAGGTTTTGGAAAAAATCTGGCAGATTGTCGCTTACAATTGCCGTTGTCCCCACTAAAGTCAAGGCTGCGCCTATACCCACATTTTTCGCTGTATCCAGTACCTTCTCAAGTTGAGATGGTTTCATTTTCGCCAGGCGTTCGGCCGTTTCTTCGCCGCCTTCGCGAGCGATGAGTACTACCGTTTTGTACCCTTCTGAAGTGAGCGCGTTTTTTGAGGCGCAGATGGATAGGTTCTGTCCTGTCGCGCGGCTGAAGTTTTTGAACGCCGCCGCAACTTGCGGGTCGGGGCAAAGAATCAGGGCTTCTTCGGCAATGTCTGCGTGTTTCAGCATGGCTTCTGCGGCATCATCCCCCAGCTGGTTTACTATTTTGAGGCGTTGTGGTGTCTTGGCTAAGGTGACAATGGCGTCATCGCCGTATTGTTTGACTAATCGCGCAATTGAGGAGGATTTCTCAGCGGCTTCTTTGATGAGTAATTCTGCGGTTTCTTTCGACGCTTTGCATATTGTTTTGAGGAGCTTATCTACCACGCCCGCTTGTGCCACGGGGGTGAAGAGCATACCCGTGGCAATGATGAGGGCCACCATTAGCTGTTTCCAACGTAATCCCATGGTGTTTATGAGCTTTAGTTCCATTCCCTGATTCGTTTATCGAGTGCTTTGAGCATGATTTGTTCAAACTCCGCTCTCATTTTTGCCGCATTCTCCTCCAGCGTTTTGTTCAGCTCCGCCTCAATTTGAGGGGTCGGATCAGAGATAATGCTGATAATGTAATCTACAATTACCCCGGCTACAAGTGATAATCCGAACGTGCTCCAACCGCCTACGGCAGATGCAGTCAGAATTCCTCCGGATACAGCTAATTCTGTGGCTACAACGGTTGCAACCTCGGTTCCGACAATGGCAGCCACATCAATCAGCATTTGCTCCATGACGGTTCCATCCAGCCCTGGGGGCAAATTGAGCGTAGGTGACTTTATCTTATCGGTGTCGTTTGTGTTCCCGATAACGGGGTGCCCCAGCTGCCGCGCCATATCGTTTTCAATCTCCTGCCAGTCTGTGACAACTGACTTCACATTCAACGCCAGCAGTCGTTGATTCTCCTGCGGGTTGTACAGGGTGTTGCTAATCTGCTCGCCGGTCCATTTTTCAAAGCCTTCTTTGCCGTTCCAGATGAGTTCCCATTTCGCCTTGAAGCCAACCAGATTGTCTGCCAGCTCCGGGATACGCACCTTGCGCTCCATAATTTCTTTTTCGAACTCAGCTCCACGGAGGGTGATGGATTGCTTGCAGCTGCGGTAACCTTGTTGTAAGATGGGATTAGAGGGTTCGTTGTCTCCGCTCAGGGCGTAGACAAGGTAGCCAGCTATTGCCAGAAGCAGGGTAGCGATAAAAAACCAGAAATACTTAGAAGCGGATGTTTGTTCTGTATTCATGTTATGTTTTTTGCGGGGGGACTTTTTAAACTGGCCCCGTTTTTTCGACACTTAGGCGGCGAATTTAAGCCCCCTTTTCTGTGTACATCAGGCGTGTAAGTTTCTTATATCATTCGGTATCCCCTGATGTCAATCCATTTCGGTGCGATTTTGTAGCGTAGGCGTTGCGTGAAAAATGTAAAAACAAAAGCAACACCCAAAAGCATCCCAAAAAAGTCTCCGAAGGTGCCCAAACTGCCCTAGTGTCTCGTCTAGTTAATTCTTCACAATAATCATTCTTGTTTATTCTTTATAACACAAACGCTTACGCGTTGCGTGTATTGAGTAGAACTTGCTAAACGAGACACTAGCAGGATGGCGTGTGTGTAGGGATGACGGAATCGTTGTATTGGATGTTGGTGCTTCGCGTTGTTTGCTCGGTGCTATCACAGCCCCATGGTATCCACGCCTTCCCAGTTGGTGCAGGCGAAGGCGGCGATGCCGGGGTCGGTCTCACAGAGGAGGATGGCACCGCGCAGACCGCGGCGGGAGATGATTTTGCTGCGTTCTGCGGCGGTGAGGGGTCCGGAGGAGGGGGCGGCCACGAGCAGGGGCTCCATGCGGCCGTCTTTGTGGCAAATCATACAGCGGTGGGGGGTGGTCTGCTCTGTGGTGATGGTGAGGCAGCCGGCTGCGTGCACTTCTGCCGGGGTGGGCCAGAAGAAGCCCCCCTTTTCATCGTGGTTCTGGATGTCCGGGTAGCGGCAGTTGCGGCAGCGGTAGCCCAGTATCGGCCCGCGCAGTTCCTCCACAGCACCCACGGGGGTGGCTACCAGTTGGCCGCCGGGGGTACCGGTTACCCTCACCTCGGCGCGGTGGATGGCCTGGCGTATTTCCTGTAGCTGGTGACCGCCACAGTGGGGACAGAGGAAGGAGATAGTCATGGTTGCTGAATTCGTTTTGTAGACATATAAATATATCAAAACGTCTATCAAGTCAACCAAAATCTAACGATTTGGTAAGAGTTTTTCGATTTGTCGGAATATCGGCTTGCAAACGTGTGGTTATAATGCTATATTTGCCACCGTGGAAGCGCAGAATCAGGACGAACTGAAGCTGAATGTAAAGCTGTGGTTGAAGGCAAACAACTACAGCTACGCTTGGCTTGCTGAGAAATGCTATGTGACGGAGACAACGGTGCGCAATTGGATGGCGCGCAAGGTGATTCCCGCTGCAAAGGAGCATATCATCCGTGAGATGATGAAGGAGCTGCCGCTTTCTCTCCCCTCCCGTGTGCAGGTGACGGAGGAGACGCGCGTGACCCTCAGTCTGGATCCCGCCACCCGCAAGGTGCTGGAGAAAAAGGCTTTTGCGCAGGGCAAGACGCTGGCAGAGTTCCTGGCAGATGAGGTTCCCCGCCTCGGTGAGTGATTTCACCCACCTCTCTCTCGTTTATCCCGGCTAGCATGCGCTGTCACCGAGGCTTGGGATATATGGATTTACGAGTGACGAATTACGATTTACGAATTGAAAGGGTGCGGCTTACGCCGATGCTGATGTGAGCGAAAGCTTCCGGCAATGAATGGGCTGCGTACCATTCTGAGCAAGGGATATTTGGAGAAATGTGCCTGTTTTGAGTGTATAAAGGCTATTTTTCAAAAAGGTTTGGGTCACATGTAATTCCCCGGTGTGAACCGAGTAAAATACATGCGGAAAATCCAAGGTGCTACTGTGGATTTTCCGCATATGCGTTTAGTTCTTTTGTCTTGAATGGGTTATGGTGCGGGCAAAATCTTGGCTTGGAGAAAAAATTGACAAAAAGCGGGACAGCTGTTAGGATGACAACGGTAAGTATATCAGTTTCTATATATGGACATCGTAGCATTACCGCCGCAGACGTATATCGGCAACTTTCGGATTCTGAAGGTGCTGGGGCAGGGGGGCTTTGGTATCACGTATGTGGCGTGGGATGCGAATTTGCAGCGCACGGTGGTGCTGAAGGAGTGTTTCCCGGT
>JAFUQZ010000049.1 GCA_017472085.1 Akkermansia sp. | reverse complement strand
TCAGCCTGCTCAGGCAGGCTTTTTTCATCCGATGCTACGGCTATAAAGCCACAGATGAAAAAGCTCCCTGGCGGGTGCTGTGAAAACAAGGCTGTCGCCTTGTGCGAAAACGCACTGCGTGCGGGTGAAAAACTATTCCTGCCGGAATAGGTGATGGATGGGAAAATCCTTGACAATAGGGGCTTTGTCATGAGACACTAACGGCCGTGCTGGATATATGTCTGCTGGGAACGGGCGGCACGCTGCCGCTGATGAATCGCTGGCTCACCTCGCTGATGGTGCGCTACAAGGGACACGCCGTCCTGATTGATTGCGGCGAAGGCACGCAGATTGCCGCTCAGCGGGCAGGTGTGACCCTCAAACCGGTGGATAAGATTCTGCTCACGCATCTGCACGCAGACCACATTTCGGGGCTGCCGGGGCTGCTGCTGACGATGGGGAATCAGGGCCGCATGGAGGAGCTTTCCATTGTGGGCCCCGTGGGTACGGAGCGGGCCGTGAATGCCCTGCGCAGCATTGCACCAAACCTGCCGTTCGACATCCGTGTGAGCGAGCTGGAGACGGATGAGGAGCTGATGTATTTTCTGGAGTGTGATATCCGCGCGTTCCGGGTGAACCACGGAGTGCCGTGCTATGGGTACAGCTTCACGCTGCCGAGAATGGGTCGTTTTGATGCCGACCGGGCACGGGAACTGGCAATTCCTCTGCCGTTCTGGAACCGGCTGCAGAAAGGTGAAACGATTGAGCACGAAGGAAGTACCTACACACCGGAGATGGTGCTGGGGCCGCCACGCCGGGGGCTGAAGCTGACTTACTGCACGGATACACGCCCCACACCCGGCATTGCCGCTGCGGCAGCGGATTCGGATTTATTCATCTGCGAGGGAATGTACGGCGAGGATGAGATGCTGCCCAAAGCGCTGGAGAACCGTCACATGTTATTCAGCGAGGCGGCTCGGCTGGCGGCAGAAGCAGGCGGGGTACGCGAGCTGTGGCTGACGCATTACAGCCCCTCCCTGCCCAATCCGAAAGCATTCCGCGAGGTCGCCCGCGCTATTTTTCCCAACACGTTCACCCCGCGCGACGGATGGACGAAAACTCTTGTTTTTGACGAAGAATAATCATGATTGAGCTCAGCGATATCCTCTCTCAGCTGTCCGGGTGGTTTGACTCGGCAGATATCAGCAGCATGCTTCCGGCAGCCGACACCTCTGTGGCAGGCGTCATTGCCGTCGTGCTGCTGGGGGTCTGGATTCTGACCAAAGTCATGCGAGTGCTGGTGGGCACGCTCTGCGTGGTATGTGTGCTGTATCTGGCGCTCAAACTGGGGTTGGGGATTGACCCGCTGCCGTATCTCATTCCCTGACGGGATGCAGCTTTACTTCGCACGGAAGGGGAGGCAGCAGAGAGTACAGCATATCCGGGGCATCTGCCGCACTGAGGATGAATTCCCGGCTCAGCGGCTCGGTCACGGTAGCAACTGCCAGTACAGTTCCGTCAGATACCAGGGCAATTTGCCCCTTTTCCCGGGCAAGGGGAAGCGTCAGTTTGTGCAATCGGGCTGTTGCCCCCGCCTGCAAGCGTATGCGTACACCTTTCTCCGGGCTCCGGCCTGCTCCGGCAGGCACGATTTCCACCTCTGCCACCCCTTCGTTGTCCACGAGCAAGCCTTCGCTGCGGGCAACTTCCGGCGCACGCACGATGAGGTAGGCGTAGCCGATGTTCCCCTGCTCATCCGTCCCGGGCTGCTCGGCCAGCATATAACCGGCGGTTTCGCCGGAATCCGGCAGGTGTGGCAGCCGCGGAGGCGGAGAAGTGCGCGGGCTCTCCATCCAGGCGGTCATCTCCAGCTCATAGCGAGAGATGGTATTGATGACGGCAGACTGTGCCAGTAAGTCCTGCTGCCGGGGATGAACCGCCAGAAAACAGGTCCGGGGACGGCGGTTGAGGAAGTGTTGCAGGCGCGTGGCCATATCTTTTCCCGCGCGGAGCTTCTGCGGTCCATACAGCTGCAGAAACACCTGCCCCTCACGCCGCACCAGACGCGGCGGCATATCATGAGGAGCCAGCAGGCGGCAGCGTTCCGCCACCATACGAAATACATCCTGCTCCTGTTTCGGAGTGAGGATAAGCCCCTCGGCGGGAATCAGCTCCACCCGCATCACATGCTCCGGCTGCCGGGGCTCCGGCACGGTAAAGTCGATATTCTGCCCGGTGACAACACCGATAAAAACAGGCAGAAAGAAAAAAATCAGCAATCGAACCATGACATCGCCTTTTCTGCTTCTCCTATTCGCCGTCCTCGGCCTTTTTGTCGCGCCCGAGGAGCTCGCGGGTGCTCTTGATGGACTGCCGATAATAATCGCGGAAATTGGTGATGGTGGGCTGAGGTGTCTTGTCGCGGCGGCCCTCCACATACCAGTTGGCCTCATCTCGATGATAGTCAGCCTCGGAAGTGGCGTAGGTCGAGTCATGATAGCCGGGGCCGGCCACCCCATCCATGGAGGAGCGGTGGGTGCTGTCCACCCCATAGCGGGAAGAATGGCTGATGCCGTGGGTGGGGTTCATGAAATCCGGGCGCATATCGCTGCCATAGGCCATTTTCCTGTCTTTCTCCCGGCGGTCAGCATCCCGGGAATAACGTGAATCCGCAGAGGCTCCGGCATAGATGACAGAGCGGGAATCATTCTCGCGCAGGGCGCCGTAGGATTTCGTGAGGTATTCATCCTGCATCCTGCGAGAGTCATCCAGGTGCTTCTGAAATGAGCTGACGCGGTTGGACGAGGTCTGCGGCACACCATCCTGACCTTTCTTCTCCATGAAAGCAGACTCAAACTCCTTCTCGAAGCGGGAATTGAGGTCGGACTGCGTGGCTCCCTCACTTTCTTTCACCTCCTGCCCGTACTGGTCGTACACCGTGCGCACCGGGGTACAGGCACACAGGAACAGAACAGGCAGCAGGGACAGTAGTGGCTTCATCGGCGGTAGTAGCAAACAATCAGGCCGGGGGTGTATCCGGAGCATCGCCGCCCTCCAGCATCTCCGTTGTCACCTTGTAGGTGGCACCGCAGCGCGGGCAGGAAGCCTCCACATACCCCTGCTCAGAGAGCTGATCGGCAAAGTTGTGGCGCAGGGATCGGATGATGGGCAGAATTTTATCCACCGTGCAACCGCAGCGGAAGTAGAACTTGCGGGTCTCCAGCACCTTCGTCTGCTCTGTTCCGTCGATATTCTGCACGTCCTCAGCCGTGAGCGCCTCCAGCCAATCGTGGTCAGCGCCGGGCTGTGCCGTCAGCAGGGCAAACCGGTCGTTCCCCAGGTCAAAGGCCCGCGCCATGCGCTGCTCGCTCTGGCGGTAGTAGGACTCCACCCAGGACTCCACGCTCCCCTTGCCCAGCGTGATGGCAGAAGTCTGCGGGTCTTTGTTCGGCATCAGATTCTGCGCAAAGAGCATGTTGGTCTCCGTCTCTCGCACCCCCTCGGTAAAAGCGCGCCCCACCACTTCCTCATCAACGGAGGAGCCGGAGACAAAATAGTTGGCCGGGCTGGGCGAGCAGGTGTTGAAGGTCCAGGCATGATACTCCTGCCAGGGACGGGAAACCAGATGCAGCGTAAAGTAGGCGAGCAGCTTCTTCAGCACACCATCCTCGCACTCCGCATTGCGTTGCCCATGCTGCATGAGATGCAGGTAATAATCCACATACAGCGGCGACATGTCGGCACGCAGCAGCAGGCAGTTACGCTGACGCACAAAAACTGCCTGCACCGTGGTGAATTCCGCTACCGGTTCCTGTTGACTGGACATGATGACTGATGATTCTTTCTGCCTCACATCATACCCCATCTCTCCCGCCCCCGCAAGCGCAAAAGTGGCCTATGCCGGGCAAATCTCCCTCAGAAGGCAAAGACGCCCTGCAACTGAAGAACAACGGCGTGGTCGCGGGACTCCGCATGCACCGGATTGAAGATGTACTGAATATCCGGCTGCAGGTAGAACGTGGGCGTGAGCTGCACCACCGCTGTGAGCTCCAGACCGTATTCATCCTTATGAGCATAAGGCTTTTCCGTGCCACCCGCCCGCTGCCAGAGGAAGCCGAAGCCCACCTGGTCATTATTCTGCTGACTGCCCCAGCCGGAGGAGGTGAACGGCGCCTGGAGCACCAGCCCGGCCGTGGCGGCGGCGCGTACCCCGGTTACTGCGCTCGCATCGCTGTCCAGATACCCGCAGCGGGTGAAAAAGCCCAGGCGCGAATTGTGCCCCAACTGCTGCTGGATGTTGCAGGCAACACCATCGCCGGTTGCACCATCATGGCGGGTAATGGTGTATTGCAGGCGATAAGTGCCCGGCCCCATCCCCCAGACATCATCGGAGATGAAACCGATTTCGCCCACATGCACCCAGTAATCGCGGCTGATGTAGCGGAACGGATTGCGGTTGATACCGCCGTTGCTGCCGGTGGTGGCATACATGGCATAGAAGTTCTCGGAGGGCTGCCAGGCTGTCATATACCCCCAGTTTCCCCACTCCAGCGGCAGGCAGGGATTGCTGCCGAATGCAGAGTTGGTGAGGTTTCCGTGCCAGGAACCCGCATAGGCATTCTGGTCCAGATAGTTGGAGACATCCAGCGTGCCGACCATACCCACCCATTGTCCATCAAAGGCACTGAACCCGAGAGCCAGCTCCGGCAGGAATACGCCATTACCGCCGCGCAGACTGCTCTGAGGCTGGCTGAGGCTGCCCAGGCTGCTCTGCACTCCCCCGCGCCGCTGGTTGAAGTTTACCCCCAGCCCCAAGTCCGCCTCGAAGGACAGGAAAATACTGTGCGCATTGTTGCGTGTCCGGGCCAGAAACCATTTACCCGCCGCCTGAAAATTGAACGCGGAGAAATTGTTGCGCTTCCCCCGAATCGAGGGAGCTATGCGGGCATAGTTGTACGATGCCACCGCATTGTACTGCAAACCATAGTCGGAGAGAATTTTCTTCACGCGCTGTGCCCCGGTGGAAATGGGGTCACACTGCACAAAGGTGCAGGGCTCCGCACAGGTATTACCCGGCACGAACACACTATCCAGATAGGGCATGAAACGCGGAGCACTCGACGGGAAGAGCTGCCAGTTCCCCCAAGTGAGGGAATCACCTGCTGCCGCTGCCCGGCGGTTACTCTGCTCCAGCAGGGAAACGGAAGTCGGCACACCTCCGTAACGTCGCGACTGCTGATGCTCCGGGGGCATCCCCTGCCGCAGACTGGCCGGCACCGTCTGCTCCGGCATCATGCCCGGCAACCAGCCGAAAGCCGTATCAAGGTACTGTGAGAGGGGCTCCTGCGCTACCGCTGCCGCAGCTGTTATCAACAATGCACCAATGCTTCGGGTCTTCATAGTAGCAGTACGACACCGCTACACTCCCTAACCGTGAATAACATTTACGAATGACGAATTTAAAGTTCGCTGCGCTGTCGCGCAGATGTTTTCCATGAACGCAAAGCGGCCTTCATCGTTCATCATGCGAGCAACGCGAGCCGAATTTGCAAATTCGTCATTCGTAACTCGTCATTCGTACTTTATTAGTGTTTGTCCGTATCGACCGTCTCGAAGAGCGGGCGGTAGGAGGGGAGACTCCAGTTGAAGTACACGGCTGCCATGCGGGTGACGAAGACCACCACAGTCCCCACGATGTAGGAGATATCCACCGAGCAGCCCAGCCATTGCAACCCCAGGAACGCCACGCAGCCGGCAAAGGCAGCGGAGGCATAAATTTCCCGGGAGCGGAACACGTAGGGAACATTGCCGGTGACCACATCGCGCAGGATTCCGCCCGCCACCCCGGTGCAGACACCCATACAGATGCACACCAGATTCGGGCAACCGAGCATCTGCGCCTTGGCAGCACCCAGCATGGTGAAAAAGGCCATGGAGAAGGCATCTGCCACACGGATAGTCCCCTTGGGCATACCGATGTAGCGGGTCACGTAAAAGACGATGACGGAGGTGATGAGCGCCATGTAGAGGAACTGCACATCGCTGTCCGTCACCCAGTAGACGCGCACGGGTGTACCGTCCGGCTGCAGCGTCCCGCTCAGCAGGATATCTCGCACGGTACCGCCGCCCAGCGAAGCAATAGTACCGCAGATGATGATGCCGAAGATATCCATGCGCACACGGGTGGAGGCCGTGGCGCCGGCAATGGCACCCACCACCGTGGCAAACACACAGCTCAGGTAGAAGAGGATGTGGTCGTCAAATCCCGTAATCTGTGCCAGCGTTATCATGCGGATATCTTACTTGAACAACTGGTTGAGCATCCAGATGACCGCCACTATCAGCAGCACCGGCCAGAAGATGCTCAGCGCCCCCACCGCCAGCATGGCAAAAATCACCAGTCCCAGCCCCACCAGCAGGAGCGGCACCAGCATGCCGCTGCGCCACAGCGTCTTGAGCAGTCCGGGATTGGCCTCTTCTTCCTCCTCCTCGCGCAGGTTGACGCTGTGCAGCGGACGCCAGGTACCGGAATCCTCGCGGCGCACCCAGGTATTGTCATCCAGCTGTCCGGCAGCACGCAGCCGCACCAGCTCATTGCCGGTGACAGGGCCGACCTTTTCGCTGCCGGTATCGTAATAGAACTTGCGAGCCATGGGAAAAGGGGGCGGTCTCAGGCGTGAATGGCGCGACCGTCTGCCGCCAGCACAGCCTCATGGATGGCTTCCGACAGAGTGGGGTGCGCGTAAATCATGGCGTTGAGGTCGGCATCGGTCAGTTCGCTGTTGAGGGCCAGCTCGGGCGCAGTCAGGAGCTCCGTGGCGTTATCGCCCACAATGTGAGCACCCAGCAGCTCGCCGTTCTCCTTGCCGAAGAGCAGCTTCACGAAGCCCTCCGTATCACCGCCTGCCACGGCGCGACCAATGGCCTGGAAGGGGAACTTGCCCACCTTGTACTCCACACCGGCTTCCTTGAGCTCGCGCTCGCGCTTGCCCACGCTGGCCACCTGCGGGTGGCAGTAGGTGCAGCCCGGCACCACCACGGGATGTGCCGGAACGTGGTCGGCATCAAACATGCCTTCCACGGCCTGCTCTGCCTCATAGCTGGCGGTGTGAGCCAGCATGATACCGCCGATGCAGTCGCCGGCGGCATACACGCCCAGCAGGTTGGTGCGGTAGCGCTCATCCACCTTGATGAAGCCGCGCTCCGTCAGCTCCAGTCCGGCGGCCTCCGGCACCACGGGCACCACGCCGATGGCCACCAGGCACACATCGGCGGTAATTTCCTGCGTCTTGCCGTTTTTGGCGGTGATGACAGCCGTCACACTCTGACCGTCATTGTCCTTGAGGCTCTCCACACGGGCACCGGCCATGCAGGTGATGCCCTGCTTCTTGAAGGAACGCTCCACCGCCTGGCTCACATCGTCATCCTCATTGGGCAGGATGCGGGGCAGAGCCTCCACGAGGGTCACCCTGGTGCCGAAGCAGTGGTAGACGTAGGAAAGCTCGGTACCGATGGCACCGGAGCCGATGACTATCATGCTCTGCGGATGCCTGGCCAGGGTGAGTGCCTCCTTGCTGCCGATGATGGTGCTGCCGTTGAAGGGGAACACGGGCACCTCACGTGTACGGGCGCCGGTGGCGATGAGAATATTGGGGGCTTCCAGCGTGGTCACGGTACCATCGGCAGCCTTCACCTCCACCTTGCCGGCGGCGGGTATGGAAGCCTCACCGGTCACGCTGTCAATCTTGTTTTTCTTGAACAGGAAGGCGATACCGCCGGAAAGGCGGTCGCTGATCTGACGGGAACGCCCGATGACGGCGCTCCAATCAAAGCTGAGGCCCTCGGTGATCATGCCGAACTCCGCCGCGCGACGGGCAACGGTATTGTACACCTCGCCGTTCTTCAGCAGAGCCTTGGTGGGAATACAGCCCCAGTTCAGACAGGTGCCGCCCACGCGCTCGCGCTCCACGCACACCACTTTCTTGCCCAGCTGTGCTGCACGGATTGCACCCACATAACCGGCGGGGCCGCCGCCTATCACAATCAGATCGTAACTCATGCGGGTATTCTACTCTATCCGCCCACGCCTTGCAATCTGAAAAAGCGGCTTACTGTGCAGAAATCTCCAGCGATACCGGGCAGTGGTCAGACCCGGTGATGTCCGCATGAATCTCTGCCGACTTCACCCGGGTGAACAGGCTCTCCGACACGCAGAAGTAATCGATGCGCCACCCGACATTCCTGGCACGGGCACCCCCGCGGAAACTCCACCAGGAATACGCATCCCTCTTCTCCGGGTACAGGCGGCGGAACGTGTCCGCAAATCCGGCTTCCAGCAGAGCGGTGAACCCGGCGCGTTCCTCATCCGAGAACCCGGCGCTGAAATGGTTGGCCGCCGGGCGGGCGAGGTCAATCTCCTCATGTGCCACATTCAAATCCCCGCAGAACACCACCGGCTTGGTCTCTGCCAGGCGGCTGACGTAGGCCCGGAAAGCCGCATCCCATTCCTGCCGGTAGGGGAGCCGGGCCAGTTCATTCTGAGAGTTGGGTGTATAGCAGTTCACCAGGTAGAACTCCTCAAACTCCATCGTGGCTACGCGCCCCTCGGTGTCATGCTCCGGCACGCCGATACCCAGAGAGGTGCTCAGCGGAGCGGTGCGGGAAAGAATCAGCACCCCGGAATACCCCGGACGCTGCGCCGGATTCCACAGCACGTGCGGCCAGGAGGCCAGCCAGAGGTCGCTCACCTGCTCCGGGCGGGCTTTCACCTCCTGCAGACACAGCACATCCGGTTGCAACGCGTCCATCTTCTCTGCCAGCCCCTTGCCCAGCGTGGCACGGATGCCGTTCACATTCCAGCTCACCAGTTTCATACCCCGCTATGCTAGAGGGACGCTGAGCGTTTGTCAAGAGATATCTCCCGACCATCTGCGCCTTTTTTTCGTCACAAATCTGCGAAAAATCGCGCAAAGCGGGCGGGAAACGATGCAAGAAAACTTGCCATGGCTTGCGGAATGTGGTAGATTTAGCGTTGAAGTCAGTCAAACCTTGCCATGATTCCGCTTTCCGACAACATCACGCGCGCTCTGGAGCGTCTCAAACGCGTCTATTTCAGCGATGCGGGGCGCACCGTGGAATTGGCTGCCGGCGAGCTGCTCATCGGCCAGGGTGAGCGCACCCGCCGCATGTACCGCATCATGGAGGGTTCTGTCATCTCCTACCGCGAAGAGGATAACCAGCCCAGCACCCACATGCCGACAGAAAGCGAGGGGCGTCGGCACGAGGTGTTCCGGGCCGATGAGGGTTCGTTCGTCTGCGTGCAGAGTTTCTTTTCCCGAGCGTTCCGCAGCAGCACCTCGCTCTATGCACTGGAGGACACCAGACTGGCCTATATTGATGACACCACCCCCATTGTGGAGCAGTACGAGTACGGCCCCTTTGCCCAGCAGTTCCTCCCCGTGGTCATCCATGAGCTCGCCGCCCGCAATGACCGCATCTTCGGCCGCGCCGCCGAGCGCGAGGAAGCCATGCGGCTGCTCCAGCGCTCCGAAATGGCCGCGCTGTTGGGGCAGCTCTCCGCCGGTATCGCCCACGAGCTCAACAACGCCGTCGGTGTCATTGCCCGCCGCACGGAATTCATGGCAGAAACCCTCACCGAAATTCTCGAATCGCAGGATAAGCTCAACGCCCAGCTCTTCCTCAAGGGATACGAGGACACCAGCTTCCTTTCAGCCAGCGACTTACGCCCCGTCGTCCGCCATTATGAACGCGATTTGGGCATGAGCCAGAACGCCGCCCGGGTGCTGGCGCACATCGCCCCCTCGGAGGCAGAGTACAAAAAACTCAGCTGGCGCTTTGTGCGCAATGTGAAGCGCAACTTCCGCATCTGGGAAATGGGGCATGATTTACGCGACATGCAGATGGCTGCCAACCACGCCACAGGCATTGTCCGCGCAGTCAAGCAGATGGGAGCACCCAGCTCCGCGCGCGAGCCGGGGGTGGACGTGGTACAGACGGTCAAGGACGCCCTGCACCTGCTGCACAACAAGCTCAAGCACGTCACTCTCAAAACCGAATTCAAGCCCCTGCCCGCCCTCACGGCGGACAAGAGCGAGCTCATGCAAATCTGGACCAACATCGTCCAGAACGCCTATGATGCGCTCACCATCGAGAAACGGGAAAACCCGTGCATCACCGTGACCACCGGCATTTTCCGGGCAGAGGGGGTCAGCCTCCTGCCGCAGGAATACGTCACCGTCACCATCACCAACAACGGCCCCCGCATCCCGCAGGAACATATCGAGAAAATCTACCAGCCCAGCTTCACCACCAAGAAACAGGGGCTCGATTTCGGCCTGGGACTGGGGCTTTCCATCATCCGCCGCATCGTGGACAGCTATAACGGCACCATCGGGCTGACCAGCACCGATGAGGAAACCTCTTTCACTATTAACCTTCCCACAACACAAATTCATGGAAACGATTAATATTATCTGTGTAGATGACCAGCAGGAAGTGCTGGATTCCGTCATGCGTGACCTCCGTCCGCTCACCCCGCTCGTGCGTCTGGAGGAAGCCTCCGGCGTGGCAGACTGCCTCAAGCTCATGGAGCAGATTGACGATGACGGCGATTTCGTGGCCATCGTCATCTCTGACCAGGTGATGCCGGGCGAGAGCGGCACGGAACTGCTGGGCAAGGTGGCAGCCGACCCCCGTTTTGCCAAGACCCGTAAGGTGCTGCTCACCGGCCAGGCCACCCATGCCGACACCATCGATGCCATCAACGAAGGCCAGATTAACAACTACATCGAAAAGCCCTGGCAGCCGGAAAAGATTCTCGCCATCGTGAAGCGTCTGCTCACGCTCTACATCCTGGATGCCGGTATCGATTACAAGGAATACATGCCCATCCTCGACCAGCAAACTCTCTTCTCCAAGCTCCGATAATCATGAAACCATCCCTTATCGGAATCGTCATGGCTGCCACGGTGGCCATGAGCAGCGTGGCGCAGGGTGTCACCACCTTAAAGGCCATAGGAGCCGAGCTGGAAAACTGGAAGAAAGGCCTCACGGTCTACAATAATGAGGACAGCTTTGTCACCAAGGTACGCTTCGCCTGGATGGAGCAGTACCAGATGGCCTCCGTCCAGCCCAACGGCAGCAACGGGCTCCACCTGAAAGACGGCGGCAGCCCCTTCAACCATGAATTCCGGCGCTCCTGGGTCGGGGTCAACGTGGATTTCCGCACCGGCACCCAGTTCCACACCTGGGCTCGCATCGGCGGTCTGCCCTATCGCCACACCTGGAAGAACGGTCGCACTGTGCGCAACTTCTCCTACACCGACCTCTTCGATATCTGGGTGAAGCAGGATATCAAGGCCGTGAAGGGGCTCAGCGTGAAAGCCGGCAAGCTCAAACCTCTCTTCACCACGGACTACTCCACCCCCTCCTCAGCCCTCACCTGCGTGGAGCGTTCCTTTGTGGGCAATCAGTATGCACTGGACTCCAACTGGGGTCTGGACATCACCTATTCCCCGAATAAACAGGACACGGTCTACCTCCAACTCCTGGCCAATGACCGCGCCTGCGCCTCCAAAAGCAACAACCACCGCGATGCCTACCGCGATGGCCGCGGCCTCAAGGGCGAATTCGGCTGGGAAGACAAGTTCTTTGCCATCGTGGGTGCCTCCCACAAGTTCCACGTCACGGAAAGCGGTTATCACAAGGTTTCCGTTCAGTACGCACACGACTTCAATAATTCCTACAACAACGGCACCGCCCCCGGCGCGAACTGCTACGGTATCGGCGTGAAGGATGCCCTCTCCCTGGGCTACGAAGTCAAAAAGGACAAATGGCTCTTCCTCGCCAACATTGTGGGCAACTGCGAGATGCAGAACGGCGGCGGCAACAACATCGGCCTCCAGCTCCAGCCCGTCTACTCCCTCACCGACCGCGTGGATCTGGTGTTCCGCTACACCGGGATGACCGGCGACAACGCCTGCAAGCTGGGCGCAGACCGCTACATCTGCACCAACACCACCGCCTCCTCCTGGGTGGACAGCATCAACGCCTTCTACTTCGGTGCAGACTTCTACCTCTCTCCGAAGGATAAGAACATGCTCAAGCTCATGCTCGGCGCGGAGTACACCACCGCCTGCAACAACGGATCAGATTGCTACAACGGCTGGGAATACACCACCGCCATCCGCTGGAACTTCTGAGCCCCCACATCGTTCTCTCCGTTTTCTCACAGCACTGCCGCAAGGCAGTGCTTTTTTTTGGGGGAAAAGATAAATGAAAATGACCGTTAAGCAGAACATCTGCGCGCAACGAACTTTAAATTCGTCATTCGTAACTCGTCAATCGTAAATCTCGTTGAGACTATTTAATTGACACCTGTTTCCTTTTGTGCCAGACTGACTGCGACCTATGAAACTGAGTGACACCGATTTTCCTCGCGAGGTACGTGAGCGCATGGAGCAGGTGCTGCTGCCCGGGGATGAAATTCTTTGGGCGGCGCGTCCCATCCCCGGTTGGGACAGCCGGCTGCATGAAATCGGAGGCAGCACCAACGCGCCTTTCATGCTGCTGTTCACGCTGGCATGGTGCGGAGGCGTGTCTGTCTTTCTGTATGCCATCGGCACAATGCTGATGGAGGGAAACAAAGATCTTTCCCTCGCTGTGACGATGGTCATGATTCTGCTTCCCTTTGTGGTCATAGCCATTGCGCTCATTCGCACCTGGTACAGGGCTATATTCCGGGGGAACACCTGTTGCTATGCCATCACCCGCCACTTCCTGCTGATGGATGTCCATGACAAGCTGCAGGCTCGCCCCATCAAGCCGGACATGATTCTCAAAACAGAAGCCTATGCACAGGGACAGGGCCATATCTTCCTGAAGTCTGACAAGGAAAGAGACGGCATGTTTTTCCTGCCGGATGTGCGTGCTGCATCCATGATACTCGACCGCGCGGCGGCACAACATCACCCATTCGCCGCCCCCGGGCGGAATCAACCCGAATCAAGCTTCAGCGATTTGTTGTCCGAGCCCGCCGGACAGCAGCTGCAACAACATTTGGCAGAAGGGGAAAACATTCTCTGGGCAGCACCTGACCCCCGCAGCGGATTTCCCTGGAAATCCTGGTGTTTTGTTCTGTTGATGTTGGTATACACCGGTGTCATGCTGCATGATTATTATCACGGAATCGACATCATCGGCTTTGCTCAGGTTTGCTACATTATCGGCCTGCTTATCCTGGCGGGAGTCGCATTGTATCTCTACGCACACTACTCACCAAAAAAATCTTACGCCATCCTCACCAGCCATTCACTGGGATATTTCACTCCCGGGCGGCCCCCTCGGCTTACCCCGCTTTCCGAATGCCGCTTCCAACAAATCATCATTGATTCCCGGGGAAAAGGCACTCTGGAAATGGAGGAACGGAACATTGATTATCCCTGCAGCTATCCCGGACTGCTGCCGGAATTCTTCTATTGCTGTGACCAATTAAACACCCGGAGCGCAACAGATGAAACTGAGTGACATCGATTTTCCTCGCGAGGTACGTGAGCGCATGGAGCAGGTGCTGCTGCCCGGGGATGAAATTCTGTGGGCAGGTACGTCCATGCCCGGGATGAAGAGAAATTTTCTGGATGCAGAGGGCTTGAGCGGTGGGGTGTTCATTCTGTTTGTTTCCATCACCTGGTGCTCCAAGACTCTGCTTGTCGTCATCGCGATATTATTTACGCAATCTGTTACGGCAGATAAAATGGGGTTTCTGATGTTCTGGTTGCCTTTCATGCTGGTGTCCTGGTGGTTGATGCGTTTCTGGCAGAAACTGTTATTCGGGGACAATGCCCGGTATTACGCCGTCAGCTCCCGTTTTCTGCTGCGATATGAAAAGAATACCATGAAAGCCGTCCCCCTGAGTGATGACCTCATTCAGAATCTGAATATCCGAAAGGATGGCAGCGGCGATATCATCATCCGCAAGAAAGAGAAAACGGAGGGACTCTTCTGCTTGGCAGAGGCCGACAAAGTGGCAGGAATCCTCCAGCGCGCCGCAGAAAACATACCGCCTGTTCCGATACCTCCGGCGCGCCGCGACCTCACGCATGCGGATGAGCAACTGCCTGTCAGGCTCAGGGCTCGTATCCGACAGGTTCTTGCCCGGGATGACAGGCTGCTGTGGGTCGGATGCGCGGAGGCATGGCTGCCGGGGCGGGGAATTTATCTGTTCGCAGCGTTCATGGCGGTGTACACCCTGGCAACGGGACACGCCCTGTTGCAATCACAGGTGCTTCAGATGTCTACCTGGGTGCTCTTTGCCATAGGGTGGGGAATTCTTCTGTTCCTATTCTATATCCGGCATCTGGAAAACCGCCGGTTCTATTTCCTCACAGATCAAGCGATGGGGGAGATATATGCCACTCACACGACGGAACTCTATCCCCTTGCCGAGCTGTCTCTGAGGGAAATAACCATCACGGCATCCGGTGTCATCCACCTGGAGACAAGTCGGATGACATGGGAGAGGATGGCACGCATCGATACCGTGCTCCCCCTGCTGCTGCGCGGATGGGAGAAAAAACACAGAACTACGGACTTATCGGCTGCCTCTGCCCTATAACAAAAAGCCGCGGCCCGAAACAGGAGCCACGGCCTTGCTTTCAATTGAATGAAAAAGACAATTTTACTTACGGCGACGACGTGCGGCAAGCCCGGCCAACGCCAGTAGAGAAAGTGTAGCGGTCGTGGGCTCAGGAACGGCGTCCGCCTTACCATAAGTAAATGAGCCACTCGGCAAGGTCCAGCCCTGACTCGTCACCATGTCTGCGCTGATGCCTGTCTTCAACTGAGTCAGAATCTTATCTGTTTTAGTCTTACTGTCTACAAAGCTGATAGATGTCCAAGTTTTATCTGCAATCAATGTTCCGATGCCATCAGTTACATTGAATGTGAGCGTCTTCGCCTCAGCATCATAACCAAGCACGAGCGCTTTAGCGGATGTGGCCTTCCAAGCTTGTTGCGCATCAGTTCCTAATGTCACCTTGCAATTATCATCCCCGCGATTAGGCTTCACAACCATACTGTCACCGGCTACGCCGGCATACACCTGCAACAACTGAGTAGCAGCAGTAGCATCATTTTCTGTTGAAATAATAGGAGTACCCCATTGGTTAAAACCGCTTGTAACCGTCGTCGTCAGGTTCAAAGTAAGTGTCCAGTCCTGATTCAACGAGATGGAATCGAATGTGATAACATCAGACGCTTGTGAAAACGAGAAATCAATCGTTGTCTGAGCCCCCATGGCCAAACCGCCAAGTGCCAGAGCAACAAAAGCAGCAAATGTCTTTTTCTTGTCGTGATTAATATTGATTGTTAACAGATAAGAAACACCCAACAGAGACATTCCGTCCTGCTCACATAAGCAAGGAAAACGCCTCCCTCGAACTTACAAGTCCAATATACAGCATTACGAATGCTGATAACTAAGCTGTGTGTTAACAATCTGTTAGTTAGGGATAATCAGTCATTCTGATGCTCGCTGCTCACGTACTATTCGTATTCCCCAAATTCGCAAAACTTCAATCTTTTACGAATTTTACGCTTG
>JAFUQZ010000001.1 GCA_017472085.1 Akkermansia sp. | reverse complement strand
CGCGGGACTGGCAGCGCAAATGGCGTGCGCTGCGGCGCGCGGCGGGATTCCGGCGCTGGGTGCCGGATGTATGCCGGCACACCTTCGCCACCTATCATGCGGCATATTTCCGCAACCTGCCCGAGCTGCAGCTGGAGATGGGCCACCGCGATGCGAGCCTGCTGCGCACGCGCTACACCATGCCCACGCTGAGCAGCGTGGCAAAGCGGTATTGGACTTAACCTCCATTCCTGCCAACGGCAGGAATTCTTCACCACGCGCGATAGCGCGTTCTTCACCCAAATGCCGCAGGCATTTTTCTTCGCCACAGGGCGCAAGCCCTGTTCTTCATCTTGCAATAAAAACTCGCTTGCGCTCGTGGAGAAGAACGCCCTGCCGGGCGTGGTGAAGAATCGGCTTCGCCGATGGTGAAGAAAAGTGCCCTGTCGGGCACTTGGATGAAGAACTCAGCGCGCTGCGCTGAATGGAGAAAAATCAAGCGCGAAGTGACTCCAGAATCTCGCAGGCGGTGCGCACGCAGACCTCGCAGGGCACGCGGCCCTCACCCTTGAGTTGGCGGCAGGTGGTGGCTCCATTGGTGGCGGCAAAGGCTTCCCGCAACTGCGTTTCCAGCTCCGGCGCCACCTGAATGGCTCCGTAGAGAGCCCCGCAGGTGCCCTCCGGGGCACGTCCGCCGCCGCAGCACTGCATCGGTTCCAACAGGTCTTCGCACCCGAATGCGGCACACACTGCCTGGGCGCAATTATAGCGATGAGGAGGGCAACGGAATACGGAGAGAGCACGTTCAGCAGCGGTCATAACGACGGAATTATAACACAATATGCCCAAATGTCAAATGTTCCAGATACCGCTGTTGCGCAGAGCGACCTGCAGGGATTCCATGACCATCTGCGGGGTATACCCGGCCGCACGGAGCGATGCCAGAGAACGCGCACCATCGCGTTTGGCCAGACGTTTTCCCTCGTTATCCCGCAGCAGCCCGTGGTGGCAATAGGTGGGGACGGGAAGCCCCAGCACTCCCTGAATAGCGCGGTGAATGTGGGTGGCATCAAATAAATCCTCACCCCGTGTCACGTGCGTGACCCCCTGCTCCGCATCATCCACCACGACACAGAGGTGGTAACTGGCCGGGAATTCTTTGCGAGCCAACACCACATCCCCGAAGACGGAAGGGACGCAGCGCTGTGTTCCCCGCAGCAGGTCGTGCCATTGCGGGCAGCCAATGATATCCTGTACGCGTTGCATGTTGAGCCGCCAGGCATGGGGAGCACCGGCAGCCATGCGTTCTTCCGCTTCGGCAGCCGACAGATGTCGGCATGTGCCGGGGTACTGATAGCCCAGGGTGGCATGCGGGGCTCGTCCCATCTCTGCCAGCTGGGCCTTGATTTCCGTTCGGGTGCAGAAGCAGGGATAGAGTACCCCGAGCGCCCTCAGCTTGTCCAGCACGGCCCCATAGACCGCAAAACGGCGGCTCTGTACCAGCACCTCACCATCGAACTGCAAGCCCAGCCAGGCCAAATCCTCATACATGAGTTCCAGCATCGCCGGCTGCTGCGCCCGGGCGTCAATATCCTCCACCCGCAGCAGACAGCGGCCTCCATGCGCGTCTGCCAAGCGTCGCGCCTGCAACGCCGCCAGCAGATGCCCCACGTGGAGAGGTCCGCTGGGGGAAGGAGCAAATCGGGAGATGACGGGACACGAACGCATCAGAACTTTGCCTGAAGAATCAGCTGTGCCACCCGCTCTGCACCGGCCCGGGCCATGCGGGAACCGGGGTAAATGCACTGCGCGCGGTAATAGCATGCCAGGGCAGAGCCCAGCTCATCCCGTTTTTCACATTCAGCAGCCTGTTCCAACGCCTGCACAAAGTCGTGCCCGGCAAGGGCATAGCGATTGAGCGCATCATTGAAAAGCGGGTCGGAGGCATAGCGTTCATCCTCCTTTTTCTTGTCCAGCAGCATTTCGTAGGCCATGCAGGGACCGATAACTCTGTCCTGCTGCGCCGCCACATCCAGCTGAGTCAGCATACCGTCAATCGTGCTGATGAGCGTAATGGCATCGCGATACTGCTCCTTCAGCTCCGGGTCAACGGCCACCACTTCAAAGCGCGTCTGCTCATTGAAAATGGTGCGGAATTCCCCACGGGAGATGAGTGTTTTGAATTCCTGTTTCACCGGGTCATGGCTATCAATGGTTTCAAGCTTCCTGCGTCCCTCTGCCAACCGCGGGTTACGCGGCCAGATTTCACCGGCTTCCGTGATGTATTTGTTGAACTCCTCATCATTGCCGTCCTGCAAGGCCTTGACGGCATTGCGGAGAGCGAGGTCGCTCTGCTGTTTCTTGCCGGCGCAGTAGCTCATGACCATGGCATCATCAAAATCACGGTCCAGTTCCTTCATCCGTTTGGCAATTTCCTCTGCCGTGCCGTAATCACGGGCATTCAGCGAGGTGAGCACACGGCGGCGCAGGCTCCAGTATTCGGCAATGCGGCGCCGTTTTTCCGCCGGGAAAGTGGAGACGGATGACATATACTCACCCACGGCCACCGCCTCAATGAGATGCTGCGTGGCATCCGAAAGCTTATTCTGCTCCAGCAGATTGTTCACCGCCTCCATGTGTTGGTCGACCTCTCGGCGGGCGGTGGATGCTGCGGAAGCAATACTGTTGACAGTGGGGGGCATTCCCGCCGTATTGCGGAACAATTTATCAGCCTGTGAATCCTTTTCGAGCTTCAGCGTCGTGTCGCCATCCCGGAAAATGTGGCGGTAAGAGTTGGCACCGATAAGCGCGTGGTCAAAGCGACGGCTCAGCAGCAGCGATACCAGCATAGACTGATAATTCACCTTGGACAACGCGAGCGCAGCCGTACTCTCGGCATCATTCTTCACCTGTGCAGCCTCATGCCCGGCGATTTTCCTGGTGTTGTGAGAGATTTTCACCGAATGTGTATTGGCCGCATTGCCACCGGAGGTTTTACCCTTGCCGTTTCCTCGGCTTGATGCACCGGGGGTGCGACCTCCGCGCCCGGTATTGAGGTTGGTGAGGCGGTTGGTGTGGGCCACGAGCTCATCTATTTCGGCCTGCAATTTGTCGTTTTCTCTATCACGCTTCCGGTTGGCAAACTGCACGGCCAGAGCACTGGCCATGGCGCTTGCCAGCGCGCCGGACTGGCCTCCGTCCGGCGGATACTCACTCATCTCGTAGAGTCCATGACCGATCTGCACCATATTCTCGCCGCCCACGGCCTTGCCGCTGCGGGCATTGCGCTGGGTCACATGCACGAGTTCCTCCAGTTTGTCACGGTATTTGCGGGCATCCTCGCTGACGTCCGGGTTCTGCTGGAGGTATTTCTCGAAGCGGGCTCGCACCACAGCATTATTGCCCACATCAAACACCCCGCCTTTGTAGCTGACGGTGTCGGAAGCCGGGTCAAGCAGAGGGAACTCCACCCCGAACAGCTCCGGTGCCTGAGAATTCGAAGGCGCAGCCGGCTGAGCCACAGTTGCGGCCGCCGCCGGGGCAGCAGGTTCCGGCTTCTGCTCCTGCGCAGAGACAGAGGAACAGAGCAAGGGTAACAGAATCAGATAACGGGAAGACAGATTCATGGCATCATCATTTTGTTTCTACATTGCGCACCACCAGCACACCCTTGACCTCGCGCCGGTCATCCGTATGCCCGGTGCAGCACTCCACTTCAAAAAGGAACGAATCGCCGCGGGTCAGGTTCACCCGTCCCGCCGCCCCGCTGCGCACCAGCAAGGGGAGACGCTCCTGTCGGTTGCCGGGCACGGCCACGGCAACAATACGGTCGTTGCCCAGCGTCTCAATATGCTCCACGCGACCCTCAATGCGGTACACGTTGCCGGTGAATCGGGACGCATCCCGGCGGTAATCCTCCACGCTGAACCCCTGCCCCTGTTCCAGGGAATGAGATTGTTCCCGCTGTGAGGGTTTGAGAGCCAGCGCGCCGGCCACAACGACCAACACCACCACCGCCGCAATAATCAGCAGCATGGAGGTGTTGGAATTCCCACGACGACTTTTGCGTTTGCTTCTTCTTGCCATAATTGCACGTTAAAAAATTGTGTTATCACTCCCAGAATGTCCGCCGCACTCCGATGTATGCCAGCACCATGCCGGCAATAATATGCCCCGCCAGTACCAGGATGCAGAGAGGGGAGGCGGAAAAGGATGTCTGGACGATGCTGATGACTGCCTTCAGTACCTCAGAATCCAACCCGTCCACACTGCCGCTCCAGGCCCAGTAAGCGGAAATAAAGGGCTGCGTGAAGCGCTCAATGGTATCCGGCAGAGCCAGCACCGCACCGGAAAGAGGCAGCTGGAAGCCGACCAGATAAATGCTCAGCAGAGAGGCCTGCTCCGGCGTGCGGCAGTTGGCCGAAATTCCCAGACAGACCGATGTCATGGCGGCATTCGCCAGCACCAGGAACAACAGATGATTCACCGCATCTCCGCGCAGCGGCCAGCAATACTGCACAAAGGCAAACATCCACACACTCTGCACCAGAATCAACAGGGTCAGATAGATAACCCGCGATGTGATGAACGCCCACGGGGATGCTCCGGCAAACTTTTCTTTCTCCAGAATCAGGCGGTTTCCGGCCACCTCCCGGGCAGCATTGTTGGCACCCATCAAGCCCAGCAGAATCACCTGGAACATGATGATGCCCGACACGGCAGAGCCCACCCTGGCCCGCACTTCCGCCTGCTCCTGCAAGGCCTGCACCTCTGCCATGATATCACTCCCCATGGAATCCGTAAGCGTCAGCAACTGCTCCTGTCCCTTGCCGGAAAAAAGAGCCACCAGAATCGGGAATATCACAATCATGGCAACCTGCAGGAGAAGCTGAGCCCTGTCGCGGAACAGCAAGGTGAAGCGGCGGCGGAGCATCGTCTGCGTCTGGCGCAGGAACGAAGCGGGCCGGGCAATTTCGTTCTCGTCACGAGGGGTGACAGGTGGCGGCGGCACTCCGAGACTGCGGTATTTATCCACATGCTCCCGCTCCAGACGGGCATAATAATCAGCCCTGTGGGAAAGCCAGCTGGTATGCCACTTTTCCGGCTCGCGCTTCGGCAGACGGGCATACACATCCTCCGGCGAGGCTGCGCTGAAATAGTGCGGCATCACCTCGGCAGAGCCATGATAGGCCAGATAACCGCCGTTCATCACCATGATGCTGTCGTAGAGCGCCGCCTGAGATAAATCGTGCGTCACAGAGATAACAATGCGCCCCTCCCGGCGGCTGAGCCGATGCAGCAGCTCCACAATCTCCTGCTCCGAGCGGGGGTCCAGCCCGCTCGTCACCTCATCGCAAAGCAATATGTGAGGGTGCGACACCAGCTCCATGGCCAGCGCCAACCGACGTTTCTGCCCCCCGGAAAGCAGTTTTACCGGGCGGTCAGCAATCTCTTCCAGTCCCGTTTCTTCCAGAACCCCGTCTATCAGCGCATCCAGTTCATCCCCTGTGACAGTCGTCCTTAAACGCGCGGCATTCTCCACGCATTCATCCACCGTCAGCTCATCATAGGCAATGCTGAACTGCGGCACATACCCCACTTCTCCTGACTCGAAATCACCATCCTCCGCCAAATCGCGTCCGCACCAGAAAAAAGAGCCGTCCGATGTATCTTTTATCCCGGCAATAGCTTTCAGCAAGGTCGTCTTACCGCATCCGGACGGGCCCACAATCGCCGCAAAGTGACCGGGCGGGATGCAGAAATTCACCTGACGGAGCAAATGAACGGTCTCGCCCCCGGATTCCACCTCCAGACATATATTGCGCGCCTCAAGCATAGCAGAAACAGTGTACAGTTGGTTACATCCGGCATACTATCAAATTGGCCTCCCGCCTGCAAGCTCAAAAAGAGCTTCCGACGCCGGGCGGGAAAATATGCTCCACATTTCCTGTTTGCCAAATGCTATAACGTGTGGTACAATGCGCGCGTTCCTACACGGATGACCGATTCCCTCCGCACTATTCTGATTCTTTTTACAGCAGTTGCATCCCTGCTCCGGGCAGAGACGCTCGTGGGGCAATGCACTCACGTGGCGGACGGCGACACGCTCACCCTGACGCTGCCGGACAAGAGTTCGGAAAAAATTCGTCTGTACGGAATTGATGCCCCGGAAAAACAGCAGGAATACGCAGAGGAAGCAAAACAAAGGCTGACCGAACTGGCCTCCGGCAAGGAGATTCGTGCCGTTGTGATGAACAGAGACCGCTACGGACGGGCAGTTGCCAAAGTGTATGCGGGAAAGACAGATGTATGCCTGGCCATGGTCAGCGGCGGATGTGCCTGGCACTATGTCATCTACGCCCCTCTCGATGTTGATCTGGCAGAAGCGGAGACGCTGGCCGCAGCTCAGAAATGGGGACTGTGGCAGCACTCCCACCCCATACCGCCGTGGGAATTCCGCAAAGGAGCCCGCCCCGCCAAGCCCAATGAGCACAATCACCCTTACTGGGTAACGGAGAGCGGACGCATTCACAATGCACGCTGCAAATACTTCGGAACCACGCAAAACGGGCGCTACACCGCACAACCGCAAGCTTCTGACAGCAACTGCCGTCTCTGCGGAGGGACAGTAACAAGCGAGTCTCCCTCCTTCCCGACATGGTGGAATATCCTGCTGCTGATACTCCTGCTGGGGCTTCTGCCGCTCATCCTGCTCCGCCTCCTCCTCATCCGTGCCCGCGGATGAAAAAACTCAATCCTTAGCCGACTTGGGGTCAATGGCATCGCGGAGGCCATCGCCGAGGAAGTTGAGAGCCAGCAGGGTCAGGCAGAAAAAGAGGGCCGGAAAGATGAGCAGCTCCGGGGTGGCTTCCATGCGGTCAGCCCCTTCCTTGATGAGCGTGCCCCAGGAGGAATTGGGTGCGCGGACGCCCAGTCCGATGAACGAAAGGGTTGATTCCGTCAGCATGATACCCGGCACGGCCAGGGTGGTATACACCACAACGGTGCCCAACAGGTTGGGAGCAATGTGGTCGAAGAGAATGCGGGCATGCCCCAGGCCCAGCGAACGGGCGGCCAGTACGTATTCCTGGGATTTGATGGCAAGGGTCTGGGTACGAACGATGCGGGCGAGAGTCAACCAGCCCAGCGCGCCGATGGCAATGAACAAGGGTACTAATCCCAGCACGGGAGCAACGCTTTCCCGACTCCAACCCGTTGTTTCCACTACCCATTCGGTCAAGTGCCGGCTGGGTTCCTCTATGCTGAGGGAAAAGACGATGACCAGCACGATGAACGGCAGCGCGAAGAGAACATCCACCGTGCGCATCATGAAAGCATCCGTTCTCCCGCCGATATAACCGGAAACGAGGCCGTACAGCAGGCCGATGACAAAGGCTACAATTGTGGCAACGATGCCGACCAGCAGAGAGATTCGCCCGCCGTAAAGCACCCGCGACAGGAGGTCTCGCCCGAGCTGGTCTGTTCCGAAGGGATGCTCCCAACTGCAGGCGGCGGCGATGTTTTCCAGATTGGTGGCATTCGGGTTGGCGATACAGGGAAAGAGCGGCAGAATGAAACAGGCAAATGCCATGAGCACCAGAAAGATGAGAGAAACAACGGCTGCGCGGTTGCGCAGGAGACGACGGCGGGCATCTTTCCAGAGGGAATTACCGGCTTTTTTGTCGGGACGAAGCTTCATGGCACACATCAGGCAGCACCCTGAGAACGAAGTTGGGGGTTGAGAGCGATAAGGACGAGGTCCACGACCAGGTTGGCAAGTACGATAAGCACGCCATAGCAGAAGACGAGTCCCTGGATGAGGAAATAATCGCGGTCTGTGGTGGCGTTGACGAAGTGCAACCCCATGCCCGGCACCTGGAAGCAGGTTTCCACCACGAAGGACCCGGTGATGAGTGCGGCAAATGCGGGGCCGAGGTAGGAGACCGCCGGCAGCAGACCGCTGCGCAGAGCGTGTACAAACAGCAAGCGCCCGGCTCCCGCCCCCTTGGCACGCGCGGTTCGGATGAAGTCAGCAGAAAGCACCTCGGCCATCCCGCCACGAGTCAGACGCGCGATGTAGGCGGCGTTGATGAGCCCCAGCGTGAGCGCCGGGAGCACGGCACAGAGCGGATTATCCCACCCTGCCACGCTGAGTCCGGGAATGTTCATCCCCAGCGTCAGGCCGAACACGGGAGCCACCACAAAGGCAGGGATGCAGATGCCGGCCATTGCAAAGAGCATGATGCAGGCATCCGGCCGGCGGTTGCGCCACCATGCCGCGAGCATTCCTGCCGGGATTCCGATGATGACGGCAATCCCCATGCCCAGAACACCCAGCCAGAGCGAGATGGGGAAAGCCTGGGCGATGATATCGCTCACCTGCACGCCTTCCCGCACCAGAGAGGGCCCGAAATCACCGTGGAGAATGATACCTTTCCAGTAATTGAGGTACTGCACCCAGGGGCTCTTGTCCAGGCCATAGAGCGCATTGAGCTGGTCCATGATATGCTGCGGGAGTCTGCGCTCACCCAGGAATGGATTACCGGGCAGCAGACGCACCAGAAAAAAGGTAATCGTTTGCAGCACAACAACCACAAGCGCACCCTGAAACAGACGGCGAAGGAGGAGACGAGTCATGGCTGCGTGGACGAAGAAACAGGTTGCACCCGCACGGCATCCAGCGGGTGATTATCCAGGATGAGCGGATGCCAGCCACTCACTCCGGGAGATTTCAGATAGGTGCGCTCGCTCCAGTACAGGGGGATGACGGGCTGAGCCTCCAGCATACTCTCCTCGGCGCGCCGCAAATGGGTTCTCCGCGCCTCGGCAGTCCCGGCACTACGGGCTGCTTCCAACGCAGCATCGCATGCGGGGCTGCCCCAGCCGGTGCAGTTATTGCCGCCGCCGCTGCGCCAGAGCCCGATGAAGGTGGCGGGGTCCAGATAATCGCCGCTCCACGAGGAGGAGGAGATATCGTAATCCATGTTCTGCTGAGCGGCTTTGTAGGCCGTCCATTCACAGGAGCGGATTTCGACATGAATCCCGAGCACTTCTTTCCACATGGCCTGAACAGTTTCTGCCATGACTCGCTGGACATCGCGGGAGGTGGTCATGAGCTCCAGCGCAGGAAAGCCTTTTCCTCCGGGGAAACCTGCTTCTGCCAGCAGGCGGCGGGCTTCCTCCACCCGGCAATCGCGGGAAAGATGCGCCTCAGACGGGGTCTCGGCCCGGTAGCCGGCCCCGCCGGGAGTGAAGCCAAACGCCGGACGCCCCGCACCCCTCACCACTTTCTGCACCAGGGATTCGCGGTCGATGGCCAGAGAAAGCGCCCGCCGCACCCGCGAGTCCGTCAGAGGCGGGCGGGTGGTGTTGAGCCGGTAGAATATCGTGCAATAATAGGGGTCCTGGCAATAGGCTTCCGGCACGCGAGTCCGAGCCATGGATAACAACTCCGGCGGCACATTGTTGCTGATATGCAGCTTGCCGTCCAGAAACATGCGGGTCTCCGTATAACCATTCACCACCGGCAGGAATCGTATTCCGCGGTTGCTGACCTCATTCGCACGCCAGTATCGGGGATTGGCCCGAACGCTCAGAAAGTCGTTGTAGCGATGCGCTTCCAATACATAAGCGCCGTTGCCCACCCAATTCTCACAACGTGTCCAGAGACTGCGGCGGTCAAGCATGCCGCCGTGCGCTTCCACCGCGTGCGCGGGGATGGGGCACCAGGTGAAATGCAGCAGCAAACAGGGCAGATGCGGCGTGGGTCCGGTTAACTTCAAACGCAGTGTCCGCGCATCCGGCGTTTCCACTCCCACATCACTCCAGGCGCATTCACCACGGTTATACTCTGCGGCCTTCCTCAGCGGATAGAGCATCTCCGCATACTTTCCGGCAAACTGCGGATGCAGGATGCGCTGAAAGGCATAAGCAAAATCATGGGAGGTGACGGGACGACCATCACTCCAGACGGAGTCCCGCAGGTGAAACGTCCACTCATCGGCCGCCTCATTATGCTCCCATCGCTCGGCAACACCGGGATGCACGCGCGCATCATCCTCAGCATCAGGGCGCACCAGCCCTTCCAACAAAGCGGTGATGATTTTACCGTCTGCCACGGCTGTGGCCTTGTGCGGATCCAGGCTGAGCGGCTCCTGGTTGTTCCCCACGATGAGGACGCCCTGCTCTGCCGCCAGTTCCGCAGAACTGCGTTTTTCACAGCTGCCGAACAGCAGAGACAGAAGCAGAACGGTATAGTGGCAGAAACGCACTTGCTGAGCTATAGGAAAGGCTGAGAGTACAAAACACGCCGACCGGTGCCGCCGGTCACTGGTCGGCACTCCGGGTCGGCGTGGAAAACTCACATAGAAGATGGCGGATTAACCGATTTCAACACGTCCGCTGAGGCGGGCACCCTGCTCCATGGAGAGTTCACCTGTGGTGATATCGCCCATGACCGCAGCGTTACCGCTGAGGTGGCAGCGGTTGCTGCGCACGTTGCCGTTCACGTGACCGTACACATGAACCTCTCCGGCATTGATATCGCCCTTGATGTCAGCCATCTGGCCGATGGTCACCTTGCCGGATTCGGAGAGGATTTCGCCGTCAATCTTGCCGTCGATGTGCATATCGTTCTGGAAACGGATGGAACCGATAATCTCGATACCGGAAGCCAGGACGTTGGTGGTGGGAGTACTCATATTGAATAGTGTGATAAAAATGTTGAAACCCGGAGATTACACGGTCATAATCTCTTTCTGTTTGGCCTCGGAGAGCTCGTCAATCTTCTTCGTATACTTATCGGTGAGCTTCTGAACCTTTTCCTCAACGGTGCGTACGCCGTCCTCTGTCAGGATGTTGTCGGCCTTCATCTTCTTGATGCCGTCCATACCGGTCTTGCGGGCAGCGCGCACGCGCACCTTGGTATCCTCTGCCAGACTCTTCACATACTTGCAGAGTTCCTTGCGGCGCTCGCCGGAAAGCTCAGGAATGGGGAGTCGCACGGAGCGGGCATCAATGATGGGTGTAATGTTCAGACGGCTCTCTGCGATAGCTTTCTTGATGTCGTTGAGCGTGCTGGGGTCAAACGGCTGAATGAGGATGGAGCGGGCATCCGGCGTGGAAACCACGGCGATGCTCTTGAGCTTCATGCTCGTGCCGTAGGAGGCAACGTAGATGTCCATATTATCCACCAGCGAGGGGGAGGCCTTACCGGTGCGCACGCCGCCGAAATCGGTCAGCATGTGCTCCAGAGCTTCTTCCATGGAGGTCTCAACTTCCAGCAAGAGTGTTTCTTCGTCCATTGTTGTGTCTGTTTATATTGTTTGAAAAAAAACTATTAACCGATGACAGTACCAATCTTCTCCCCGAGCAGAGCGCGGGTGATGTTGCCGGGCTGGTGCATATCAAACACCATAATCGGCTTGCTGTTATCCTTGCAGAGCGTGAATGCGGTCTGGTCCATCACCTTGAGGTTGCGGGAAATGCACTCCTCGTAGGAAATGGCATCGAAGCGCGTGGCCGTGGGGTCTGTCTTGGGGTCTGCGGTGTATACGCCGTCCACGGATGTGGCTTTCATCACCACCTCGGCATTGATTTCGCATGCACGGAGAGCAGCAGCGGTGTCCGTGCTGAAGAACGGATTACCCGTACCGGCGGCAAAGACTACGACCTCACCATTGCGCAGCTGCTCACGGGCGATGTTGCGCACGTAAGGCTCTGCCACATTCTTCATCTCAATGGCGCTGTGTACATGGCAACGCACACCGGCTTCCTGCACAGCGGAACAGATGGAAAGAGCGTTCATGACCGTGGCCAGCATCCCCACGTAGTCAGCAGTCGGGCGATCCATGCCGCGAACGCTGGCCTTGGCTCCGCGCCAGATATTGCCACCGCCCACAACGATGGCAATCTGCAAATCGCCGGCCTGTTGGGCAGCTGCAATTTCACGGGCAATACGGGCAACGATTTCCGGGGAGATATTATCCTTGCTGCCGGGGGCTCGAAGCGCTTCACCACTCAATTTAAGAAGAATTCGCTTATAAACAGGCTGTGTCTGCTCGCTCATGATAAAAAATATTTCGGTTCCGTGTTAATTTGCCACTTTTGTGGCTAAAAAGCGAGTCTAAAATGTGCCAGCGTGCAGTTTTCGTGTTCTGCTGACGTTTTCTTGCTGACAAAAGGGGCTGTTAGGGATAAAATGCGCGCAATGATACTGAACTTTATTTCGCTTTCTTCCCAGACTGTCGATGCGGTGGAGCAGGCCACGAGTGATACCGAAGCAGCAATTCGCCATTTCCTGAGCAGTGGCTGGTTTCACCTCTCTCTCAGCCTTATTATCGCATGCATCCTGACGTTCATCATCTGCAAACTCACGCACCGATTGCCGGAGCGGCTTCCCCTGCAGTTATCAAGCTTCATCCGCAAAGGCCTGTGTGCTATCGTCTGGGCATTCGCGCTGGTGCAGGGGTTGCGGGCTGTCGGGGTCGACCTCATCAGCATTCTCGGCGCCGCCGGTGTGGCAGGTGTTGCCATTGGCTTTGCCGCACAGACCACCCTCAGCAACATCATCAGCGGCCTCTTCATCATGGGCGAAC
This sequence comes from Akkermansia sp., assembly GCA_017472085.1. Taxonomy (GTDB): domain Bacteria; phylum Verrucomicrobiota; class Verrucomicrobiia; order Verrucomicrobiales; family Akkermansiaceae; genus Akkermansia. Next base: position 2,829 of record JAFUQZ010000001.1, on the reverse strand, counting down.
GCAGCATTCGCATAGGAGACTATATCCGGGTCATCGGAGTGGAGGGAAGCGTGGAAGCCGTCAATCTGTTATCTATCTCGCTGCGGCAGTCGGATAATTCTCTTGTCCGCATTCCCTGCGAATCCATCATCAAGAATCCCGTGGTCAACGTGACCGGGGATGAACTGCGCCGCTGTGACTTCGACCTGGGGGTGGATTATGACAGCAATCTGGAACACGTGAGGGAAGTCATCCTGCGACTCGTGGAAGCCGAACCGCAGTTGGCAACCAATCCCGCACCTGTCATCCTTTTCACAGGATTCGGCGACAGCTCGCTCGACCTCCACATCGGCGCGTGGTGCAAAACCGGCGACTATCACAGCGTCCGATTCAAGTTCGCCAACAACCTGCTCAACGAGTTCCGCAGGGAGGGCATCAACATCCCCTTCCCCACCCGAACCGTATTCTCGTGTCAGCAAAACGAAAAAATCAGCCAAAATTAAATTTCTGACGCATCATCTACTTGACTTGCTCTTTCGTTACAGTAGAATAGCTAGCATCTAATCCGCAAATCATCAATATGAAGTTCCCCATTATCACCACTGCCATCATGTCGCTGTGCGCCCTGGCTGCCACAGCCCAGGCCGAGCTGAAAGTCGCTTCCGTCAACGTTACTGAGCTCTACGCTAAGTTCTACAAGCGTTTCGATACGGAAAATTCCCTGCAGAAGCAGCTGGCAGACATCAAGGCTGATGTCAAGCCCCGCGAGGAAAAGCTCCTCAAGCTTCAGGAAGACCTGAAGAAGATCCGCTCCCAGTACGACTCCAGCCTCTCCGATTCCGCTCAGGCCAAACTTCGCGAACAGAACAACACCAAGCTGAACGAAATCAAGGCAGCTGATCAGGAACTCAAGGACTTCGTGCAGCGCCGCTCCGTTGCCTTCCAGGAGCTTCGCAATCGTGAAATGCGTCTGCTCATGGAGGAAGTCATGGGCGCCATCAAGTCCTCCGCCGAGGAACGCGGGCTGGACATCATTGTGGACGGCGTTGCCATCTCCCCCCGTCAGGAAATCGGTATCGCCACTCCGGTTTTCCCGCACATCAAGAAGAGCTTTGACATCACCCCCGAGGTGCTCAGCAAGCTCAACGCCGGCGCCCCTGAGGGCTTCGACCCGGATGCCGAGCTGAAGCGTCTGTACGGCAACGGTGGCGCTCCCGCCAACGAGCAGCCGGCCAAATAACAACTTTTTAACCCCACCCCGAGCGTTATGAACCTCTCTCTGAATGACGTTCTTCAGCTCACCGGGGGCAAGCTTATCGGTGAGGCTCCGGAGATTTCCATCTCCGGAGTCAACACTTTGTCCGAGGCCTGCGCCGGTGACATCTCTTTCCTGGGCAATGAAAAATATTTCCAGGATTTCCTTACTACCAGGGCTTCTGCCGTGCTGGTTCCCCCTGCACTGCCGCAGTACCCGGAAGGTGTAGCATACATCGAAGTGGAAAATCCCTCTCTTGCATTCAATGCCTTGGTCGGCCACTTCATGAAAGCCGTGACAGAGTTCACTCCCGGCATTCATCCCACCGCCGTGGTAGACCCCACGGCCAGCCTGAACCCGGAGAAAGTCTGCATTGGCCCGAACGCCGTTATTGAAGCCGGTGCCAGCATCGGTGACGGCACCGATATCGGCCCCGGTTGCGTCATCGGCAAGGGTGTGGAAATCGGTGAAAACTGCAAGTTCTACGCCCGTGTTGTGGTGCGAGAGCGCTGCATCATCGGCAACAAGGTAGTCATTCAGCCGGGCGCCGTCATCGGCGGCGATGGATTCGGCTTCCTGCTCAACCCGGAGACCGGTCGCTACGACACCATCGACCAGGTGGGCATCGTGGTGCTAGAGGACAATGTAGACATCGGCGCCAACACCACCATCGACCGCGCCCGTTTCGGACGAACCGTTATCGGAGAAGGCTCCAAGATTGACAACCTGGTTCAGATTGGTCACAACTGCACCATTGGCAAGCATACCGTCATCTGTGCCCAGAGCGGTGCTGCCGGTTCCACCAACATCGGCAACTACGTTACCATTGCTGCGCAGGTTGGCCTGGGCGGTCACCTTTCCGTTGGCGATAAGGCCGTACTGGCCGCCCGCACAGGTGTTATGTCCAGTCTGGACGGAGGGCAGGCATACTGGGGTGCTCCCGCCTGCCCGGCCAAGGACGCAGCCCGCCAGTTTGCCGCCATTCGCAAGCTGCCGGAGGCTCTCAAGGAGTTCATGAACCTGAAGAAGAAAGCCGCCGAAATCGAGGCGCACATTCAGCAGGCCATGTCCGGCGAGCAGTCCTGACTAACATTCAACATTCACATCTCCGGCACACCAATGTGTGCCGGAGATATTTCGTCTCCGCTCTCTATGAAAAAATTATATACCTTATTTGCATTATCCTCTCTACTGCTGAGCAGCTGCATCTGCACAGTCCGTCAGTACGCAGCGCGCCGGGCTCTGGTGGCAGAAGAAGTCCTGGTACTGCGTACGCCCATTCAGAACCTCTGGCAGGTGGAGGATAAGTTCTATGCATGCGGCTATTTGGGAAAGGGGCGCGGCATACAACGGGGAGTCAATTATAATTTGAGGGAAATCTGATTTTTTGTAAAATTTGATTTTGTCGTGACACTTTGACCAAAATCGGACAATGCAGTAGCCGGACTTGGGATAAGGGGAAGTGCATTGCCACTTCCCCCTCTCCCAAACCCTCTCCCCCTCGGCTAGGGTAGTTTGGATTCCTTTCGCGAAACTTTTTCTGTTTCTACAACTCTATTTCGGGCATTTCTGCCACTATCCAATCTCTTACCTGG
>JAFUQZ010000048.1 GCA_017472085.1 Akkermansia sp. | reverse complement strand
TTTTTGCCCGAGTTACCACTTGGTATGATTCTGTGCGTGCTCGACAGATTTTCTCTATTTCGGCTAAATCTTCAGGACTGATTTCGGTCTTTATCATGGCTGATGCTTTATTATAGCATCTTTTTGCATTAATGTCTAGTTTATTTATCGGACGTTATACTAGCTGCCATTATCGCGATAGGCATAGACCTGCCTGCATCCGTTGCCATGTCCGTGGCGCTCGTCCCCACCATAGGCATAGGTGCGGCTGTAAGTCATGTCGCAAAAGCTGTCAGCCGTAATGTGCCATCACAAAAGAAAGCCGATTAAGCGGCAGAATACAGCTTTCATGTGGCTTTATTGCACAAAATATCTCCATTTTTCTTCGAACGCGAAAGATTATCGAAAATAGCAACGTATATGTGCGCGTTCACCCCTTATCTTAGCTGCCATTAGCATACTCTTCTGTTCTTTCTTTTTGATAGACCGGAATGAAAGCATAAGTTCCCGAACACAAAAAAAACAATTACTTTCTACATTTGTATTCAAGACATTGCGATCTTGCAGCCCTCTATTCCGTCTTTTCCGCTTGCCATAGCAGTTTAGAAATGATACGATACTCTAAATTCATCCGCATGGTGTGGATGATTCATTATCATCATGAATGCAAAATACATACTGCCGCTAGTTGCGCTTGGTATTACCGCGGCGCAGGCAGGCGAGCGAGAGACCTTCGATTTCGGCTGGAAGTTCAAATACTTCGGTCCCAATGACCCGGCTGAAGCAGGTTCCCCGACATGGACAAACGGTCACCAGGGCGGACATCCCGCCTCCAATGCCGTAGACGGTAATCTGGAGACCCGCTGGTGTGCCCGAGACCAGAAACATGGGCACAAACTGGCCATTGCCCCCGGCGTCAGCGAGCCGGTCAAACTGTTCATGATATACTGGGAAAAGCCCAATAATTTCCAGATTGATATCAACGTCGTCTGTGAGGATGAAAGCAAGAACTGCAAGTTCAGTTTCTGGAACGGAGGCCAGGCGGCCAGTTTCGTGGTGCTGCCGGATCCGGCCACTATCCGCTATGTGATGATTAGCGTGAATGACGGCACCAACGTCAGCCAGTGGGCCAGCATCCGAGAGGTTCTCTTCACCGGCGTCAATGACCAGCCTCTCAAGGTGCAACGAGGGCCGGGCGCTCTGACTCACGGTCAGGTCAACGTCGATGAAAGCGACTATAAACCGGTGCAGCTGCCGCATGACTGGGCCATTGAAAGTCCCTTCCTGGAAGATGAACCGAACGAAACAGGCAAACTGCCCTGGCGCGGCTGGGGATGGTATCGCAAGCATTTTGATGTGCCTGCCGACTTTGATGCCGGGAAGAACCGCTGGTATCTGGATTTTGACGGCGTGATGGCCAATCCGCAGGTGTATGTGAACGGGCAGAAAGCAGGAGAATGGGCATACGGCTATAACTCATTCCGCGTGGACATCACTCCCTACCTGAAACCCGGCGAGAAGAACCTGGTGGCCGTTATGGCCAGCAATCTGGCGCTCTCCACCCGCTGGTATCCCGGTGCAGGCATCTATCGCCACGTATGGTTGGAAAAGACCGGCCCCGTTCATCTGACAAAGTGGCCCACGTATGTGACCACACCGGAAGTGACAAAGGATTACGCAACGGTTCGTGTTCAGACAACGGTGACCAACACCAGCTCCGCCCCCGCAGAAATTACCGTGTTGCAGCTGGCTGAGGGGTCAGCCGCCGTACCCTCCACGATAACCCTTGCTCCCGGCACGGAGGCCTCTGTGGAGCAGGAGCTCCGGCTGCCCTCCCCCCGTCTCTGGAGTTGCGAGTCACCCAGCCTCTACAAGCTGGAGACCAAAGTGCTGATGAATGGTTCCGTCATTGACAGCAAGGAAACCACGTTCGGCGTGCGTACTGTCGAATGGAAGAAAGACGGCTTCTACCTCAACGGCGAGCGCGTAAAGCTCAAGGGCGTGTGTGAGCACCACGATCTCGGGGCTCTCGGCTCTGCCTTCCATGCCCGTGCTTACGAGCGCAAGATTGAAATCCTCAAGGAAATGGGCTGCAACTCCATCCGCATGACCCACAATCCCCCTGCCCCGGAAGTGCTGGATTTGTGCGACAAACACGGCATTCTGGTCATTGATGAGTTGTTCGATATCTGGAAGCGCCAGAAGTACGACAAGGTGAACGGTTATCACCTGTACTGGGACGAATGGTGGAAGAAAGATGTCCACAACTTCATGATGCGTGACCGCAATCACCCCTCCATCATCGCCTGGAGCGGCGGCAATGAGGTGACCGAACAGACCATGTGGAACGTCGAATCCATCAAAGCTAACAAGGACGGTCGCTACAAAACGCAGGCAGAGATTGATGAGGCCGTGCGCTATGCTGAGCGCATCAATGCGCTCAACATGAATGTCGCCTTTGCCCTGCGCGATGAAATCCGCAAATATGATGTGACCCGCCCCTACACCGTGGGGTGCAATGACGAAAGCGCCTATACCAATGGCTTTGAAGAGTCTGTCGATGTATACGGCTTCAATTACAAACCGCATCTATACGCCCGGTTCCGTCTCAAGCACCCGGAAATGCCCTACTACGGTTCAGAGACGTGCTCCTGTGTCGGCACGCGCGACACCTACAACTTCCCGCTGAACTGGAAGGTTGGCGGCGGCTACTTCCAGCCCGGTGCTGTCCCGCACCAGGTGAGCGCCTATGGCCTGGCCAGCACACACTGGGGCTCCTGCCCGGACATTGAGATGTATGCTCATACCAAGGCCCCGGATTTTGCCGGCGAGTACGTCTGGACCGGGTTCGACTACATCGGGGAGCCGACTCCCTACAACCAGGATGCCACCATTGAAAACAACCTCAAGCACCTGCCTCGGGCAGAGCGCGAGGCCATCATGCGCGAGTATGAAGCGATGGGCAGCAAGGCCATCGCCCGCAGCTCCTACTTCGGCATCATCGACCTGGCTGGCTTCCCGAAGGATATCTACTACCTCTACCAGAGCCAGTGGAATCCTGACAAGGCGCAGGCTCACATTCTGCCCCATTGGAACTGGCCCGGTCGGGAGGGACAGAAGACCCCGGTGATGGTATTCACCTCCGGCGATGAGGCAGAACTCTTCATCAACGGCAAGAGCCAGGGTGTCCGCAAGCGCGGACAGGGTTCCACTTTCGTCCAGAAGGATAAATCCCTCGAGGTAAGCAAGAATCAGTTCCGATTCACCTGGGAAGATGTGGTCTACGAACCCGGCACCGTCGAGGTCGTAGTGAAGAAAGACGGCAAGCATTGGGTAACCGCCAGACGCGTAACCGCCGGAAATGCAGCCACCGTCACGGCAGAGACCGATCGTTCCGCCATCATCGGCGATGCCCGCGACCTGTCATTCATCTCTCTGTCTCTGACGGATGCCGCCGGCAACATCGTACCCACAGACAGCCGCAAGGTCAGCTTCAGCATTGAGGGCCCGGCAGAACTGGCCGGCTTCTGCAACGGTGACCCGACCGACTGGACCTGCATGCAGGACAAGAACCAGCGCTTCTTCAACGGGCGACTTCTCGCGGTAGTGCGAGGCAAGCGCGGCGAAAGCGGTACCGCCACCGTCACCGTGAAAGCCGATGGGCTGCCGGAAATCAAGGTGCCCGTCACCATCGAACCGATGAAGTAAGCTCTGCATCCATTGCAATAAATTCAACTCCTCCTGTAGGCTTCCATGCCCGCAGGAGGATTTTTTTGTAATCCCGTTGAAAGCCGGATTTCAGTAATAATGCCGAAACTTTTGATAATATGGCAAAAAGCAGCAACTCCCCCGCAATAGAACAGTCTTTCGACTTGATGCAGCAGGGGGAACGTGGTAGAATGCGCACGTGAAAGTTATTGTTGTTACAGGCGGGATTGCATCCGGCAAGTCTACGGCGGTGGAGATTCTTCAGGAAATCGGCGGAAAAGGTGTAGAGCTCTTTGACTGCGATGCAGCTGTGGAAACCCTGCAGAAAACGGGGCGTCTGTCCCGGGATTTGGTGTCGGCTTTCGGTGCTGATGCCCTGGACGCCTCCGGCGCCGTCAACAAGGACTACCTGCGCGATATCGTGCAACATGATGCGGAGGGGCGGCGCAAGCTCAACGAGATTGTTCACCCCAGGATTGCCCAGATGAGCCTTGAGGCTCAGAGTACAGCGCGCAAGCGCGGCGACGTGCATACTTTCCTGCTGGACATACCTCTTTACTTTGAAAGCCCCGTGGAGTTCGGCGCAGATCATGTGTGTGTCGTGGCGGTTTCCGAGGAGGCTCAGATTGCCCGCATGGCAAGCCGGGACGGATTCCCCCGCCCGGTAGCCGAGGCCATGATTGCCTCGCAAATGCCTACGCAGCAAAAGATTGACCGCGCCGACACCGTTTTCTGGAACGAGGGTTCGCCCGAGCTGCTGCGGCAGCAGATTCAGATGTTCTACGACACGCACCTGGCCTCTGAGGCCAAGGCCATCCGGGCCCGCTCGGTGGTAATTGACCTCAATGAGCTGCGTGCCAAGCCGCTCAATGAGCTCCAGGTGCTGGCCACGACAACGGCCAGGCGAGGAGCGGACTCCCTGCCTCGTCCCGAATTGGTGGCAGAGCTGGTGCGTGCCTACCTGTTGGAAGGCAGCAATGTGTTTCTCACCGGCGTGCTGGAAATCGGCAAGGACAACCAGCCCCTGCTCCGTGACCCGTCCCGCAGCTTCCGCCCCGGGGCGGATGATGTGCGCATCGCCCCCGAACTGGTCAGGCAATACCAACTGCGACCGGGCAATCTGGTCAAGGTGAAGCTGCGCCCCTCCAAAGGCAAGCAGGAAAAGCACATCAACGCCGGTGAAGTGCTGGAAATTGAGGGTGTGCCCGCTGCCGATTATGTGCAGCCCAAGGATTTTGACCGCCTGACCCCGCTGTTCCCCCGTGAACGCCTCATCCTGGAAAATCCGGATATCAAAGCACCCTCCATGCGTGTACTGGATCTGATTACGCCGTTGGGCATGGGTCAGCGTGCTCTGGTCGTGGCCCCACCCCGCGGAGGCAAGACCGTATTGCTCAAGACGATGGCCAAATCTCTGCGCGCCAACTATCCGAAGGCAGACTTGCTGGTGCTGCTGCTGGATGAGCGTCCGGAGGAAGTGACGGATTTTGAGGAAACGGTAGATGTGCCGGTATATGCCTCCACGTTCGATGAGCCTTCCACCCGCCATGCGCAGCTGAGCGATTTGGTGCTGGAACGCGCCCGCCGCCTCGTGGAACAGGGGCATGATGTCATCATCATGCTGGATTCCCTCACCCGTCTGGCCCGCGGCTACAATGCCAACCAGATTGGCGGTCGCACCATGTCCGGCGGTCTGGGCTCCAATGCGCTCGAAAAGCCGCGCAAATTCTTCGGCGCCGCCCGCAACGTGGAGGAAGGCGGCAGCCTGACCATCATTGCCACCTGTCTGGTGGAAACGGAGTCGCGCATGGACGAAATCATCTTTGAGGAGTTCAAGGGTACGGGCAACATGGAAATCCGCCTCGACCGCGAGCTTTCCGAGCGTCGAATCTACCCGGCCATTTCCATCCCGCAGAGCGGCACCCGCAATGATGACCGCCTGTACCACCCGCAGGAGATGATTCGCGTGCTCCAGGTGCGGCGTCAGCTGGCTTCCCTGCCCGGCTGGGAGGGCTTGCAGACCCTGCTGCGCAACATCGTCAAGACCCAGAACAATGCAGAGCTGTTGCTCAAGGGGCTGACCATTTCGAGCCGTTGAGCTCGACTCCCCCGGGCGAGAGTCGCACCCAGTCCTTATCTTTCATTTCAAGCCACGCAGCCGGAGCATCCTGTTCCGGCTGCGTCTTGTTGATACCGCCACTGCCGGGCAACAGAATGACGAGTCGGGCCTCACAGGAAGCGATATCTTCGGAGGAAAGAGGAAAAACCTCGTTATTCCCCAGAATCAGCACCTCTGCGCGGCGTGCCTCCGGGGGCATGCGGTGCAGAGCCTCAGCCGGAGCCTGCCCCACATACAGCACCCGCAGCCCGTTACAACCCTGCCAGCGGATAATGGGGAGCCGATTATCCGCCAGGCGGCGAGGAAAGGACGGGGACGGAGGATAGAAGGTATAGACACCTGCGCCGGTGCGAAGGCTCATCCCCTGAGGCTTCAGATCATTCACCCGGAAAAGGCTCGATACAGGGAAGCAGGCATGCAGCTGTTCCGCCCCCAGCGAATAGTTTTTGCCCGGACGAGTCTGCAGAATGGCAGCAGGAGAGAATCCGGCATGAAACAGAGACGGGTAAGTGCGGAACTGCACATTCATCTCATTTCCGGGGTTGATGACCAGTCCGGGATTACCTAATACCGTAAAGGATTGTCCGAAACCGCATCCGCTCACCATGAGTTCCTGCGGTGCTGCCGGGGGCGCTGCGGGCAGCCAGGCCGCCGGCCAATCCGCGAAAAAGGCCACCACGCCCAGCAAGACACCGGCAGATTTGACGGCAAGCCAATCCGTCACCAGGCATACTCCCGGCAGCCACCACAGCGCCAGATGCAGCAAACCGCAGCACATGACGACTGGCAGAACCGGTGTGATGGCGATATTTGTCAGAATACTCCAGGTGTTGAACGTATGAAAACAGAGAAGCGTGATGGGAGTCGCAACCAGCCAGGAGCTCAGCGAAACAATCACAACACCTCTCAGCCAGAAATCCAGATTCCGATACGCCCGTTCCCAACGATTCAGGATTCGCAGAGGAATATAGGCATCCGGCGAGAACCACGGGGATTCCTTCATGCAGAAATGCAGCCCGATACACAGAGCCCCGTAGACGGCAAAAGAGAGAAGAAAGCCCGCATTGAACAACTGATGCGGAGCAAGCAGAAGCACCAGCAATGCGGCAAAGCACCAGGTGTTGAGCAACCGGCAGCGTCGGCGCAATATCAGCGCCCCCAACACCACCACCAGAAGCAGATAGGCCCGCAACGCCGGAACAGAGGCCCCGGTCATCACCACATAGGCCCCCACCCCCGCCAGCACCAGCCAGCGCGACACTCCCGGTCCTGTCCGCAACAGCCGCAACAGCCCCAGCAGAATGGCAGAAAAAAGCCCCACATGCAAACCGCTGACGGCAAAGGCATGCAAACAACCGCCGCGGCGAAAGTCATCCAGCACCTCCTCTTCCGCGCGCTCGCGAGCCCCCAGCACCAGCGCACAGAGAATCTGCCGCTCGACATCGGCCTCCGTTCCCTCCGGCATGAGACGCCCGGCAAGAGCCTCGCGCACAGCCAGGCCCCACGCCTGCAACGTATAAAGAGAAATGAGCCGGGATCGTTCCTCTATCCTGACCAGGTGAAACTCTGCCGTGATGCCGAGACCTTTCTTCCAACTCTCCGCATCAAATAATCCGGGCATGGATACCTCGTGATTCTCTGACGGTTCTGCCAGCACCCGCAGCTTCTCCCCTACCGCCACATCATTCTCACCTCGAATCAGAACAGATGGTTCGAAGAATCCGTTGCCCAGCACAAAACCCTTGCGGAGCGTCTTTTCCACCGTGCCATGCAGCACAATGAGGTCGCTCTGCTGAATCTGCTCACCGATGCGGACACTACTCTGCCGCAACACCGCCTCGTGCAGCCAGGCCAACAGACCGCACAGCACAACCGCCGCCGATATCCTCCACAACCGCAACACCAAGGCAAGGAGAAACGAGACTGCAGCCATCACCATCCACCATGAACCGACAATCACCCCGACCACCGCCGTCAGGGGCAGGAACAAGGGCGCACTCAGCAGGAAACGGCGCAGCTTACAGGCCATGGCAGAGGGAGGCATCGCCTCAGCGATAAACCATCACCGGGCCGGTGACGGATGACTGGACAGAGCGGATTTTCTCCACCGCCCGGAGGAACATCGCCGCTGCCTCATCCACCTCCTCAGCCGTAGTAAATCGGCTCAGCGAGAAGCGCAGCGACTCGCGGATATGCTTATCCGGCATGCCCATGGCCTGCAACACATGGCTGGGATGCGGTTCCGCACTGGTACAGGCAGACCCGGAGGAACAAATCAGCCCCATCGGCTCCAGCAGCAGCGTCAGCGATTCCGCCGTCAGCCCCGGCACACGCATATTCAGCACATGCGGCAACCTCGGCGCGGCAGCGCCCGCCTCCTCCACCTCCAGCCCCGCCTGACGCAGAGCCGACACAAAACGAATACGCAGAGACGCCAGCGCCGCATACCTTTCCGATGCGGCCAGAGCCTGCTCAGCCGCCTTGCCGAAACCGATGATACCCGGCACATTCTCCGTACCGGCGCGGCGGTAATCCTCCTGGGCGCCGCCGGTTTGCCGCGAATGCCATTCCGTACCACGGCGGATGTAAAGTGCCCCCACGCCCTTGGGGCCATGCAGTTTGTGCGCAGACAGAGAGGCGAAGTCCACCTCCATATCATGGATTCGCACCGGGATTTTTCCGGCTGCCTGCACCAGATCCACGTGCACTCGAGCACCGGCCTCCCGTGCCGCACGGGCAAGCGAACGCACCGGCTGAATCACCCCCGTCTCATGGTTGGCCCAGGCAAAACTCACCCCGTCATGCCCCGGCAGCAATTCCTTCCAGGTGGACAAATCCGCCTGCCCATTGGCCATGACCGGCGCGGAATCTCCCGCAGCCGTCCGCAGCGTGGCAGGGTGCTCCGTGGCGAGCGTCAGCACATGCCGGAACTGCGACAGCGCCGCATTGCTGGCCTCCGTTCCACCGGAAGTGAACACAATTTCGTCTGCCTCTGCCCCGATGAGAACCGCCACCTGCTCGCGGGCGGCATCCATGGCACGCTTCACCGCCTTGGCCTGACCGTAAGCCGCCGAGGGATTGAAAAAACTGTCCGTCAGATAGGGCAGCATCGCCTGCACCACCTCGGGAGTCGGCTGCGTGGTCGCATTATTATCCCAATAAATCATGACCGGAACTGTTGTTCAATAGCGTCAAACACACAGGGCGGCACACAGCTCTGCACCCAGCGTTCCCAGCCCGGCACACCGATGAAACCCTTGACCATGGTGGAAGAAATCTCCTCCAGCTCACCCGGCGGCATCAGAAACACCGTGCGGATATCCGACTCCATGCGGGCATTCATGCGCGCCATGGATTTTTCATACTCAAAATCTTTTGTATTGCGAATCCCCCGCAGCAGGAATCCGGCTCCCTCCCGGCGGGCAAAGTCCACCAGGAAGCCCTGCTCCACCGTGGCCAGACGCACATTTTCCGGCATATCCGCCAGCAGCATCGCCATGAGCCGCTGCCGCTGCTCCAGCGAGAAAAGCCCCCGCTTATCCGGATTGACCGCCAGCACCACCACCAATTCATCGAACATCTCTGCTCCGCGATGAATCATCCACAAATGACCATTCGTAGGCGGGTCAAAACTCCCGGCATAAATACCAATGCGCTGCATAACGCTAACTTACTACAGCTGAAACATCCTGTCAAACCCTTTCCGCTGCCGCTGCCCTCCTTTTTCACGCGCCGGCTTTCACGGGGCATCAGCCCCTTTCACGTGTCAACTTTCACGCGAAGCTTTCACAGATAACAACAAACCGCCGCCGGGAGAGAGGCTTCCCCTACCCCGGCGGCTTTTCTCCATGTCACCACACGACAACGTGTTCTTCA
>JAFUQZ010000007.1 GCA_017472085.1 Akkermansia sp. | reverse complement strand
TTAAAGACCAAGGTGAGAAAGCACATGATGAAGCGGCAAAGAGAACCACACATTGTCAAAAAATTCTTCAAAAAGCCCAGCACAGCTTATGCTGAGGACGAGGATAAGAATGTCTGATTAATTGTAGCCAGATTAATAAACTTCAACAAAAGCCGTACCTTGAGAACGTGATTTCTCAACCTGACTACGAGTATCTGAGAGACTCCTTACTCAAAGACGGACGAAAAAAATGGTATTTCATCGTTCGATTCTTAGCAGCGACAGGAGCACGCATTAGCGAACTATTGAAGATAAAGGTTGAGCACGTTCGGATAGGGTATCTCGACATCAATTCCAAAGGTGGCAAAACTCGCCGCATTTATATCCCCGAAGCATTGCGCAAGTCCGCTCTCGAATGGCTATCAGAGGCAAAAATCGAGAGCGGATTCATATTTCTAAACAGACGGGGTAAGGTAATGACCCCAACAGGCCTTGGGAGCAAATTAAAAAAGCTAGGCGTCAAATACGGATTAGACGCACAGGTGGTTTATCCTCACTCCTTCCGGCACCGTTTTGCAAAGAACTTCATTGAGAAATACAATGATATTGCTTTATTGGCAGATCTCATGGGGCATTCCAATATTGAAACTACCCGCATCTACCTTCGCCGCACCCATGCCGAGCAGCGAGAGATAGTAGATACGGTAATCACTTGGTAACTATACCAATTTCAAGAGCGCACCGAGTTTCTCAACAATTCGGTGCTGTTCTTGCATAGGGGGTATGGGAATAAAATAATCTGATAATTTTCCTCCTGAAATGTTAGCCTGATTCACCGCTAAAGAAACAACTGCATCTCCTTGCTTTCGCGCACTTGAGCTATTAAGAAAATAATTCAAATAGTCTCCGTCTATTTGTTCCATTTGATTTATTCTGATGAGGTATCCTGCAAAGATGCAAGGCATCTTGTGATTTCTAAATATAGCAGTTTTCCCGACCCATTCAGGACTATTAGTCCTGTTAAACAGAACATCTCCCTTTTTCAATTCTAGCTTTGAAAAGTCCTCCTTATTATTTGAATATACCAAATCTGAAAAATCAATCTCTCCATTTTGGATATTCCCCATTCGAAGGACAGCATATTTGCCTGTCGAATTAGACTTTTGGGATGTACCATATTGGAGTCCATTGCTTATGTATGAAAGTCTGCACCATGCCCAACTAAGAGGAATATCAAAGGGAATATCCTCGGAAATATCCTTTTCCGTACCATCAGGGTAGAGCTCATAGGTCTTACTACCACGTCTCTCGATTCGGCTCATTGATTTGGCTGCCTTTTTTCCGAGTTTGGAGGTACGTTCCTCAGCTATGCGCTCCAGTAGAACAGATGCAGGCTCGTCATTTGGATTTTGAGAAACGAGTAGTCCTTGTATAGCAGCCTGTATGAGCTGTTGACGTAGGCTAGTGGGTGTTTCTGAAAGAATGTATTTGTAACGTTTTCTAGATTTTTCAATATCATTAAGTGCTTGTAATCTGTTTTGTACCGCACGCACTAACCTGAACTGTTCGTTAGTTGGTGGTAAAGCTATAAGAAATGAAGAAAAGAAATCACTTGAAATGCGTTGCTGCCCCGCTGTACCAGTAAATGTTGCTAGTCCTTTCTGTATAAAATATTCACTCTTAAAAAGCACAAGCAAGAAACTAGGTATTATTTTTTCATCAAAAGTTCTTGCTATATGAAATTCTGTACTTCCAGCACCATATCCATTTGGCAAATTATCAACAATAGCAGATTTCCTATTTTGGAAGCATGGTGTTATCTTCGCTACCATAACATCATTATTCCGCAAATGGGTATAACCTGATTTGATTTCGCCCCATTTTTTTGTATTTACATCATGATAATTTGAAAACCCCTCACGCACAGATGCCATGGGAATAAAACCAGCCAACAATTCCTCATTGAGTTTGTTCCGAGGATTAACCTCACAAATTGATTCTAATCTACACCACTCCCAGCTATTTGGAATCTCAAACGGAATATCGTCATCAATACAGGTAGGAGTACCACCGTTGATGGACTCATAGAAATGCCCATCACGTCTAAAGATGCGGAATGTACTCTTGGGCTTCTTGATTTTCTTCTCCTTAATCAGACGCTCACGCTCCTCGGCAATACGCTCCAGCAGTTTAGACGCAGGTTCGTCCTCAGGATTTTGGGGAACCAGTTCACCCCGAATAGCGGATTCGAGAATCTTTTTACGCAGAGCGTCAATGATGCGTTCTATTTTATCGCTCATGGAAGCTATTAAAATTGAATATCTTTGAGAAGTTCCTGAAGTTGGGCAAAAGCCGCTTGTTCTTTTGCGAGTTCGTCTTCCAGCATCTGCATCAATTCAGGGATGGAGCCCTCGATGACTTCCGTATCATCTTTGAGCCACTTGATATCGAGATTGGTTTTATCCCGCTGGATGATTTCCTCGTATGAAAAACTTCTCCAGCGACCATCGGGCGTATCTTCCGACCAAGTTGCCTGACGAGCAGAAAGATTACCGGCGCAATAACAGGTCACAAAGTCATCCAGATTCTCCCGCTTGAGCGGATTTTGCTTGAGCGTATGCTTGATATTGGTTCTGTAATCGTATACCCAGATGCGTTCAGTATGGTGGTTTTTGTTATCCAACGGGCAGCGGTCAAAGAAAAGAACATTTGCTTTGACGCCATGAGCGTAGAAGATACCGCAAGGTAAACGCAGGATGGTGTGCAGATTGCATTGCTCCAACAAGCGCTTGCGAATTTGCTCTCCCGCACCGCTTTCAAAAAGCACATTATCCGGAAGCACCACGGCTGCACGCCCGGTGTTTTTCAGAACAGCCATGATATGCTGAAGAGCATTGAGCTGAGTATTGGAAGTGGTGGCAAAATAGCGGTCATCCGTCAGCTCACCGGTTTTCTCTCCGTCAATAACATTGGCAGCAGTGCCGAAAGGAGGATTGGCCAGAATCATATCGAAAGCTCGCTCTTCCGGTGTTCTCAGGGTATCACAACACTGAATGGGGCACAGAGATTTATCCTCTGCATCCTCCACGGAAAAGATTCCATGCAGATACATGTTCATGGAGCACAGGCTCACAATGAGAGGTGTCAAATCATTGCCGGTAATGCCGTCTCTTTTCAATGCCAGGAGGTCCTGCGTATCGGGTTTCTGCCGACGTATGTACTCATACGCACCCAGCAGGAAGCCTCCCGTACCACAGAATGGGTCATGTATCTTCATGTGAACGCCGGGCTGCATCACATCCACAATGGCTCTGATGAGCGCGCGGGGCGTGAAGTACTGGCCTGCACCTTTTTCGGAAGATGCGTTCTTTGCCAGAATACTCTCATATATCTGACCTTTCACATCGGTATCAATCGCCAGCCATGTCTCACGGGCAATCATGTCAATGACTTTCCGCAGATGCACCGGCATGCTGATGAGATTGCGGGCTTTATGGAAGATAACACCCAAAATGTTATTCTGCACGGAAAGAGAGGCAAGCATGTATTCATACTTTTCCACCAGCTCAGAACCGTCAAGCTCGAGCAATTCCTGCCATGAACACCCATCCGGCATGGGGATTCCGTCACCATAAAACCGGCGATTTTCATCTTCCATTTTCAGGAAGAGAAGATAAGTAAGCTGTGCTACGTAGTCCGTGAAAGCAACACCGGCGTGTTTCAGCACACCTGCCATCTTCCAGACCTTGTCTCCTATGTTTACTTGAACGTCACTCATTATGCTACTAAAGCGTTATAAATCTCATTAATATAAGGTGTTACCCCGACAACAAGGCACTGAGGCATCAATGTCTCATCATGCACCCGGAACTCTGCGGGGCTGTACGTCAGATAGTCAGCCACCGTTTCTCCGACCTTGCGTAACAATTCTTTCTGACGGGGGCTGAACTCTATCCCTGCTTTTTTCTTGCGCCCGAGCCACAGCTCAAATCGCTGTCTCGCTACACCGCTGAATCGCTCCAGCTTGTCACATCTTCCCAAGGCGTATTTAACCAACTGGATAACGTCCCCCAAAGCGGCTCGCGTTTTGTCCAGAGTCTGGCAACGTGTCGGCTCCAGAATGTAATAATTGCGCCAGAGGTTGTTCACCGTGAATCTGGCATCCTCTCTTTTCATTTCTTCTACAAGCTCTCTTAAGTCCGCCTGCAGCAGAGGAACCTGCTTTTCACCAACGGCAAATATCAGTTCCAAAGCTTTGAGCTTGCACTGATTGTTCTCTACCCAAGCCCTGAAATCGCAGGTCAATTCTCGGGCAATTTCCTGAGAAAAGCCCACACCTTCGACTGTATCCGGTGTAGGATCAAGCCACATGGCCTGTTTGCGGTACAAGGTAATAATCTGCTCACGGTGCAAAGGCGAAAAACAATGGGCGCACCTCTCATTTGCGCCTTCGCGTAAACGCATAGCCAAGGCGTACAGACCAAACACTTCTCCCTCTGCTGCATGTAAATCTCCTTCGGCAGATTGAGCGGATTCATGGAATATGATGTCATCCAATTCTTCGGCATATCCCAAACGATTACTTTTGAGAACTATGCGATTGAGTCTATAGCCCAGAGTCTTCCATTCATCGTCTTCTAGCTCACCTTTATAGGCGAGCTCCATAAGTTCATCAAGCGGCTTGGTAGGAGGTTTCGGCAGCTGAGGAGCAGATGTCACCATGGCATGCTCTGTAACACCGACAGCATCCACCAAATAGAAAAAATCCTTGGAACTGGCATTAGGTGTCACGTTTTGTAACATATTATCGGCTATCGTTCGGCAGCCACGACCATACATTTGCTGATAGTATGTGGCACTCTTTACATCCCGCATAAAGAGAACCACCTCCAAAGGTCGCACATCGGTGCCCGTTGCAATCATGTCAACGGTGACAGCAATACGGAACTTGGCATCAGTTCTGAAACTGTTGACAAGCGACTTGGTATCGGTTCCCGTCACGCTGTATGTCACTTTCTTGCAAAAAGCATCGCCGCGACAAAAAACCTCCTGAGCTACGCGAGTAATCAATTCTGCGTGCGCATCAGACTGGGCAAAAATCAGAGTCTTGGGGATATAGTTAATGTTAAACTCAGCATCATCTCTTTTTCGTTCCGGGTACAAATCACGGTAAATAGCATCTTTGTATGCCTGCAATATCGTCCTCACTTGAGGCTCTGATTCTACAAGACGGTTGAGTTCCCCTGCTTCATACGAGATATCCTGTTTCAGTTCCGGGTCTTCAATTTTCTGAGTGAGTAAATCTTTTCTGAAAGCCGGGAAATCTCCGGCGGCAGTCAACACGCCACCATGTTCAGACTTGTGCGTTTTAATCCGATAAACACAATAGCCCACATTGACGCCGTCTTTGACCGATTGCTCATAGGAGTATTCCGCTACTTTGTTTTTTTCAAAAAACTCCGCAGTGACATCAGTAGGCGTGGCGGTTAAACCAATGATAGTGGAATCGAAATACTCCAGCACTTGCTTCCAATTTTTGTATATAGAGCGGTGGCATTCATCGACGACAATGAAGTCGAAATATTCCGGAGGCAATGCCGCATTATAAACCACCTGCTTCACCTCATCCGTATCCCCTGCCGACACCTCATCGTCTGCCGCACTCATGGGGGAATGCGTCAGAATGGAATAAATACGCTGAATGGTAGATATAACTACACGTGGATTTCCCTCTATCGCACCGGTTGACAACCGGACAACGGAGTATTCATCCGTAAACTTACGGTCATATTCAGGAATGTGCCACTGGGAAAATGAATCGTGTGCCTGTTGTCCCAGGTTTCCGCGGTCGACCAGAAAAAGAATACGCTTTGCTCGGGCATGCCGGATAAGGCGATAGCAGAAAGTACAGGCCGTAAAGGTTTTTCCCGCCCCCGTTGCCAAGTGTACATAAGCTCGTCTTTTCTGCTGAGCAAATGATTCCTCAAGCTTACCTATTGCCTCAATTTGGCATAGACGAAGATTCAATCCTGCAGGCATAGGAACAGACGGCAATCTGAGCAACCTGTTCTGTAGGGTTAATTCTCCTTCCCTCACCCATTTTTCCAGAGTATCAGGCTGATGAAAGGAAAAGACTATACGCTGACGACTGTATTTATCCCGCCTGTCGGCAAAAAGAACAACGGCGCCGTTAGCCACATAGATAAAAGGAATTGGAGTCATCCACGCAGGAAAATGAGCATCCAATGCGTTTGCGTAACCATCAGCCTGATGATACACACCGCCAATCAACATTTTTTGAGGTTTAGCTTCAACAATGGCTATAGCCTTGCCCTTGAAAAACAAAAGATAGTCAGCCTGAATGCCAGACGGGAAAAACCATTCAGCAATAGCTACTGCCGAGCCCGATTGCCATGCAGATTTATCGCGAGTCACCAGCCAACCGGAAGCGGTCAGCTGCTCATCTATCGTCACTCTTGCTTTCTCCTCAGGTTTCATAGGGAAAACTATCACGTCTTACGCATGCTAACATCTATTCCTCAGGATGTCAAGTATGGGGACTCTTTTTCCTGGTAAGACAAATGCGCTTCCGGGCGTGGGATGCCGGGAACAAAGGTTCACCCTACTATATAAGTAACAAAAGCGGGTGACGGAGAACCGCCACCCGCTGTCGGAAGGATGTTGTTGCCGCGTATCAGGCCTTGGGGGCAAGGGTGCGGTCGCCGGGCTTCCAGCTCCAGTCCCAGCGGGAGAGGGAGGTGAAGCAGGCGGTCAGCAGATCCACGCTGGCCTGCACGTCTACCTTGTGCGCCATTTCGATGCTCTGGTGGACGTTGCGGACGGGGATGGAGATGGCACCGCAGATGGAGCCGCCGCCGGTGAATTTCTGCATGGCGCCGGCATCTGTGCCGCCGGCAGAGAGGAGTTCGAGCTGGTGGGGGATTTCGCCCTCTTCTGCCAGAGCGGTCATGAACTTCACCATGCGGGGGTCGGTGATGAGGGTGCCGTCGTACACCTTGATGGCTGTGCCCTTGCCCAGCTCGGTGCACTTGTCGTGCGCGCCGGAACCGGGGGTATCGAAGGCGATGGTTACGTCCAGAGCAAAGGCGAAGGTGGGCTGGATGGCGATGGTGGCGGCCTGAGCCCCGCGCAGGCCGACTTCTTCCTGCACGGAGAATACGGCGTAGAGGTCATAGTCCGGGCGGTTGCCGGAGGAGATGATGGCACGCACGGCTTCTATCAGCATGAAACAGCCGCCGCGGTTGTCGATGCTCTTCACATTCAGGCAGTCCCCCATTTCCACGAGGTCGCCCACACGGGTGATGGAATCGCCCACGGAGACGTACTTGACTACCTCATCCTTCGGCATGCCGAGGTCAACCACGTAGTCGGTGACGGCGGGCATCTTGGTGCGCTCTTCCGGGCTCATCACGTGGATGGGTTTCACGCCCATGCAGCCGGGGAGGTCTTTCTTGCCGTGGACGGTGACTCGCTGGGCGGTCAGGGTCTTGGGGTCGAAGCCGCCCAGGGGCAGGATGCGGATGAAGCCGTTGTCGTCGATATGGCGGACGATGAAACCGATTTCGTCCATGTGAGCGGCGCACATGATGGATTTCTCGGAGCTCTTGCCCTTGATGAGGGCGGTCACGTTGCCGATGTTGTCCACGGAGATTTCATCTGCCAGCGGAGAGATTTCGCTGATGATGAGTTCACGGATGCCATACTCAAAACCGGGAGCGCCGGTAGCCTCGCAGAGGTCTTTGAAAAGCTTGATGTTCATGGCGGGTAGTGTACACCTTTCCCCACCTGTTGGCAAGCGCAGAATAAGTACGCGGAATGACGGTCACATGTATCCCCAGGATTCGGGACTCATGTGAAAGACGACCGGAGCAGAAACTCTGACAGACCAACAAATAGAACGAAGCCAAGTAACAGATGTGGATTTCCTGCCTGCCTTTATGTATAATGCGCCGCGATGAAGACCACCCTATATACCCTACTGCTGACCACAATGGTTCTGCAGACCGCCTGTGTCAGTCCCAAAGAAGTTGTCTACCTGCAGGGAGTCAATCCCCAGGGTTGCGCCCTGAATCAGAGTTATCATACGCTCATTCAGAAAGATGATTTGTTGAGCATCAGCGTCAGTTGTCGGCAGCCGGAGCTGACAGCGCCCTTTGCCGCCGCGGAGATGGGCAGCAGCAATGGCAACACGGACCGCCGGCAGGGATATCTGGTCAACTCGCAGGGCAACATCGTGCTGCCGGTCATCGGCTCTATCCGGGCAGCCGGGAAATCCTGCAGTCAGCTGGGCAGAGACATCGCGGCGGCTCTGAAGAATGCCGACTACATTCAGGATGCATCGGTCAATGTGCAGATTCTCAATTTCAAATTCTCCGTGCTGGGTGAGGTAAACAAGCCGGGAGTTCACAGTGTGGAGGGGGAGCGTGTCACTATCCTGGAGGCTATTTCGCAGGCGGGAGACCTGACCATTGACGGCAATCGCGAAGTGGTGCTGGTACGCGAAAGCAACGGCAAGCGTGAAATCGCCAGGCTTGATTTACGCAGCAAGGACTTGTTCCGCTCTCCCTACTATTACATCCGGCAGAATGATGTGATTTACGTTTCTCCCTCCGACAGGAAAATCAACACCCGAAGTGATGCCGCCCAGTGGTATTCCTGGGGTATTTCCGGTGTCAGCCTCATTCTCGCCATCATCGCGCTGGCCTGTTAAATCCGCAACACACATGAATTCATCCCCTCAAGAACCACCCTCTGCCGCAACCGGGAATCTGACAGCCGAAATGCTGTCGGGGCTGTTCCGTCGCTTCTGGTGGCTGATACTGCTCTTTGCGCTGGCCGGGGGTACGGCCAGTTACTATTACTCTGCCCGCCAACCGCAGGTGTACAAAAAAAGAGCCAGCGTCATGATGCGGGATGATTCCAACAAGGGGGAAGATGCCTCACAACGCATCCTCCATGAGCTGGGGGCCGATACCGGTGCCGCCAATCTGGCCAACGAGAGCTACATTCTCAAATCCACGGCGCTCATGCAGCATGTGGTGGAGAAGCTGCGGCTCAACATCAGCTATCTCAGGCCGGACGGGTTGCGAATGGCTGACATTTACAACCAGAGCCCGCTCCGAATCCATTTCGAGCGGGTCAATACCCCGGATAATATTCACTTGCAGATTATTCCCGAAAACGAGAGGGAGCTGACCATTCGTTATACGGATGAAGGCATACGGCATGAAATGACGGCTCAGTATGGTGAACTCGTGGAAATACCACAGGCCACCCTGCGCATCACTCCGACAGCGCAGATGGATGAAACTCATTTCGGAGAACTGCTGCATATCCGGCGGAACTCGGTTCTGGACACAGCCAGAAGCCTGTTGGAAGTGCTGACTGTCACTCGCCCCGACCTCAAGGATGCCTCCATGCTGGAAATCACCATCACGAGCGGACACCCCCGCAAGGCCGAAGATATCCTCAACGAACTGATTGAGGCTTACAACCGCCATACGCAGGAGGAACGCAGCGATGCCGCCCGCAAGACAGAGCGCTTCATCATGGCGCGGCTTCAGGAACTGGGGCACGAGCTGGGAAGCGTGGCCGACCGCATCCGCGAATCACGGGCCGACTATCCCGCCACGCCGCATACCGAATCCATGCTGGAGGCAGATTTTCAGCTGTCGCAAAGTCTGGCACAGGAGATATTCCACAAGGAGACGCAGCTCAAGCTTGCTCGCACCATGGCAGAAGAGTTTGAGAGCAAGGCGGCGGACGGCTCGCTGCTCAATACCGCAGGGCAGCTCACGGAAAGCCTTGCAGACAAAGTGTCGCTCTACAATGAAGCCAGTCTGGAATATGCCCGCTACGCCGCAAGCGCCGGCTCAAGAAATCCGGTTGCCGCCGCCCTGCGGGAAAAGATGGATTCCGCTCTGACAGCCGCGCGACAATCGCTCAGCAATTATTGCGCGGCTCTCAATCTTGAACTTGCAGAGCTGCAGAACAAACAGCGCGAACTGGAAACCAGAATGGCCTCCACCGCTGATCAGCAGCTGAAACTGCAACCCCTGATGCGGGAGCAGAAGGTCAAGGAAGCTCTCTACATGCTCCTGCTGACCAAAGAGCAGGAAAACGCGCTTGCTCTGGCTATTGCCTCCCCCACGGCCAAGGTGCTGGAAACCGCACACGGCAGCGATTCTCCCATTGCACCGCGCACGGCGTCCCTCGTGGCGGCAGGCTCCGCCGGCGGGGCGGCACTCTGCGGAATCAGCCTTCTGGGGCTGGGCTTGCTCAACACCAGAATCCGCACTAAACGCGACGTCGAAGAATGCTGCACCCTTCCCATCGTGGCAGAATTACCCATCCTTACCCGCAAGGAACGCAAGCGGCGAAGCTTCATTCTGCTGGATACGCAGTCAACCATGGCCGAGTGTCTCCACATCCTGCGCAACAATGCAGATACCTTCCTGCCGCCCCCGGAAGCAGGCGGGCGCATCATCCTCGTCACCTCCACCACCCCCGATGAGGGCAAAACCTTCATCTCTGCCAACCTGGCCGCCACCTACGCCCGAACCGGAAAAAGAGTACTGATAATCGATGCCGATTTGCGGAAGCAATCTCTGTCACGCGCGCTGGACGGCAATGGCAGACGCGGCCTGAGCAACCTGTTGCTCCACGAGGTGCAAGACTTCGCTGACATCCGGCATACTCTGCCCGGCACCATGGGTCTGGCCGGGAGGGCAGATATCCTGTACTCCGGCCCGGAGGTTCCGGAACCGGTCACGCTGTTGACACAAGCGCTGACGGGCAATCTATTACAACATCTTCGGCTGCAATACGATGCCATCATTCTGGATGCACCCCCATACGGTATTCTTGCAGACACAGATTTGCTGGCCGGACTCTGCGACATGACCCTCTATGTGGTGAGAGCCGGCAGAATCCAGCAGAGTCACATGAGACACGTGCAACAGCTCAGAAACAGCCGAAAACTTCCTCCCGTGGCCATTGTGCTCAATGCCGTCAATTTCCGTGCGGCAGCCTACAGCTACTATGGCTACGGACAATACCACCATACCGCATGACAATGTTCCCTCTGTTCAGACTGTTCCGCAGGCAGTACCGCTGCCGGGAGTTGCTGCCGGATGCGCAGGATACGCACTGTCACCTGGTGCCGCAGGTGGATGATGGGATTCGCAGCTGCGCCGACGGCCTGCATCTGATAGGTGAAATGCGGGCCTGCGGGCTGCGCGGCTGCATCTGCACACCTCATATCTCCCTGCGCTTTCCGCATAACAATCCGGATACCCTTCGCGAGCACTTTCTCCGCTTCGCGGTACAAGCAGCGGCTGAGCATCCGCATTTCCGACTTCAATTATCGGCGGAGTACATGCTGGATGAGCGCTTCCCCCGGCTTCTCCGCGGCGGCGACCTCCTGCCCTGGCCGGTCCCGGGAGATTCACGCCGGCACCTGCTGGTTGAAATGCCGACCGGCTTCATACCAGCCGGGTGGACAGACACCCTCGGCGACATCCTCAGCCACGGTTATATCCCCGTGCTGGCTCATCCCGAACGCTATCACCGCCACCTGGGGGCAGAGGACTTCCGGCGGCTGTGGCAGATGGGAATCCGATTTCAGGGCAACATCGGTTCACTGGTCGGTCTCTACGGAGCTCCTGCCCGGGAGCTGTGCCTCCGGATGCTTCGGGAGAAGCTCTATTCCCGGTGGGGCTCAGATGCCCACCATCCGCGGGCATTCAGAAAACTGCCCCTGAAATCATAATTACCCCTATTCCCATGCACACTCACCCACTACCCCCCGTTTCAAAAAAATACGAACAATATCTCAAGCGCCCGATTGATCTGGTGCTCGCGCTTCCCTCCCTGATTCTGCTGTTGCCGTTACTCGCGCTCATTGCACTGCTGCTGTGGCTGATTCAGGGTGGAAATCCCCTTTTCCTGCAAACCCGCATCGGTCAGAACGGGCGGCCTTTCCGACTCATCAAATTCAGGACAATGAAGGATTTTCGCGACAAAAACGGGCGTCTTCTGCCGGATGCGGCACGCACGACCCGAGTCGGAGCGCTCCTGCGCCGCAGCTCGCTGGATGAGCTGCCGGAAATAGTCAATGTCATTCGCGGAGACATGTCCCTTATCGGCCCCCGGCCCTGGATTCCTGAGCAGATGCAGCAATTCCCGCCTCTCACCCGGCAACGCCGCATGAAGCTGCGCCCCGGCATCTCCGGGCTGGCGCAGGTATTGGGCCGCAATGACCTCTCCTTCCGGCAGAGAATCTGCTGCGATCTGATTTACCAGCGACACCTTGCACCGCAGACCGATTTGTGGATTCTGCTGCAAACCATCGGCAAAATCGTGAAACACGATGGCATTGAGCAAAGTCCCCGGGCTTTTCAGCACCCGCGCAACACCAGTCTTAACTCATGAAACTGAGCATCATCACCGTCTGTTACAACAGCGTTCGCAGCCTGAGCAACACCATCCTCAGCATTCTCCAGCAAAAACACCGGGATTTCGAATATCTGGTGATTGACGGCAACAGCAAAGACGGCACACAGGAGCTCCTGCAATACTGTGAACAGTTCTTCGATTCCCGCATGCGCTGGGTTTCCGAGCAGGACAAGGGTATCTACGATGCCATGAACAAAGGCCTGGCGCTCGCCTCCGGAGAGGTCATCGGCTTTCTCAATGCGGATGATGTCTACCGGCATCCATCCGTTCTGAACACCATCGACTCTGCCCTGACCGGGCACCCGGAAGCAGACGCCGTGCACGCCAACATCGAATTCATCAATGAACGGGGCGTCACCACCAGACGATGGGCCGGCCGGGAATACCGCAAAGGAGCGTTCCAACGTGGGTGGATGCCCGCACACCCCACATTCTATTGCCGCCGAAAATGTTTCGAGCAATTCGGGGTCTTTGACTGCACCGCCGGAAGCGCGGCAGACTTCGAATTGATGCTCCGCTTTATAGAAAAGCACCACATACACACCCACTTCATCCCGGAAAACCTCGTTGAGATGCGGCTGGGAGGCGTTTCCACCGCCGGAGTCCGCTCCATCCTGCGCAACACACGTCTCAATCAACAGGCTTTCCGCAAAAACACCATTTCCTGCCCCTGGCATTATCCCCTCAGCCGATTTCTGGCTAAATTCCAACGCTCCGATGCATCATGAAAATAATCGAAATCATGCCCATTTTCGAACTCTGCGGAGTTACCCGCTTCGTGACAGACCTCTGCAATCAATTCGTTGAACGACACGAGGTCGTTCTCATCGTCTTTTATCCCACCCCCAGCAGCAGGCAACCGGAGCTGTCCTCCCGGGTGAAGCTCCTGGAACTGGGAAAGGAGCCGGGACTTTCACCCATGCTCTGCCAACGCCTCAGAACCGTGCTGCAACAAGAAAAGGCAGACGTGGTACACATCCACACAGCCTCTGCGCTGCAATATGCCGCACTGGCCATCCTGACCGTCCGCACAAGCCGCTACTATTACACCTTACACAGCGAAGCAAAGTTCGAGATACCTTCACGCCTCGGGAGAAAGCTCGTGGAATGCACCCTCTTGCGCCCGGGCGTGTGCCAGACGATATCCCCTTCGGCATTCGTGGCCAATTCGCTTTCATTTGCCACCCCCCTCATTCCCCTGGGCAGAGACCTGCGGGAAGAGCAGCGCGTTGACGCAACCGCGGCTCAGCAAATGGCAGACATCCGCAACCGGCACAACGGGCAAATCCTGCTGAACGTCTCCAATCTGACCCCCGTCAAAAATCAGCTCATGCTCTGCCGGGCCGTTCTGGAACTGCTGGAAAAAGGGTACAATATAGAACTGGTACTCATCGGCAACGCCCCGGATGATGCCTATTTTCAGAAACTCATGCCCCTGCTCCGCCATGAGAGGATACACTACATCGGCGCGCGCAACAAAATCCCGGCCTATATGGTCGAAGCCGATTTCTTCTGCCTGAGTTCCATCACCGAAAGCGGTCCGCTGGTGCTCATAGAAGCATTCTTTGCCGGGCTGATTCCCATCTGCACCCCCTGCGGGGATGTTCCCAACAAAATCCGACACGGCGACAACGGGCTCTGTGCCGATGATTGTTCCGTCCGGGCATACAAAGCCGTACTGGAGGAAGCGCTGAACCTGCCGGAATCCCGGCGGCGCAGCATGTCTGAGGCAGCCGGGCAGTCGTACCCCGCCTACTCCATGGAAAGCTGTGCAGCACAATACATCAAACTCTTTCAACGCCACTCCGCATGACTATCATTCACATCGTGACATCATTCCACCCGGGAGGAGCAGAACTGCTGGTTTGCGATTTGGCAAACCGGCAGGCAGAATCTCACCGTGTCCATCTGCTGATATTGAATGGAGAAGGAGACAAAACCCTGCTGCAACGGCTCCATGCAGACATCTCCATTCACTTACTGAAGCGCCCCCCCCACAGTCTTTCCCCCCGATATCTCATGAAAACGCATCGGCTGATGCGGCAAATCCGGCCGGATGTCCTGCACTACCACCTGCACCGCAACCGCCTGCTCATCCATTACCCGGCGCGCCACATCATCACCGTGCACGGCATGCCGGGAGGCTATTGCCCGTTCACCCATCTGGCACTGAAACTGGCAGACAAAGTAGTGGGGATATCCGCTACCGTCAACCGGGCGCTGCGGCGACAATACCACCTGCATAACACCGCAATCATTCACAACGGGATTCATACGGAAGAGATTTCCGAAGCAAGTCACCTCCACTACCCGCTGAAACTGGTCAACGTGGCAAGGCTGGATGTTGCGGATAAGGCACAGGATGTGCTCATCCGCGCCATACACCTGCTGCGCATCGGGGAACACCCCCTGTTCTGCAAACTGGATTTGCTGGGTGACGGCCCATGCCGCGCGGAACTGGAAGCGCTGGTCCGCAAGCTCGGGCTGCAACATGATGTTCGCCTCCCGGGGCAACTGCCGCGCGGTGAAATATACCGGAAACTTCACGATTACGACATGATGGTGCATCCCTCCCGCTCCGAAGGATTCGGGCTGGCGGTAGCAGAAGGCATGGCCGCCGGAATACCGGTTCTTGTGGCCGACAGTCCTGCACTGCTCGAAGTGATACGGCATGGAGAACTGGGCGAAACCTTTACTACAGATTCACCGGAATCATGTGCGGACGCCATCCGGTATATCGCCGCACACAGGCAGGAAGCGCTCCGCAAAGCAGCAAAGGCCCGGCAATACGCCACACGGCACTATTCCGTCCGGGCCATGGCTGATGCGTATGAAAAAATCTATCTCAGTGCATGAAATCCGTCACCCTCACCGCAGCAATTGCCACCATCACCATTCTGCCTCTCATGGTGATGCCGTTTGCTTCTGCGGATTTCCTGTACTACATAATACTCATCATCCTGGCTGCACTGAGGTTACGATGCGCGGAATCCGCATCTATTCTGCTGCTGTGCACCCTCATCTGTGCCGCCATCGGGATTCTGCTCCGCAACCCGCTACCGATATTTCGTCCATGGGAACGGCTGGGATTATTTGCCTGCATGCTGGCGGGAATTGGACCCCTGTTCAGCGGAGGCATCAACGCACAGCTCTCGCAGCGGTTGTTTCAGAATCTGGCTCTTTCCTGCCTGCTGGTCGGCGCCTTATCAGCCTGTTGTGCCGCCATCGGCATTAACCGGGGAGGAGCTGTCTTTTCCGGGTTAACCCCTCATTCCATGATTCTGGGTCCTGTCGCCGGCATCGGCTTCCTGTATGCCATGCACAAAACCATGCACTGCTACGCAGCGGGCAAAGGTCTGCCCGGACTCCTGATGACAGGAGGAATCGCCTGTCTGGCAGCCCTCCTGCTGTCATCCTCGCGGTCAGCGCTGCTGTCCACCACAGCAGGGGCAGCCTATCTCATCCTCCGTGTGCCTCGCGGACGCGGCCTGATACTGCTTCTGGGCGGATTTACGGCCTTTCTTCTCCTGCCATTTGCCGGGGAGCTCACGGAGGGGTTGTTCCATAAAATGGACTCGTCCCGGGAAGCCGGCAGCATCTTCAGCTCCCGTGCAGAGCTATGGAGTGACCGCTGGCAGGAATTTCGGGAGCATCCTCTATTCGGGGTCGGATTCGCCTCACAATCCATCATCTCCTTTTCTCACAGCCTTCAAAGCGGCATCATTGAGCCGGGGTCATCCTACCTGGGGTGTCTGTCCATGCTGGGGCTGGTTGGTTCCCTGCCGCTGTTCATGCTGCTGGCAACGGCGCTTCGGCATGGCATGCGGAAAACAGCCTTCCCCCCGCTCGCCGTCGTGGTGCTGCTATTCTTCTGCGTCCACATGATTTTTGAGGGATATCTCATCTCTGCCGGGAGTGTACTCTGCGTACTGCTCTGGAGTTGCATCTCTGCAACCCTGGCCGGCAAAACCTGATTTTCACTATGGCTAACATCCTCATATACAACATTAACGAGCCATACGTCCACCAGGGCGGAATGGAACGTGTCACCGACTCACTCATACGGATGCTGCAGCAGCTGGGCCACCGGGTCAATGTCCTCTGTCGATATCACAACCGCATGCAAGCGCCCTACCGCTGTCCCTGTGATATCTACTATCTGCCGGGCAACAAGGACGATGCCGACTACTATGAGAATCTCCTGGATAAACTCCATCCGGATATCGTCATTGACCAAGATGAGGGCGGTATTATCGGAGCTCACGGATTTTTTCGGAATCGCACCCGACTGCGGCATCATCAACCGCGCTACATTGCCGTGCAGCACAGTTCGGCAAACTCGGCCCTCCGGCACTACAAACATTTCAAGCACAAGCACATCCCCAACGCGTTGCTCTCCATGCTGTACAACGGTCCTTTTCTTTCCATGAAACAACACATCGCCAAACGCCGGAAACAGCGTGATTATGCCCTGCTGAACCTCAACTATGACAGCATTGTCACCCTGTCTCCCTCTGCCGTGACAGATTTTCTGTCACTCTGCCCACATGGGGACAAACTCTCCGTCATTTCCAACTGCACCCACTATCCCCCACTTGCGGAAGCCCCGACAAAGAAGAACATGGTTCTCTTTGTCGGGCGCATGGAAAACCTATCCAAGGGCGTTGACAAGCTCATCCGCATCTGGGCCAGAACAGAATGCGACTTCCCGGATTGGGAGCTGCATCTGCTGGGCGACGGACCGGATCTGGAGGGCAATAAAGCCATGGCAGAGCAACTGGGGCTGGAGCGTTGCTTCTTCCACGGCTGCTGTGATCCGGAATCATATTACCGGGATGCAGCCATCATCTGCCTGACCTCATACTATGAGGGGTTCGGCATGGTGCTGCTGGAGGGGATGCAGTACGGATGCATCCCCGTGGCTTTCGATAGCTACCCCGCCGTGCATGACCTCATTTCCCACATGAGAAACGGGTTGCTGGTTCCGGCATTCGATGAAAAAGCCTATGCCCGCAGTCTGGCCTCGCTGATGAACCGAGATTCGCTGCGCCGAGTCCTGCAACAGGCCTCGCTGCGAAAAGCTTCTCAATTTTCGCCGGAACAAACCGGGGAACTCTGGCAAAAACTCATTTCCGGGCTTCTCTCTACCCGACAGGTTTCATGAATATCCTTCACACCATTGATTCCATGCACCCCGCCTGCGGCGGAACAAGCACCTGCACCGCAGAGCTGGTCAAGGGGCTTCGCTCTGCCGGCATCCGCGCAGACATCCTCTGCCGCACCGCAAAACACCCGGGTTTTTCTCCGCTGCGCATCTCTCCCCGATTGCGGCAGGAATTGCACGGGAGGAAGGCAGACATCTATCACACCCACGGCTTGTGGCTGGATGTGAACCATGCCACCTGCACCCACGCACGGCAACAGCAATCCCCCTGTGTCATCTCCACGCATGGCATGCTGTATACGGAAGCTCTGCAACGGCATGCCGGGCTGAAGAAGCTCATGCTGTTCCTCTTCCAGCGCCGGCTGCTGGAGCAGGCGGCATGCCTTCATGTCACCTCTGAACAGGAAATGCAGCATGTGAAAAAAATCGTTCCCCACAGCAGAATTGCTGTCATTCCCCTGCCCGTGGCAGAACCGCAGCAGGAACCGGAAATCACGCCGCACACAACCTTCCGCGCCGGATATCTGGGGCGTCTGCACCCCATCAAGAACCTTGAAAGCCTCATTCGAGCCTGGGGCTTGCTGCAACTGCCGAATGCCGAGTTGCTGATTATGGGTGACGGCCCCGAGTGCTATAAGGAATCCCTGCAACGCCTGGCTGAACAGGTCGGCGCTCAGGGAATCACGTTCACCGGCTTTCTCCGCGACAGGGAAAAGTACAATGCTCTGGCCTCACTGGATGTCTTTTGCGCTCCAAGTCATCAGGAAAACTTCGGCATGAGCATAGCAGAAGCCCTGCTCTGCGGCACCCCGGTGCTGGCCTCCTGCCACACCCCATGGCAGCTTCTCCACGAGCACCATTGCGGAAGCTGGCAGGGCAATTCTCCGGCAGAGCTGGCAGAAGGCCTGCTGGCCTACTACAGACTCCCGGCCAAAGAGCGTCGACTGATGGGCAGGAACGGAACGAGCCTCATTCGCCGTCAATTCGGCACCGCGAGCATCGCCCGCCGCATGCTGCGTCTCTACCATTATCTGCTGGGCAACACCTCCAAACCCGATTTCGTCCATGAATAACGCCCCCACTCTCTGCAATAAAATAACACGCGGGCTCTGGGAAACAGTACGGCTCCTGCTCTTCCGCCCGTTTCCCGGCCGCATCTTCCGGCCATGGCGGGCTTTTCTGCTCCGGTTATTCGGCGCAAAGCTGGCACATGGTGCACACGTTTATGCCTCTGCCAGAATTCGTGAACCCTGGAATCTGGAAATGGGCGAGGAAAGTTGCCTTGCAGAAGGCGTCCTCTGCTACAATGTCGATAAAGTATTCATCGGCCACCGGGCCACCGTCTCACAGCGAGCATTTCTCTGCACTGCATCCCACCGGATTGACAGCCCCGGGCATGAACTCATCACGGCTCCCATCCGCATAGCTGATTTTGCCTGGGTGGCAGCAGAGGCTTTCATCGGCATGGGTGTCACCATCGGCAACGGTGCCGTGGTCGGCGCCCGCGCAGCCGTATTCCGCTCCGTGCCGCCCAAGGCAGTCGTGGGAGGCAACCCCGCCGTATTTCTCCGTAACAGAAAGATAGAATTATGAGATACCCCCAATCCACCCTGAGCGCCATTATCCTCACCTACAACGAGGAAAAGCACATCCGCAGATGCCTGGCCCGAGCTCTGGATTTCTGCCGCGAAGTATTCGTGGTGGACAGTTTCTCCACGGACAGAACACCGGAAATATGCCGTCAGTTTTCCCGGGTGCACCTGGTGCAGCATGCATGGCCGGGCAATCAGGCGCAGCAGTTCAACTGGGCGCTGGGACACCTGCCGCTGAAAACAGACTGGATTCTGCGGCTGGATGCGGATGAATACCTCCTGCCCGGTGAAGGCGAGCGGCTTCTGTTGCTGCTGAATGGGCAGCCAAAAGATGTCAACGGGATTATTCTGCATCGTCTCCGCTATTTCCTCGGCAAACACATCCGCTTTGGCGGCACAGACCGGGTTCCCCTGTTGCGCGTGTTCAGGAGGGGCTGCGCCCGATGCGAATACCGCGCCATGGATGAACACCTGGTGCTGACGGGCGGTCAAGTGCTGACCGGCGACATCATCTTTGCGGATAATAATCTGGAACCGCTGGAAAACTGGCTGAATAAACACCTGAATTATGCCCACCGGGAAGCCTCTACCATGCTCCACGAAAACAGGGCGGGAAACCACCTGCACCGCAGCCTGCGAAACAAGCGCCGCAGCAAGGCCGGTTATGCCCGATTCCCGATGTTCTGGCGAGCGGCGGGATATTTCCTCTACCGCTACATCATCCGACTGGGCTTTCTGGATGGCAGAGAGGGGTTTCTCTGGCATTTTCTCCAGGGCTGGTGGTATCGCACCGTAGTGGACCAATTTCTCCGCGAAAAATCCCGACAGACATGAACCTGCTCTTCTCATTCGGCAACCTCATTCGCCCCACCAGAGGCGGGACGGAGCGGGTGACAGCCCTCATCGCCCATGGTCTGCAAGCCCGGGGGCATCGGGTCAGCTTCCTCATCACGGAGGAGGACATCTCTGCCCCGCTCCCTGTCGGCACCTACACCTGCGCCGGGTTGAGCAGGGAAGAAAAAGCCCGGTTCACCCGCCGTCTCTGCGCGCATCTCGGCATCGATGTCCTCATCAACGAAGCAGGCACGAGCGATGATGTCCTGTTTCTGAGCCACGAGCAGTTACGCTTTCCCTGCCGAATCATCACCTGCATCCATTTCGACATCACGGGAGATTTGCGATACTTCTACCGCAGTATGTATATCCCGCTGAACAGCTGGGGAAATCTCCTCCGTTGGCTGAAGCTCCCATTCCTGAAATGGATGCACACAAGAAACCGACGCAGGCGCTACCGCTATCTGTTGCGACAGAGCGATACCGTTGTGGTGCCTGCCCCTGCTCTGGTGCAGCAGTTTTTCCGCTTCATCGGCGGGAATCCCAGCACCCGGGTACGCTGCATCCCCAACCCGGCGGTGTTTGCTCCTGAAACAGTACATGAGAAAGAGCACATGGCCTTGTTCGTCGGGAGGCTTGTACCGGGAAAGCATGTTGACCACCTCCTCGATGCATGGGCCGCCGCCGGAGCAGAACGTGACGGATGGAAGCTGACCATCGTGGGAGACGGGAGCATGAGAGCCCGGCTGGAGCGACAGGCAAAGCGGCTTCGGCTTCATTCCGTCTGTTTCACAGGCAGCCTGAATCAGCCGGATGAGCTGTACAGACGCGCGGCGCTGCTGATACTGCCCTCGGATTACGAATCATTCAGCATGGTCGTGCTGGAAGGGCTCTCCTTCGCCTGTTTTCCGATTGTCTACTCCTTCCCGGCCATTTCTCAACTGCTGGCCAGGCCGGAGTGGGGTATCGTGTTGCCCAGGCATCACCGGAAAGCCCTGACGGCAGCCATCCGGGAAGCCATCGACCGCCATCTTACCAACCTGCCGCACCAGAAAGACATCCACCCATACCTGAAACGCTTTGCGCTTCCCAACATCCTCAATCAATGGGAACAACTCATCTCATCCACACCATGAAAAACCGCATCCAGCAACTCCGCACGCTGATATCCCAGCTGTTGCCGCGCCACCTCAATGTAGCCGCGTGTGTGGCATTCAACCGCACACGCATCATTCACTCCAACTGGGGAGATGAACTGAACTATCACTTCCTGTCCCTGCTCTTTCGGCGGAAAATCTGCGTGAGCGACTATTCGTGGCTCTGTCGATTCGGGCTTCAGCGCCAGCACCTCATCATCGGCAGCACCATCGGCCTGAAATGCACCCGCAACACCACCATCTGGGGGGCCGGAGTGCTCTCTGCCGATTCTCCGCTGCCGGAACCGCCCGGAAAAGTGCTGGCAGTACGAGGACCCCGCACACGACAATTCCTGCTGAGCAAGGGTGTGGACTGCCCGGCAGTCTACGGAGATCCGGCGCTGCTGCTGCCCATGGTATACCGCCCCGCCAACATCTGCCGGAAACACGCGCTGGGTATCATTCCTCATTACCATGACCTCAATAGCGCTGAGCTGCGGCGCTACGAGATATTCCACCCGGGTTGTACCGTCATCAACCTGCGCCACTACAAACGATGGACGGATGTGATAGAGGCCATTTGCTCCTGCGAGGCGGTCATCTCCTCCTCGCTGCATGGGCTTATTGCCGCTGCGGCCTACGGAATTCCGCATGTATGGAGCGTCATATCGCCGGGCAGCACCATCGGGGGCGAATTCAAATTCCGGGATTTTTTTGAATCCGTCGGGCAAGCGCATGTCGAATGCCACCCCCTGCACCGCGCAGAATCCGCCCTGTCCGATTGGAAACCCATGCAGTGGGACTCTGCCCCGCTGCTGCAATCCGCACCTTTTCCCATCTCACCATGTCCCGCGAACTGAAAGCAGGCATCATCCTCAATTACCTTTCCATGGGCATCAATCTGGCCATGGGGCTGGTACTCACACCGCTGATTATTTCGCAACTGGGAACAACGGAATACGGCATATTCATGCTGGCAAACTCCGTGATTGCCTGGTTGGGCATCACGGACTTCGGGCTGGGTGCAACCGTGACCCGTTATGTGGTATCCTATCGCGCCGGAGGACGTTTTGTGCGACAGGCGTATTTTCTGGGGCAGGCCGTCATGCTGTTCAGTCTGATGGGGCTGCTGGCGCTGGCTGCAGGCATCATCTGCTACCGGCACCTGCACACCCTTTTCCCCGGGCTGAATCAGGACGGGCAGCACCTGCTGAAAGTGCTTTTTCTGATAACGCTGAGCAACTTTGTCCTCGCCTTCCCCCTGCGACCTCTGGCGGCCATGCCTGCCGCCTGCAGACGCTTTCTGGCACCGGGGCTGGCGGGACTGGTTCAGGCCTTGCTGAATGCGGGACTGACCCTGCTTCTGCTGCGCATGGGAGGGAAAGCGATCTCCCTCACATGGCTGGCATTCGGACTCAACATCGGGCTGATGCTCTGGCAGACCCACTATGCCGCCAAAACGCTGGGGGCACGCGTTCTCTTCCGCAAGCCGGATTTGCGGCTCTACCGGAGCATGTTTTCCTTTTCTTTCTGGGTGATGCTCAATCAGTTGATGGATTTACTCTACTGGCAGATCGGCACGCCGATTGTGGCACGGCTCTGCGGGCCGCAGGCGGTGGTGTATTACACCCTGGGCCTCTCATTCTCCCGATATTTCATGATGGCGTCCACCGCCATTTCCGGGGTTTTCTCACCGGAAATCATGCACCGCGTTGACAACCGTGCCACCGCAGGAGAGCAGACCTCTCTCATGATTCGTGCGGGACGGCTGCAGCTCTGCATCATCGGAATCATGCTCACGGGATTCTGCCTCTTCGGGCGGGAATTTCTGCGGCTCTGGGTGGGCAACAGCATCGGCGCTCACACCACGGAGGTCTGGTGGGGGGCACTACTGGTCCTTATCCCGCTCATTCTGCCGCTCAGTCAGAACAGCGGGATAGCCATTCTGCAGGCGCGGCATCTTCACCGCGGCAGAGCACTCATTCTGCTGGCAACGGCTCTTGTCTGCGTTATTCCGGGCTATCTGCTCACGCAGAGCTTCGGCGCTCCCGGCATGTTCTGCGGGACAGCGCTCTCCCTGCTTCTGGGGCACGGGCTGTTGCTCAATCTCTATTACTCGCTCCGCGCCGGGCTGGAGATGAAACGCTTTTACAGAGAAACATTAGTCCCGGCTCTGCTCCCGCTGTTTCTCTGCGCGGCAGGCGGTTGGGCCCTCCCGGTGTTCATCCCCTGCACCAACTGGGGAATGCTCCTTTCCCTCTGCGGCGGGTTCACCCTGTACGCCTCCATCGTATTCTTCCTGCTATACCTGCGGCGGGAGGAACGCCTCGAGTTATTCCACCTTTTCCGACCATGAAAACGCACTACGATTTCGTCTTTCTGACCAACACGCCCTCTTTCTACAAGCTGAATCTCTGCCGCGAGCTGGCGAAACGCCACTCCCTGCTGTTGGTGTTGCTGGGGTACGGAAGTGAAGCCGTCAATCAGGTTCCTGAGAGGGAACCCTTCGACGTGGTATTTCTGCATGAGGGAGACTTGCACCGCCGCAATCCTTTCCTCGTTTTCTTCCGTCTGCTGAAGCTGATGCGCCGCATCCGCGCCGGGCGGGTTCTCTTCTCCGGCTGGTTTGTACCGGAATTCAACGCCTATGCGTTCCTCAGCCCCCGCAGGAAGAATGCCCTCATCTGCGAATCTTCTGTGCTGGATTCCACGCTCAACGGGATAAAAGGAGTAGCCAAGAGAGGTATCATCCGGCGCATGAGCGCGGCTCTCCCCTCCGGTATTCCTCACCGCAAGCTGTTTGAACACATCGGATTCAGAGGGAGCATCCACCCCACGGGAGGCGTAGGGCTCATCCGCTACTCCCCGCGCGAATTCCCGAAAGCAACCCGCCGACCATTGCGTTACCTGTT
The DNA here is from genome assembly GCA_017472085.1 of Akkermansia sp. GTDB lineage: Bacteria > Verrucomicrobiota > Verrucomicrobiia > Verrucomicrobiales > Akkermansiaceae > Akkermansia. The sequence continues at coordinate 3,724 of JAFUQZ010000007.1, read as the reverse complement.
CATCGGAAGGCTGATTGCGGTCAAGAACGTGCCGGCGCTGGCCCGTGAATTCCAACGCAACGGCAAACCGCTCACCATCGTCGGCAGCGGACCGCTGGAGTCGGATATCCGCTGCCTGAATGCCCCCAACATCACCCTCACCGGCTTTGTTCCCAACGAACAACTGCCGGAGATTTTTCACCGACACGACATCTTCATCCTGCCTTCCCTCTACGAACCCTGGGGGCTGGTAGTGGAGGAAGCTCTCTACCACGGCTTGCCCGTTATCGCCAGTCATCATGTCGGCTGTGCCCGGGATTTGATAGACGCGGGGAACACAGGTGAAATTTTCAACCCATCGGAACCGGCAACGCTCACCCGAGCCATGCTCAGCCTCGAACGCAAATACGAGCATTATCGGAACAGGGTTCTCACCATTCCCTGGGAACAGAGAAAACAGCGGCAGATACAGGCCTATCAGGAATTGCTCTCTCCCCGATGAAAAAAATGATTTGATTGTTGACTAACGATTGCTCTGTGCTATACTCGCTAGTGAACGGCTACATCACAACAATAGCCCTGAAAAACTGTGGACGACGATATCATTTGCACGGAAAAAATCATTGCGGACAGAAAGACGTTCTATATCGACCTCAAGGCCAATGCCCGAGGGCGTGTGGTGCGCATTACGGAAAAGGTAAGTTCCAACCGGGATCGCATCATGGTGCCGGCTGAAATCCTTGATGACTTCATTGCTGCCCTGGAGGACATCCGAAAGGCCAACAAAGAAGAATCCTGAGTCCCCCGGGCGGTCCAGCATTCTGCCACACAGTCTGCTCCGGTTCGTGTGACATATTTTGTTGAATTTTGAACGGAGTTTAGGCTGGACAAATCACTTTCAATGAGGTTAAATATGGCCGACACCGGGCGAAGCTCGCCCGCGTCCCCATTCAAATAACAGACAGAGCATTATGAGAAAAATCAAGGTATTGAAACTGGGTTGGGAGTTCCCGCCGCTCATCAACGGTGGGCTCGGCGTGGCTTGCATGGGAATCTCGAGAGCTCTGGCCTCCAAGGTGGACTTGTCCGTCATTGTCCCCAAAGCTGCCCCGGAGGCGAGCTATGATGGTTTTTCGCTCACCGGTATCAACACCCTCAAACATGAGCAGATGGAAACGCTTGAGGAAGGGTACACCTATGAGAGCTTCACCGTGGTTGGCAAAGCACCCATCAACCTGGATCCCTACGCCTGTGAGGAGGGAACTCCCGGTAACATCACTTTCACGAAAGAAGGCAAGCTGCTTTTCTCCCGCGTGCACAAGGCAGATTTGGAACTGTTCACCGGGAAAGAAGACCTCTATGCCGGTGATTTGGCCCGCAAGGTGATAGAGTTCTCCAAAATCTGCGCGGTCATGGCGCGCAATTATGATTTCGATGTAGTTCATGCACACGACTGGATGACCTACCTGGCAGGCGTGGAAGTGAAGAAAGCTACCGGCAAGCCGCTGGTGGTGCACCTGCATGCATCCCAGTTTGACCGTGCCGGGGCCGATGCCCGCGGCTGGATATACGACATTGAGAAATACGGCATGGAGCAGGCGGACGCCGTCATCCCCGTCTCCAAATACACTGGCACGGTAGCTGCCGGACACTACGGCATTGACCCCGCCAAGATTTTCCCCGTTCACAACGGCGCAGACCCGGTGCACGTATTCCACAGCAAGAAGAAGTTCCCGGAAAAGCTCGTTCTCTTCCTGGGACGTCTCACCGCCCAGAAAGGACCGGAATTCTTCCTGCAGATTGCAGCCAAGGTGCTGGAACAGACAGATAATGTCCGCTTCGTCATGGCTGGCACGGGAGAAAAACTCCGCCAGCTCATCGAGACGGGAGCGTTCCACGGCGTAGGTGATAAGTTCCACTTCACCGGTTTCCTCAACAAGCAGAAGGTCAACGAACTGCTCTCCATGACGGATGTATACTGCATGCCCTCCGTCTCTGAACCTTTCGGGCTTTCCGCGCTGGAGGCCGCTCAGTTCAACATCCCCGCCGTCATCTCCAAGCAAAGCGGCGTGGCAGAGGTCATGAAGGGAGCCCTCAAAGCCGACTTCTGGGATGTCAATATGATGGCCAAACATATTGTGGATCTCATCACGGATGAGGAGCTCTACAAGACGGTGGCGGAGCAGAGTGCCCAGGACATCAAGAACTCCAACTGGGAAACGGCAGCCGACAAGATGATTCGCGTGTACAAGCACGTCCTCGGCTGGTAACCTCTTATCCCCGCAGAAAAGGATATGAACATCACCCTCACCTTTCACGCTCATCAGCCTAACCGCCTGATTCCCTACGATTTCTTCAAGATTGGCGAACACGCATTCTATGAGGATGACCGCATGAACGGGCGCGTGCTCAGCGAAGTGGCAGAGCGCTGCTACCTCCGCGCCAACAGCATGATGAAGCAGCTCATCGAGCTTTCTGACGGCAAGTTCAAGTTTGCCCTCGCCCTCTCCGGCGTCATTCTGGAGCAGGCGCACTATCACCGCCCGGACCTCATCGATTCCTTCCGCGAGCTGGCAGACACCGGGTGTGTGGAGTTTCTGGCCATGCCCTACTACGCCTCACTGGCATCCCTCTATTCCACAGAGGAATTCGCTGAGCAGGTAGAGGAACACATGGACCTCATTGAAAAACTGTTCGGGCAGCGGCCCACCGTCCTCTGGAACACGGGCATGCTCTATTCCAATGCCATTGCCGCGCAGGCATACGACATGGGATTCGAGGGAGTCATGGCAGATGGCAACAGCCGCATGATGTCCAATCGCCACACGAACGACCTCCAGTGCGCCCCCCTCATCGCCAAAACCAAGACCCTTATCCGCAACCGTCACCTCTCCAACGATTTGGCTAACCGCCGCACGGATCCGACCTGGAGCGAATACCCGCTCTCGCCCTACACCTTTGCCGGGTGGCTGGCGCAGCAGCAGGGACAGGTGGTCAACCTCTCCATGGACTACGAAACGCTCGGCGAGCGCCAGGCAGATACCACGGGAGTCTTTGAGTTCTGGCGCACCATGATTTCCGCTGCGCTCTTCAACGGTGAAACTTTCATGACACCCACGGAAGCAGTGCGGGAGTTCCCCTCCGTCGGCACGATTGACTGCCCCAATCCCATCACCTGCTCCACCTTCGGCACCACCACCCACTGGAACGGCAACGTGATGCAGCAGGAGGCCATCAAAAAAATCTACGACCTGGAAAAATCCGTCAAGGCCAGCGAGGACCGCGATATGATTCATGTGTGGCGCAAGCTGCAGAGCGCAGACCACTTCCACTACATGGAAAAGAGCAACGGGTTCACCCCCTACCCCTCGCCTTTCGATGCCTACATCTACTACATGAATGCCCTGGCTGACCTCCAGGTGCGTGTCAAGCGCGAAGCCGAGCTCATCCACAAGGCCGACAAAGTTACAACAGCCTGAGGGCCTGCTCCCGTTTGAAGATTCGCCCTGACGCATCGTTCTGAGCGGCAGGGCATTTTCTTTCCGCCGTGTTGGAGGAAGAAATTTTTCTTCTCTGTGTCGCGAGAGCGCCGTCACAGTCAACAGGCCACATGTGTCCCAAAGTTTTTCAGGGAGGAGCAAGGTGATAACCTCTTTCTTGCTGGCACAAAAATAAAAATGGAAGGTTGTATTTATCCCAATAAACCTTATATTGGGGTTGCATAAAACACACACCTTCCATGGCT
>JAFUQZ010000047.1 GCA_017472085.1 Akkermansia sp. | reverse complement strand
GGTAACGGTAGGCCGCAAGAACAGCCTGTTTATCGGCTCGCCGGATGCCGGACAGAGAGCAGCCATCATCTATACGATGGTGGAGGAATGCAAACGCACCGGGACAGATTTTCAGCAATGGCTGACGGAAGTGCTGCGCCGGCTGCCGACCCACAGAGCCGCCGAAGGGTATCTGTCGCTGCTGCCGGGTATACTCAATCTCTCTACAGGAAAGACGGGAGGCAAGAAAGTCACCCTGTGAGCAGGAGAAACCCTCGCATGTAAGCCCCCTCTGGCTACAAGCCTTTTGGTTGAATGCTTACCGTAAAAAACGGTATTGCGTCAAAATAGTCGAGAGAATGACGCAGAGACGCGCATCCTTTGGTGCGCATCAGACCGTCATCCCGCGACTTTTTTGGCGCATTATCTAAAATGAGGGAGCTGAATTCAATAACGATAGAACGGGTGGTTATCCATTACTGGCTGCTGTTTTTTTTCTTGTGTGCGCATGGAGCATATGCAGCCTTGAACTACTTCCTGCCATGTTGGATACTCAGGGCAGTTAATAGGCTCACTATTGTCGAAGGCTCTGTTAATTGCTTGATTGAAGCTTGATTGCTCACTATTATCGAAAAGATATTGCTCAGGAATGTTTTCTCGGATGGGAGGGATATCTGAGGCAACACAGGCTAAACCGATGCGAAGGCTTTCCACGGGAGGCATACCATATCCTTCATAATCAGAAAAATATATGGAGCACTTACAACTCTGTATAAGTTGCTCGAGTTCAGCTTGGGGTAATCTTCCGTGTCTAATCCAGAAATCGGAGTCTAGTTTTACCCCTTCAGGAAGGCTTCCCAACACGTGAATCTTGATATCCTTAGCATCTTTTCGACTTGCTAACCATGCTTTCACTCGCTTAACTCCCAGTTTCGTTAGCTTGTGAGGGAAGGTAGAGGCGTAGAAAAGAATGTCCGTTCCCTTTCTCGTATCGCTTCTGAGAATGGGAGACTCGAAGCCTATTCCCACAACCGCAGCTTTGGTGTTCGGAGCATGAGCTTTAAACCGCTTAACATTAAATTGTGTAGATGTAAGTACCAGATCCGCATTCTTGAGCGCACGTGTTCCCAATATCCGAAAATAGATATTTTCGTACCACGGGAAGGGGTTTAGTTTTCCTTTTAATTTGGCATAATATTCCCAAATTACATCATGAACATAACAAGCCATTTTTGTTTTTCCCAGCAGGGGGAAAAAGGGAGGAACACCCTTGGGTAAAATCAACCAGTCCGGAGCAATTCTGCGCACAAACGCGCTCATCCCGAACTGATCCCACCAGACTCTGCCAAATCGGCGGGGAACAGGTTTGTCCAATAGGTGAAGATGTACGTGTGGCGGACAATCCGTAAATGCCTCCTTACATTCGTTGTTGCCCAGAATATGTAGTTCTGTGACATCCGGATGCTGCATCAGGCCTCTGGTTAATCCCATGGAAACATTAAAAATCCCCATGGATTTGGTTCGAAAAAAACTTTGGTCAGTAAGTACTATGGCAATTTTCATGTCTGGTCGGATATCTTAGTTGAGTGTGGTATATTTGGCGTAACGGATGAGTTTGCCGTCCTGCAAATCAGCAAAGTAGGGGGTAGCGTGGCGAAACCATGCACCGGTATTGGCGATGGTGCGATTGCCGAACTGCCATGTGCCGGAGCGGTGAAAATGCCCCAAAATGAGATTTTTTGATTTCGGGAAGTATTGATTCATGAAGTTGTTGGCCTTGCGGGCGCTAATCAACCAGCCCCAGATGATACCAACCGGTCGCTGCGGAGGGCAGAAGCAATGCATGAATTCACGAACCAGGGGATTGCGGATGCCGTCGCGGCGCATGATGGGGGCAGTCAGCTGGCTCATAGCTCTTGCCAGTTCCAGTCTCTGCTCAAGGCTGGAATCCGCATCCGGGTATTGTTCGATCAGACTCCGGCAGGAAGGTTTGTTGCGGAGATACTCCCAGCTCCACGGGGCAACTTCCTTGAAAATGGCGTGCCCGTGCATGATGATGGTTTGCCCCTCCCAGAGTGCAGCCACCATCGGAATGACGTCCGGGTCATGGTTGCCGGCCAGTTCAATGAGGTTGACGTGATGAGCCCGACAGAGTTCCCGGAATTCCCGGCGAAGCGCCAAACCCCGTGGTTGCCAGTCGCAGGGGCGGGTTTCTGCCATGTCTCCTGCCACAATCAGATGCCGGATACCTTTCAGCAGCGGCACGAGCTCTGCCACCGGGGGGGCTTCGCAACGCTCGTGTCCCAGATGCAGGTCTGAAACAACGCGAACGATTTCGCCCGGCTCGGGGGTCAGATGATGAATGAGTGCTTCCTCCATGAATCTTTATAATTGTCGTTGACGGAGCGCTTCATAAAGACACACTCCTGTTGCCACCGAGACATTGAGGCAGGGAACACTGCCCATCATCGGGATACGCACCAGAAAATCGCAATTTTCTTCGGTCAGGCGGCGCATGCCGTCCCCTTCCGCTCCCATCACGAGCGCAATCCCCCCTTTGAAATCGATGTCGTACACGGAGCGATCGCCATGGTCAGAAGTTCCTACAAACCAGATACCCGCATCTTTCATGTCTTTCATGGTGCGGGCGAGATTCGTCACCTGAATGAAAGGCACTTTTTCTGCTGCTCCGACGGAGACCCGCAGCACGGTTTCTGTGATGCCGACGGATTTATCTTTCGGCGCGATGACTGCGGCCACCCCGGCGCCATCTGCCGTGCGGAGGATGGCGCCGAGATTGTGGGGGTCCTGAATGCAATCCAGCACCAGATAGAGTCCCTGCGGCTGTTCCTGCAGAATATCAATCAGAGCGGCTTCGTTCTGTGCCTTGATGACAATGCCTGCTGCCTTTTTTTCAAAGCGGTTTTCCGTTCGGGCCGTGTGTTTGTTGGGGCGAGCTGTTCTGTCGTGTCCGTGGGGTTTCATATAAATCAGTTTCCGGTGATGATGTTGATGGCGGCTCCGGCCATGAGAAATCCGAATGTGCCGGTGATGTGGGTGGCAGAGCCAAACCCGCTGGCACAACCGATACCGCCTTTTTGGCCGGGCTCCCGTTCGCAGCTTACCGTGCCATCGCATTTGGGAAAACGTGGGCGCTCCGATGAATAGACGCAGGGTATACCTATTTCCGGGCAGCGGTCATAGAGGGGAAAATCATAGTCTCTGCGGAGATTTTTTCGCAGTTGCGCCAGCATGTTATCGCCGCAGGTTCTTGCCAGATCAGCCATTTGAATGCAGTCTGCGTTGATGCGTCCGCCGGCGCCGCCGCAGGTGACAATGGGGATGCGACGTTTGTAACATTCGGCAATGAGATGAGTCTTCGGTCGCATGGAATCAATGGCATCGATGACGACATCCGGTTTCGTGTCGAAAAGACGTTCCGGGTGGCTGACGGTGTAGAACGAAAACACTTCCTCCACGCAGACATTCGGATTTATCTCCCGTATGCGCTCACCCATGACCTCGACTTTGGCGTGACCATAGTGGTTGCCCAACGCATGAAGCTGCCGATTAGTATTGGTGATGCACAAATCATCCATGTCCATCAGGATGATAGTGCCCACAGCGCTGCGTGCCAGAGCTTCCGCTGCCCAGGAGCCCACGCCGCCGATGCCGACTACTGCCACTCGCGCAGCTGCCAGTTTTTCTGCCGGCTGCATTCCGTACAGGCGGATGATACCGCCGAATCGTTCCGTGTCCATCATGGCTCGTTGCAGGGGATGTTAATGCGCTGGATTGTTCGGGCTCGTCCGCTGTTCTCATCGATGTCAAGAACCACGCCGCTGACCACCGCCGGGAAGCCGCCGATGGGTAACTTACAGGGCAGGGTGGTAATCTGGGCTTTCAGCACGGCATCCCTATCCCGACCGATAACACCGACAGCGCTGCCGCACATGCCGGCATCCGTGAGATAGGCCGTACCGCCCGGCAGTATTTGTTCATCTGCTGTCTGCACATGAGTGTGGGTTCCGATGACGGCCGATGCCAGGCCGTCCAGATGATAGCCCATGCTGATTTTTTCGCTGGTAGCCTCGGCATGGATATCTGCCAGGATGACGCTTACGCCTTCGCTCTTCATGCGCTGTACCTCTTCCCTCCCAAGAAGATACGGATTGTCCGTCTTCGTTGTCATGAAAGTCCGGCCGATGAGGCAGATGACGCCGAGCTTTCCGGCCGGTGTATCAATCGTGCAGCTGCCGCAGCCCGGTGTGTCTTTCTGGTAATTGAAAGGACGGAGCACGGTGGGGAACTCCCCCATGGCCTCAATCATTTCATTCTGGTCCCAGGCGTGGTCTCCAAGGGTAATGACATCAACGCCTTTATCGAAAAATTCCCGAACCAGACGCGGAATAATGCCGCGACCGGCTGCTGCATTTTCTCCGTTTACAACGACGGCATCTGCACCGTATTGCGCGCGAAGACCGGGGAGCACCCGGTACAATGCCTTTCTGCCGGTTTCTCCGACAACGTCACCCAGAAAAATGACAACCATGAATCAATGTTACTTGCTGAGCGTACAGGGAACGACGGTTACGGGAATGGAGGCGGCGCGGATGATTTTTTCTGCCGTATTACCCAGCAGAATAGAGGTGAGAAGACTGTGATGACGATTCCCGATGACCAGCATATCAACACTGTGTCTCTTACAGAAATTGTTCATGCATTCCACGATATCATCTGCCTCCTCAGCCTTTCCGTAGATGGGGATATCCCATTTCTTGCTGATTTCCTCTGCCAGCTGTTTGGCACGCTTATCAGCCATATCCAACACCTCGCATCCGATTCCCACGCGGGGAAGCTCAATGCCCGGAATCCCTTCCGGCACATCGCAGGCTGAGAGACTTCCTGCGGCATCAATGACGCAGGGCTCGACCGCATGAAGCAGATACATCTTTCCTCCGCACTGGCGAACCAGATTGGCAGCATAGTCCAGCACCGGGCGGGACTCCTCAGAAAAATCGGTGGCAGCTAATATCCTCATCATAAGTATTTGTGGGTTGATGTTTATATGATAACAGGAAAGAAATCAGGCTTTATCCTCTGAACTTCGCCTTCTGGTGTTGCCAGATGGCGAATGCGGCGCACAGCACGTTGGGCAGCCACAGGACAATGTAGGGCGTGATACCCCCGGATTTGCGGGAGAGTTCGCAGAATACCAGAGCCATGAAGTAAACGGCGGCCACCAGAATGCCGATGGCAAATCCGGTAGAGGTGTCGCGGCGGCGTGCCGTAATGGCCAGCGGTACCCCGATGAGAGAGAAAACGATGCAGGCACAGGCAAACGAAAGTCGCTGAATGCCTTCCGTTCTGAATGCGCGAATGTTCTTTTTGTTCATCTGACCCATGAATACCGTAGCATCCTTGCGGGTGGCCGCCCAGAGACGATCTGCGCAGGGGAATGTCTTCTTTCGCCCGGCGGCACTTTCGCATTGGTGAATGATGTTCATGTCCACACCATCCAGAATGGCCAGCTGATTCAGCACATCGCTGATTTCCGTGTTGGTGAAGCGGTTGGGTTTGAACTTGCGTGTTGTGCGAATCGGAATGTGAACCTGCATGGGCATTTCGCTGATGATGGGCAGATTCGTGACTGCCCCCTTTTCCCTGTCCTCAGAGGTGCTCTCCATAGTAGCATTGATGAGGGTCAGATTCAGAATGCGGGTTTTGATGTCGAATGAGCCGATTCGGGCGGATTCTGCATGAATGGCATCAAATTTGGGGCCTCCCTCTCCCGTCAGAGCATCTTCCGAAGGATAGATGTGCACACCGAGCAAGTCATCTCCGCTGCGTTGCTCGATATAGAGCTGCACCTTGTCCAGTTTGGTGGAATCCTGGCTGGAGCTGAGGAGGTTGCGCGGATTATCCATGGCGGCTTTGACCACCAGTTCCGTCATGGCCTGTTTGCCTTTCGGGGCAATCTCGATGTTGATGTAGTAGCACAGAAATGACAGCGCGATGCCCATGCCGATAGCCGGTGCACTCAATCGCCAGAGACTCAGGCCGGCCATGCGCATGGATGTCAGTTCGTTATCCGCAGCCAGTCGTCCGTACACCAGAAGGACGGCTGTAAGGAAGCCCCACGGCACGGAAAAGGTGAGAGAGAAAGGAATGACCTGCAGAACGAAGTCAATCACGATGGAGGGGGGGGCTCCGCTTTCCACCAGAAGCGAGTGCAACTCCTTGAAGAGCTGCCCCAACAGAAGAAGCATGGTAAGAGACAGCACCCCGAGGAAAGTGATAGCAATCAACTGGCGGAGAATGTAGCGATCCAGCGTTTTCATGTATGTACTGCTGCATTCTAGCATATTTGTTAAGTTTTGCAAACAGGAAATCACAGAAATCCGCAATTTCGCTGCGCTACAGCTTATTCCGTGCTCTCAAAGACGGTCAGCAGCCTGTTTTCCGCTTGCAATCCGGCGTGGGTGATAGTAACATAGAGCCATGTCGTTACTGGAAGTTCTCAGAGCCCTGTTTGAGATAGTGGTGCTCTGGATATTATTTTACCAACTCTACCGTGCTATCAAGGATTCGCGTGCGGCTGCCATTCTGGCCGGCCTGATAGCTACTGTTATTCTGGGATATATTTTATTGGAATTGACTCATGCGGTTGTGTTGAAGCAACTTGCAGGGTTGATAATCGGGCCGGGTACTTTGCTGGTGGTGCTGTTTCAGCCGGAAGTCCGCTCCGCACTGGCGAAGTTCGGCTCCAACCGTGTTATCCGTCGGCTTCTCAGTCAGCGTGAGATGAACGAGGACTTTGTGCAGACAGTATGCGCCTCCGTTTCCTACCTGGTCAGCAAACGATATGGGGCATTGATAGCCATTTGTCGCAACAACAACCTCCAGGAGTACACCTCCTCCGGCACCCAGCTGGATGCGTGCTACACCCGCGAACTCATCGGCACTATATTCATGCCCAAGACATTGCTGCATGACGGAGCGGTCATCGTGAACGGGGAGAGAATTGTTTGTGCGGCTGCCATTCTGCCGGTATCGAATCGTGAGCTCAAAGATCGCAGCATGGGGCTGCGCCACCGCGCCGGTATCGGGTTGGCAGAAGCATCGGATGCGGTCGTCATCATTGTTTCTGAGGAAACCGGGGCTGTTTCGCTTGCTGTCGGGAGCGTTGTTCAGCGGGATCTCAGCCTGGAGCTTCTTTCCGAACGTTTAACTCAACTGTTGTACAAACATGCTTCGCAGGAACAGAATAAAGAGATTGCTCATTGACAACTGGAAGTCCAAATTGGTGTGTCTGGTATGTGCCGTTGTGGTCTGGTTGCTGGTGAACCACCTGCTGGTGAGAGGCGATAGCCCGGAGTGGGATATCGATGATATTCGCTTCGCCAACCCCGAATAAATGATTCCGTTATGAACCATTACCTTGTTGTTGGGTCAGATTCCGGAGTCGGCAAGACTCATATAATCTGTGCGCTATTGCGTGATTTGCGAACGCGCGGCGTGTCTGCGCTGGGCGTGAAACCGCTGGAGTGTGGGAATCGGGCAGATACCCGGGCCATTCGCGAAGCTGCCGCCACACAGATGAGCCTGGAACAGCTCAATCCCATCTATCTGCGAGCCGGCGCTGATCCGTGTATCTCTGCCGAGCTGGAGCGGCGCACCATCTCTGCGGATGTGATGCAACAGACCTATGCTGCTGTTTGCTCTTCGGCAGAGGTCCTTCTGCTGGAAGGCGTGGGGGGCTGGCTGGTGCCGCTGGCTCAGGGCGTGACACAGGCCGATGCCGCAGAAAAACTGAATTTGCCGATTATACTGGTAGTGGGGAATCGTCCCGGAGCTGTCAATCACACACTGTTGACGATACAGGATATTCAGCGCCGTGGACTTGTCTGCCGGGGAATCATTCTCAATCATCTGACGGATGATTGGGATTCCGCTTCCCTTACGAATCGGAAACTTATCGAGGATTTTACCGGCCTGCCCATTCTTGCAGAATTGATACACGGACAGGATGAACTGGATTCATCTTTCCTGAGCATGTGATATGCCGATGCCGCGTCTGCTTCCCCTGATAATGCTCTTATTGGGCTGCCTTGCATTCTCTCACGAGGAGGTGGTGGAGGAAGCTGTGCAGGTGGCTCAGTCGGCTGATACTTGCCGTGAAGCTGCTGAGGCCGGAGATGCCGCTGCTCAGTACGAATTGGCTCGCTGCTATTTCACCGGCGCCGGAGTGAGCCCCTCTTTGAAAAAAGCGTTGGAATGGCTGAGGAAGGCAGCGGAACAGGGGTATGCCGAGGCTCAGTGCAATCTGGCAGAGTGTTACGCAGAGGGTATCGGAGTCGAGAAAAATGCGTTTGAAGCGGCCGTCTGGTGGGTAAAGGCCGCACGCCAGAATCACACGGAGGCTCAGTTCAGACTGGGCGTGGCACACCTGTCCGGGGAGGGGGTAAAGCAAAGCGATATTCTGGGTATGGCGTGGCTGAACCGCGTTGCTGCAACGAATCACACGGAAGCGTTGTTTCACCTTGGATTCTGTCGGATGAACGGCGTGGGCGGAGTGGCGGATGCCGGAGAGGCGGTAAGGCTTTTTCGCCGGGCGGCAGAGCAGGGGCATGCTCAGGCTTCATACTGGTTAGGGCTGTGCCTGTTGGAAGGGAGCGGCTGCGAAAAGAATCCGGAGGAGGCGGTGCAGCACTTATTGAGAGCCGCTGATGGCCTTTGCGATGCTGCATTGCTGCCGCTTGCCCGTTGCTATGAGCAGGGGCTGGGAGTTGCTGCAGATGATGGTCTGGCATTTGATTGGTGCTGGCGGGCGGCTGAAGCGGGATGTGCGGAGGCTCAGTACCGACTGGGATTGTACCTGGAGGAAGGAAAAGGTTGCAGGAAGAATGCTGACAAGGCGCTTAAATGGTATAAACGAGCCGCGGCGGCAGGGCATGCCGGGGCAATGGAGTGTATGAAAAGACTGTCTGAAAAGGAATGAATACCCTCCTGTTTTCTCTTCCTGAATGGCTTTCCTGCGGAGTGGGTGGAGTGTTGCTGGTGTTCGGCCTTGTTCTGGCAGGTTGTAATTGGTACATTCTGTTCTTCAATATCCTCCATCATTGGATTCGGAAGGACGGGAAGTATTCCTCTTACCTGTCGCTGGTTCCTGCGGCCTTTATTTGTATCGGCGGTATCCTTTTATCTCCCTGGCAGGACAATCTGGAGTGGTTGTGCATGTTGGATATCAGTCTGCTGAACCTCCTCGTTCTGCCTGTGTATGCCGTATGGAAGGGAATGGTTTACCTGTGCCACGTCATCTGTCGACCCGAAAAATAGATTAGGCTTGCTTTGTGGTTGATGCTGTGGGAGAATAAGGCCATGAAGTATGCCCATGCAGTAATCACCGGTGCATCGTCCGGGTTCGGGGCGGCGTTCGCGCACCGTTTGGCGGGGGAGTGTGCCCATCTGGTGCTGGTAGCGCGCCGTGGGGAGGTAATGGATGCTCTGGCTGAGGAATTATGCGCTGCGCATGGCGGGCTGAAAGTGACGGTGCGTCCCTGCGATTTGTCAGATACAGCAGCCCGCGAATCGCTGATTCGGGATTTAACCCGTCTGCCGAAGGGAAAGCTGCTGTTGGTGAATAATGCCGGACTGGGGGATTATGGCGAGTACGTTGCTTCTGCCCCGGAGCGGAATCATCGGATGCTACAGGTGAATGTGGTGGCGGTGGCAGAGTTGACCAGAGCCTTGCTGCCGCGCATGCTGGAGCAGGGGGGGGGGATTATCAACATAGCTTCGTTGGCTGCTGACCTGTTCATCCCGGATTTTGCCGTTTATGCGGCCTCCAAGGCATTCGTGGCGTCGTTCAGTGAGGCGATACGCCTGGAGGTTCGTTCTGCGGGGGTGCCGGTTGTCGCTGTCTGCCCCGGCCCGGTTCATACCGGATTCGGTGATGTAGCTCGTCGGCATGGTTGCACCAATGGATATTCTCCTTTCAAAAAATGGTTCTACACCCCCATCCCCACGGTAGTGAATGGGGCAGTAGATGCGTTGGAAAGCGGTAAAGCCCGTTATTATCCCTCGCTGCGGATTCGTATGGCCGGATTGCTGGTGCGAAATCTGCCCCTGTGGGTGCTGCGTCTGGTAATGGGGCGACGTCCGCGCAAAGTATCTTCCCACGACGAAGCATGAAACACCAATCGCCGAAGAAAAAGAAGGGGTGTCTGCCCCTGTTCGGAGCCGGGGTGCTGGGCGTGATGCTCCTGGCTGCCGGGTCTCTGTATACCCCCTATCCCATGGAGCTGGTCAGGCTGCTGGCGGGTGTGCCGGAAGCGCCGAAGCCGGCGCCGACTCCCAAGCCGCAGCCGGCTGTGCCGGAAAAACCGGAACAACCGGAGCCGGAGCCCGTGGTTGCCCCGGTGGTGGAAACGGCTGCCCCCTGGCGTCCGGATAATACTTTCACCATGCCGGATATTGTGCTGCCTCCGTTCCCGCCGGCCTTGCCGGAGAAGGTGGAAAGCGGCACTTTTGAGCATGTCAATGAGCTGGGCGCGGGTATCAACATGCGTAGTGGGGTAGAGTTCAAACCGGGAACAACGGCCTCGTCTGACCGCCGGGAAAAGGATGCCTACCAGGTGCAGATGTCCTTGAGCCTGCGGCAGCCGCATGCCGCCAACGGCGAGGAACTCAAACAGGTCAACCCGAAGTTGCCCGGAGTGCTGAATCGCTACGATGCGCTGATGCAGTGCGCACAAGTCTCGCCGTGGTTCCACGCTCTGTACCTGCACAAGCAGAACCGCATTCGCAAGAATGCCGCTACGCTTGACAGGCTGCTTGACAGACATAATTTCTACGATACGGATACCATTCTTCAGATTTCGGCGCCGGATACCGGCCGCAAAGTGCTGTGGATGCAGGCCGATATGGATGTGGTGTCCGACGGCTCAGATGGAGACCGCCTGCCCAGGATGTCTGACAAGGTGATGAAGAGCGATTACTACCAGCCTTCGACCTCCTATCGCTGGCGCAAGGTGGGGAAGACGCCTAACCCGTTGCTGGCCAAGTGGGAAGATAGGTTGGAGAAACTGAAGAAAGACAGCAAGAGTTCCAAAGATGCCATCGAACATGCACGCACGGTGGTGGCAGACCTCAAGCTTTTCAGCTTCCTGCTGGCAGAGTATGACCCTTTCATCGTCATCCCTCTTACCTTCAAGGAGGGAAATGATGACACCTATCGACCGCAGCCGGGTGATTATGCCGCCGTGGTGGTAGAGAATCGTGTTTTCCCGGCATTGGTGGGCGATTACGGCCCGAAGTTCAAGACCGGCGAAGCCTCACTGCGCCTGAGCAAGCTGGTGAATCCCCGCGCTACGTCCTACGCCCGTGCCGTATCGAATCTGGGAGCTTCCTACATTATATTCCCCGGTTCCAAGGAAGAGAAGAACGGACCGCCTGACTATGACCGCCTGAACAGCCGCGTGCGTGAACTGCTGGATGAAATAGGCGGACTGGGGGCGGAGGCTCAGTATCAGGTAGTGGAGGACCAACTTAAACCGCAACCATAAAGAAGACCATGATTGCCTTTCTCAGAGGAACGGTGGCAGAGGCCATGCCTCAATGCCTGGTGTTGGATGTGAACGGTGTGGGCTACGAAGTCCAGGTGCCGCTGTCTACCTTTGATGCTGTCAACCCCATGGAGGGACGGATGGTGACGCTGAAGATTCACTTTCATGTACGCGAAAACGCGCAGGTTCTCTATGGCTTTGCCACCGATGCGGAGCGGGATATCTTTCGCCTGCTCATCGACCGGGTGAGCGGCATCGGCCCTGCTACGGCGATTTCTATTCTCAGCGGATTGAATGTATCAGCATTCAAGCAGGCTGTGGTCAGCGGTGATGTGCAGGCCATTGCCCGAGCCAAGGGTGTGGGTAAGCGCACGGCTGAACGCATCATTCTGGAACTGAAAGACAAAGTCGGTCTTGCCTCCACCTGGGAGGCACAGCAACAGGGAACCACGACGGAGGCTGCCGGAGATGCGGAGCTGGCTCTGGTGGCTCTGGGCTTCAAGCAGACGGAGGCGCGCAAGGCGATTGCTGCGCTGGTGAAGGAAAATCCGCAGGCGGCTACGGATGAGCTGATTCGTGGGGCACTGCGTCGCATGAGCTGATGATGAATCCGGCAACAGAAGGTGACTTGCTCAAGTCCGTTTCCCGCAGTTTCTACCTGAGTATGGTGTTTCTGCCGGAGGAGATGCGCCCCGGCATTTCGCTGGCCTATCTGCTGGCCAGGGCCACGGACAGCGTGGCCGACACATCATCCGCGGATGCAGAGATGCGGCTGCAGGTGCTTCGCCGGATGGGGCGTGCTGTGGCGGGAACCGCAGCGGCGGATGAACTGGCTGAATTGCGCCTTCAACTGTCCGGGCCGATGGCTGAGGCACAGCAGAATCCTGCAGAGCGCACGCTGTTGCAGCGTTTTTCAGAGTGCCTGGATATGCTGCAATCGCTGCCGGAAGCCCAGGTGCGGCTTATCCGACGGGTGCTGGCAACGATTGTGGAGGGCCAGTGCTGGGACTTGACCTATTTTGATAACCGCACTCAGGTAGAGTCCGATGCAGATACCCTGCGTTATACATATTGGGTGGCCGGGTGTGTGGGTGAGTTCTGGACTGACCTTGGTTACGAGACTCTTGGGGCGCGATACTGCCGGCCTGAGCGTCGGGAGCTGATGCTGCAGGCCGGGGTACGCTTCGGCCGCGGCTTACAGCTCATCAATATTCTGCGAGACATCCGGGAAGATGCAGCCCGCAGGCGCTCTTATCTTTGCTGTGATGAGGTGCTCTGGCAGAACAGGGCGGAGCGCTACCTCCGTGACGGCCTGGACTATGGGGCCCGGCTGGGATGCTTCCGCCTGCGCTTTACGGTGATACTGCCGGCGCTGCTGGGATTGAGCACCCTGCGGCTCATTCGGCGCAGAAAAAATCAGGCGCGGGTGAAAGTCCCGCGCCGTAAGGTGTATGGGCTGATGCTGAAAGCAGCCTGCCTCAGCGTGATGCGGCGAGCTTCTTGAGCTTTTTTGCCAGCGTGATTTTGGCGGCAGAGGAGACCCTGTCCGTGAAGAGGAATCCCTTGAGATGGTCGCACTCATGCTGCAGACAGCGGGCCAGCAGGCCGCCGCAGTCAATCTCCAGAACAGAGCCATCCAGCTGTGTGAGCCGCGCTTTCACGAACTCCGGGCGGAGAACATTGGAACGAATGCCGCGCACGCTCAGACAGCCCTCCGTAAAGGGGCAGAGGTTGCCGTAGGGTTCCAGAACGGGATTAACAAACACCAGCGGCATGAGGTCGCGGACGGGTTTCGTTTCCCCATTGACGATGGCCGTTTCAGGAATGTCTTGCTCTTCCTCATCCTCCGGGATATCAATGACAACCATCTGGATATTGAGCCCAATCTGAGGTGCGGCCAGTCCGATACCCTCGGCGGCGTACATCGTTTCGAGCATGTTGTCGGCCAGATTCTTCAAATCAGAATCCAGATGTTCCAGCGGTGCGCTTTCCGCACGCAGCACCGGGTCGCCGTATTGCTTGATGTCCAGTAACATGGTGAGAGAATGAGGGGTTATTCAGCGGCGCCTTCCTCAGCCGGAATCGGATTCTCCTTTGCGGGTTTGGCCGGCTTGCGCTTCTTCGGGTTACGGTTATTCTTATTGCGTCCGGGGGCAGGGGTCGGAGCCGGAGCGGCCTCACCCTTGGGGAACCAGACGGCGTTATCGCTGGTCACGACAATGAATCCCTGTTCGAGCAGCCACAGCATATCGGAAACGTAGGGGGCGTGGGCCTCCGTTGCTGCCGCTTTGCTTTCCTCGTCCGCACCGGCAGGAACGCCGGACAGCTCTGCGAACATCTCCTCAGCCTTTCTGCCGGAGTTTTCCTTGCTCCAGTTGACAATGGCCATCATGCGATCCGCCAGCACCATGTCTGCGGGAATTGTGCGCACGCGGCTCGGGCCGGTGAAATGGTTGCCATGCCACTTGTAGATGGGCATGTGATGCCGGGCAAGACCGTGACAGAGATTGGGGATGAGCATCTGCGGGAAACGGCGTGTCTTGTCTGCCAGCAGCCTGACATGCGCGTACAGCCCCTCGCTGAGCACGTCTGCCGGAGTGGCGCCGTTGATGAACACCTTGTCAACCGTCTCATAGACTGAATCGAAATGGTTGGCTTCGAAGTCCGCTTCGACTGCACGCAAATCTTCCAGGATAACATCACCTGCGCCCTCGCGCTGCGGTTTCCAGACGGACTTGCGCGTGGCAGATTCTTTCCATGCCGCAATGGTCTCTTCCGACTTGTCAAGAATGATTTTGTTCTTGAACGCGTCCAACGGCATGCTGCTGTATTTGCTGCGATACAGGTTCATCAGCGCTGCCTGGTAGCCATGCCAGTTGACCGGACCGATACTTTCCTTGCCCATGCTGCAGACGGCGATGGCAGAGAACGTGCCCTTGGGGGCATCCACCTCAACCTGTTCCTCCTTGTAGAATTCCTCAAACCAGGGAGCCTGCCGCAGGTAGGCGATGGCTTCTGCACGAGTCAGCCAGCATGCACCGTCGGCACGGGTCGAATGAATCAGCGCCGGGCTGTTCTCCAATTTCATGAAGACGATATCGAAGCGGTTTCCGGCACTCATGACCACCCGAGCCATGTCGAGCAGGGGCAGGGCGCGCTTCTGTTTCTGGATTTCGGAAGCGAAGAGGGTCAGGATGCTGTTGGCCGGGCGAAGTTCTACCCGATACCCCTCTACCGGCTTCAACGGCTCCGGAGCAGGGCGTTCGGCCCGCTCATTGCGGCGGGGTGCCTTGCGGGAGAACTTATCATCCCGCCGTGGCCGGCGCTCATCCCGTTTGGTGAAACTGCGGCGTTCGTTCCGATTGGACGAGTCCCTGCGCTCGCGCGGAGCTTCTGACCAGGTGCGTGCGGAATCTGCTCCGCCGCGTGCCCAGGACGGGCCGAATTGAAAATCTGTCAACTCCGAAAGGTTGATGGAGTCTGCGCTGCCTTTTTGGGATTCGTCCTTCATAAAAAAATCTATCTGCTGACTAGCCTACCGCTAAAACGCTGTCATGGCAATCATTTTTTGCGGTCGCATGGCGGAAAAACACGTCAACCATGCAGATTTTGGGCGTTAGTTCATCATTTCATCGCGGAATTCCACGCCGAGGAGACAGATGTCATCATCCTGACGGGTACTGCCCGTGAATTGGTGCATGGCGGCAAGAGAGATATCAATCATTTCCCGGATGCTCTGCGGAGAGCGCTCTTTCAGGAAATCAATGATGCGAATTGTTCCCAGCTCCTCCTGCTCTGCGTTGGCTGCTTCGGTAAGCCCATCCGTGTACAGCATGAGTTTGGTCCCGTTTTCCAGGGGAATCTCGCTCTCACGGAACATGGCATTTTCCAGCAGCCCCAGCGCCGGGGAGCGGGGAATGGGCGGGATGAATGCCTGCCCGGACGGCTGGAGCACAAAAGGTGCAGGATGTCCGGCCCCGGAAAGCGTCATGCGGCGTTTTGCCAAATCCAGATACACGTAGCAGGCAGAGGCAAACATGGTGATGTTGGCTCTGTCAAAAATCCTGTAGAGCTGGCGGTTAAGGCTGGAGAGCAGAAGCCCCGGGGTGTCTGCCAGATTGGCGACCTGCTCCATGAGCCCCCGCAGCATGGATGCTATGAGCGCGGCGCGAACCCCATGCCCCATGACATCGCAAATGAGCATGCCGATGCCGGAATTACCCACGGGAAATACCTCAAAGCAG
This sequence comes from Akkermansia sp., assembly GCA_017472085.1. GTDB lineage: Bacteria > Verrucomicrobiota > Verrucomicrobiia > Verrucomicrobiales > Akkermansiaceae > Akkermansia. The sequence goes on along the minus strand of JAFUQZ010000047.1, from coordinate 20,420 downwards.
TCACCAGCCACCCCGGTGGAGGGCATATAGACGTGGTGGAACGTGGCCCGGCGAACCTGACCGTCCTCCTGTTTCCATACTCTGTCCGGAATGTGGAGCGGTTGCAGGGAGCGCTGTACTTCGCGTGCCAGGGTGATTTCTTTTTCCAGCGCACGGTTACGCTCATCGAGCTGTTTGGCGATGCGTTGGTATTTCTGCTGGGATTCGATGAGTTTGGTTACATCAGACGAAATACCCACCACGCCTTTGACGGAACCATCTGCTGCGTACCAGGGGAATTTGGAGACCTTGGACCAGGTGTGCTTGCCGCCTTTCCATGTTTCATGGTGAATCCGATTGGTAATCGGTTTCCCTGTCCGCATGATTTCCTCTTCTTCCCGGCGCGCCACCTCGCTCATCTCCGGCGAGAAGAAGTGGGAGTCCTTGCGGCCAATGAGGTCTGAGGGGGTGTTTACCCGCATTTTGCGAGCCGTTGCCTCGTTGGCGATAACGAAGCGGGATTCCCTATTCTTGTAATAGATGTTGTCCGGCAGGCAGTTAATGAGCGTGCGGAAGAGGTCTCGGTCCTCCATGGCGTGCATGTCTGCCATCTTGCGGCGTGTGATATCCACCCAGACGCCGACCAGCCGCCTGGGCTTCCTGTCGTCTCCGTATTCCAGTGCCCCATTGACCCGAATCCACTTCCAGCCCCGGGAGCGGAGGTTGAGCAGGCGGAATTCGACCCGCAGCGGATTGGTGGCATTTGCCGGCTTGTTCAGATAGCGGTGCACGGTTTGCCGGAAAAAGGCAACATCTTCCGGGTGCACGGTCTTTTCCGGCTCTGTGAAGATGTTGGGAGCCCACTCATCGTAGGTCATTCCCATCATCTTGACGCACTGTTCCGTGTAGAAAATTTCGTTGTCCTCCAGATACCAGCAATACACGCCCTCCTCGGCGGCGCGGAGCGCCTTGCGTACCATTTCCCACTGGAAAACCCGTGGTACCACACTACGCCGGGATTTGCTGTCGGACTCATTTGCCATTTGCTTATTATTTACTCTATCCCGCGCCTTTTTTCAAGCAGAAAAGCGTGCGGTATTCCCTTTTTTGCAGGGAAACGCGCTTTTCCCTTGTGTGAAAATGAGCTTTTCGCTAGAATGACCCCGCAAATGGAAATCAAGGCAGAGACAGAGCTTGTGGCCCGTGTGCTGAAAGAGGTGTTCGGGTTTGAAGCACTGCGCCCGGGGCAGGATGAGGTAGTGGAGGCTATCATGAGTGGCAGAGATGCGCTGGCCATCATGCCCACCGGCAAGGGAAAATCCCTCTGCTACCAGCTCCCGGCCTTGTGTCGCTCCGGCGTGACGGTTGTGGTGTCGCCCCTCATTGCTCTCATGAAAGACCAGGTAGATGCTCTCGTCTCCCGGGGTGTTGCGGCGGCGGCCATCAATTCTTCCATGAGTGCCGATGAATATCGCATGGCCATGGATGCCCTGCGCCGTGGTGATTTGAAAATCGTCTATGTGGCACCGGAGCGTTTTGGGCAGGAGAGCTTTCTCCGGCTGATGCAAGGGCTGGAGGTATCTCTGCTGGCTATTGATGAAGCCCACTGTCTGAGCCAGTGGGGACATGATTTCCGCCCGGATTATCTGCGTCTGGGCAGGGTGCGCGAATGCCTGGGAAACCCGCAGACCGTTGCGTTGACGGCTACGGCAACATCTCATGTGCGGGAAGATATCCTGAGCACGCTTCATCTGCAGGAGCCGGCGGTCATCATCAGCGGGTTTGCCCGTGATAATCTGGATTTTCGGATAACCCACTGTGAGAGCCGAAAAGCCAAATTTGAGCGGATTCATCGGGTGGTGCAGCAGTGGAAGCAGGGTATAATCTATTGCTCAACCCGCAAGAATGTGATGCTGGTGTTTGAAGAGCTCTCGGCTGCACGGGTGAATGCTGTTGCCTACCACGCCGGCATGACGGATGAAGAGCGAGCCTTTTCTCAGGAGGCTTTCATCTCCGGCCGTGCGGATGTGGTGGTGGCCACCAATGCGTTCGGTATGGGAATTGACCGTTCGGATGTTCGCTTTGTGGTGCATTTTGAAATACCGGGGAGTGTGGAGGCCTATTATCAGGAAGCCGGGCGTGCCGGTCGGGATGGGGAGGCCGCCGTATGTGAACTGTTGTTCAATCACGCCGACCTCAAAACCCAGGAGTTCTTCTTCGAAGGAAGCAATCCGCCCCTGAGTCTGGTGCGTTCGCTGTACAACATGCTGCGCTTCGAGTGTGATGCCGAGACTCATGAACTGCGGCTGACGGTGGATGCCATGGCAGAGCGGTTGGGGGGTAAGGAGGTCAATCCGATGGCGGTGGGGACGGCGCTCTCCACGCTCATTCATGCGGGGGCTGTCACTCGCTTTGACATTGCCGGCTCCAATGTAAAAGGTACCCGGGTGATTGAGCCGTCACGCAATTTCGAGTGTTTGCCCGTAGATGCGGGCACGTTGGAAGAAAAAGCGCGCAGAGACCACCAGAAAATTGAGGCCATCACGCGCTATTCATACAGCGGAGGCTGCCGCCAGCAGTGGATTCTGGAATATTTCGGACAGAAAGATGCAGAACCCTGCGGCCACTGTGATATCTGTGCCGCAGATGAAGCTGACCGGGAGGAAGTGCAGGGGAATGACCTGCTGACGGTGCGTAAGGCGCTGGCCGGGGTGGCCCGAGCTTCCAGACGGGGCGTGAGCGGGGCTTGGGAAGGTATCTATGGCCGGGGAAAAATCATGGACATGCTGCGCGGTGCCAGGAGTGCCCAGATGACGCAGCATCTCAAGTCTCTATCCACCTATGGCCTCCTGTCGAACTTGACGGATACCCGGATGAAAGCGCTGTTTCGCGCCATGCGGGAAGCCGGGTTGATTCAGAGCTCCGGCGGTGAGATGCCGCTGATAACGCTTTCTCCGGCGGGAGAGGAAGTCATGCAGGCTCGCCGCGGAGTTCGCATGGCGCTGCGAGGCTGGGGGGAGAATGGGGCGGCTCGTTCAACATCTTTGCCGGCCAGGACGCACAGGACGCAGCACCTGCTGCAGAGTATGGGGCTGGGCCGGATGGACAAGGACTTATACGAACGCCTGGCCGAGCTGCGCCGGGATATTGCAGAAGAACACAATATGCCGGTTTACCGCATCATGCACAATGAAACGCTGCGCGCTTTGGCAACAGCCAAGCCCACCACCCCGGAGGCGGCTGCCAACATCAAGGGGGTTGGCCCGTGGCTCCGGAAAACATTCCTGAGAGCCTTTGTGGAGCTGATTCAGGATTACGAGGGGGTGTGATTCAACCGTCGTAGCCCTGAATCTTGTAGCACCGCCGCAGCAGAAGTCTCCGTGGCTTTGCCGGATTCTGCGGGTTGAACCAGACCTCAAATGCCGCACCGAAGTAGTGGTGGCTTTTGTCTTTGCAGATGACGAAGAGGGGCGTGCCCGGAGGAAAGATATTATCCAGACTGTTGTGAAAGGCGCTGTTTTGCCAGACGGGCACAGAGCCCGGGAAATCGTGGCGGAACTGTTCTTCCGGATTGGAGGAAAATTTCGCGGGGCAGTTGAGAAGCCTGATGGTGCGTCCGCTGTCCAGTCGTTTGATGAAGAGCAGGATAGTCCCTGCTTCTCCGGGATTGGCATAGACCTCGGCCTGATAGGTTCCATCCTGGCCGGGAGGCTCTGCGAGTCTCAGATCCGGGGTGCTGCCGGTGTAACTCTGTTTCCCTCCGACCATGCGTTGTATGGTGCCAGGGGTTGGCTCAGAGACCAGCGGCTGCATGCGTTCGTTGATGTCTGCAATGGCTGCATTGATGGCCCGGAGCGCGGTTTCCTTATGTGCAGCACCTCTCCATGCCAGCAGCAGATAATGATTCCTCCCCAGATCGAGTGCGATATCCGGTATGCTATCCTTGATTTCGGGGACGGAATCACCCGGTTTGATGGTTACATAGCCGACCGGAAGCGGGTCACCTTCCACCAGCCGCCGGAATCCGGCATGCACCAGCCCGGGAATTCCCCCGGTACTGGGTGGAATCATGACAACATGCCCGGGTTTGGAGTAAAAAGCATCGTTCGTGTCTTTATCCGTCCACCGGGGGGAGGCCTCCAGATAATCCCGGAAAATATCGGCATGTTCGCGCTCCAGCTGCTCGAGGTTGGGCGCTCCCTCTATGGTTTTGATTTGCTTGTTTTCCGTAGAGATGGGGATGATGAGAGACGCCGGGCCCAACAGGGCATCCGTTGTCGGGTGGAGTACATCCGTTTTCTGAATGGGTTCCGGCTTTCGGAAGCTTTCAGTGGGCGACACGTCTGCCATGATGGCAACAAAAATATACAGCAGCCCGGCAGCTCCCCAGATGCTCAGCCATGAGACAAAGCGCCAGAAAGCACGCGTATTGCTCAGGCGGAAAATCTGGATGCTCGTGGCAATCAGCATCAGAAAAGCGGAAACACAGATGGATACCGACAGGCTAATACCCGCATAGCGGCATATCTGTTCTGCCTGTTGGAGGGGGACTACCTCCGGGAAGAGAATGGGAAGGGTACTCAGCACCGCGGCCGCAGCGCAGATGATGTGCAGCTCCGTGGGCGAGATAATCAGCCGTTTGATGGTGTAGAAAGTCATGATTGAGGCGGAGCACTCAGCAACTGGGGATGCTCCAGCAGGTAATGAAGCAGCACAACGGAGGGACTGCTTTCCCTGATTTCATTGTAGGCTGTGGATATGGCCGGCATGGCAGCCGCAGACAGGGGCAATCTCCTGCCTTCTTGCAGGGCTTGCATGAGCTCTGCGCGGAGGGGCATTCCGTGCTGTTTGCAGCATTCTATCGCCTGCCGAAGCATATCCGCTGTGATGGCATCCGGCTCACAGTATCTTAATGCGGCATCTGTCAGGAGTGTGCTGCGGATGCTGCGCAACTCTTCTGAGAGGCTCTCATCCCGAACGTCCATTTCATCCGGAGGGGTCAGTCCCATCAGCTTCATTTGCAGGCGGAGCGCGGCCTGAGCCAGATTCGGGTCGTGAGATTCCGCACATTTGCGGACATCGTTCATCGCCCGTATACCCTCCTGCGCTGTGAGTAACTCCAGCAGCTGTATCATGGGTCCGGCTGCATCGCAGTCAATCATATCGTCCTGGCTGGTGGGAAGCATGCTGTGAAGCTTCAGCAGCGCCAGTCGCAGATTGCCGGGATTTACCGGCCAGTTGAGCCGGTGCAGGTCACGGAGCAGCAGCCCCGGTAATTCCTCCAGAAAGTGCTCGCCGTGTTCCCAGTAATTCAGGCCGTTGATGTATTGATCCGTTTTCTCCGGCTCTGCCACTCGCATGAAATCCAGGCAGTCCCCCAGGGCTCCGTCCGGGATGTTGCGGAGAGAATCCTGCTCCATGAAATGCCGGAAGAGTTTCTCTGCACGGGGAAAGGCCGGTTTGCAGTACCTGCGCAGCATGTATGCCCGGCTGCCGGGATTGACGGCATGTCTCTGCTGTGCGCTCCGTAGGCGCATGTAGCGCAGCAGGGCAGCCGTTTCGTAGGGGAGGCGTAGGGTGAGTTCCCGGGGTAAGCGGTATTCCTTGCCCAATTCCTGCATCAGCTCCGGCATGCCGTTGATGTAGAACATGGCGTTGCACCCGCTGAGATTCTCCTGCAGCGGATTTTCCCCCGATTTCAACAGCAGAGCGATGAGCGGCTGCAGATGCCGCCTCTGCTCTGCGGTCATGGTGGAGGCCAGTCGGCAAAGCCGTATCAACAGGGTGTCTCCATTGACATCTGCCTCATGGGAAAGCAGCGGGGTGATGACTTCTATGGGTGCTTTGTCATACACCTCCTGCGCTCCATTTGCAAAGCAGATGGAACCCAGGGTCATCAAAGCCGTGGCGTACATTCTCATGTCCTCTTTCCACTCTAATGAAAATCCGTCTCGCTGTCAATCTGTATTTTGCTCTTCGCGGGAAGATGGGGGCAGAAAAGCACGACGATTTCGCAGAATGTACCTGGCCGTGGCACATTCCAGCTCGAATTTCCACATATGGCTCTCTGCGGTGATGGCATCCAGTTTATCCGCATCGTTAAGGGCGGCGGCGATATGTCGATAGGCTTCAGCAGCCCGGGGGGCTCCGGCTTCTGTCATGGCGGCAAAGACTTTCTCCCGTTGGTCCGGGGGCATAGTACCGAACCATATATCCTCCTGAGAGGTCAGAAGAACGGCCGTCTCCAATATGGAGGAATCAGCGGTTCTTCCACGTGCAGACAGCCAGTCGCGCACGGCGTAGCATTTTGCCGCAGGTAGCCCGGCCTGCAACAGTCTGGCCTGAAGTGCACCCGCCTGCATGGCCGGTCGAGCATCGTCCTCGTAGCGGGCGATGTCCGGCTCTGCATCGGTACAACGCCCCAGCAGTTCCAGCATAGCCGCAGCCATATCTGATTGATTTTCCTGCATCATGGTTTCTGCCGCCGTGCAGATGACCTCCCTTGGCAATACCAGGGAAGGTGTTTCGGCCAGCACTTGTAAAATGGCCAGCGCATGCGGGTGACTGTCTTTCCATGCAAGTGTATCATTCCACAGCGGCAGGGTGCTCAGCAGTTGGGCGGTGCGCGGTGCATCAATCTGTGCCATCAGGCTGATGCCGGCACCGAGGGCTTCCGTATATAGCGGATGCCGGCGCATGGCACTATCCGGCGTCAGAATTCCGGATATGGCCTCGAAATGCTCCGCCGTGTCCTGAGAAATTTTGAGCTGTTTGCGGCATTCCGGCACATGGTCGGCAGAGTGTTCTTTCATGTGAGCCCGGCATATTTCTCTCGGCAGTTCATCTGTGGCCTCCCAGTTGATGGGAGGGGGGGACAGAGAAAAACCTTTTTCCCGAAGCTCGCGGAGCAGGTGTGGCTTTGTCATCAGAAAATCCATGGGGGAAAATCCCGGGTACTCCGGGTCATGCTCGGCTTTCATGTTAATGTCGGCTCCATGGTGCAGCAGCATTTCTGCCAGAGGAAGAGCGGCTTCGCCGTCATTCTGCAGAAAACTCATCCCGGTCATCAGGGCGAATAAAGGCGTGGCGCCGTGAATGTCCTGCATGTTGACAGGAATTCCCTTTTGCAGCAGAAATTCCGCACAGGCCGTGTATTCACTTGCTCCCGTGCAGTTCCCGGCCACACTATGCAGCAGCAGGAAATCACCCGGTGTCAGTTTTCCCTCTCTGCGTTTGAACAGTTCTTCCAGCCCTTCTCGCCAGCCGTTTTCGGCTGCAATCTTGCCGATGGAAAGGGAAACGCCGGCTTCCGGCATGCGAATGTCATCAATACTATCTGCCTGTTGCAGCAGGGCCAGATAGACGCTTTCATAGCCACAGAGCTGGCCTTCCCTCTGCATGTTGACTTTCGCCCCGGCCTGCAGAAGGTGCCGGACCAGGGGCAGAATCTCGTCCTCCGGACAGTCCTCGAGCATGGAAACCGCCAGCACCAGCGGGGTGGCTCCCGGTTCTGCCAGCCCGCAGAATCCCTCGCTTTTCAATGTTGCATGCGGAGACGCGCCATCCAGTATCAGACATCGTGCCAGTTCGGCATGCTTGTACAGACACGCCAGGTGCAGCATGGTCAACCCGCTTTGCTGAGTGGCGTAGCGGGCGTCTGCCGTTTGCGCAAAATGTTGCAGCAATTCATCAATTTCTTCCGCTTCTTCCCGGCTCATATCACCACTTTGCAGGGAATCCATCATTTCCTCCTGCATCTGCGAGAACTCATCACTGGCTTTCTGTGTTGCATTTCCTATGGCATGGCGTTCGCAACCGGATTGCAGTAACAGCATAGACAACAGGGAAAGAATTCCAAAGGTCGATATCCGCATGCTTTCATTGTATCATACAGCATCTTCTCAGCAAGCTAATTTTCCGTCTGCGAAAGGGGGGCATGAAGTGATCAACGCTGCTACACTATTGCATTCCGGCAGCATTCTGTGATAGAGCTGGTGTCTATGCAGGAAAATCCATACATACTGGGTCTCACCGCCGGGGAGCTTTCTCCGTGGTTGAGCAGTCGTTTTGATTTGCAGGCCTATCATCGTGGCGCGGCAAAGATGAGCAATGTGTTGACCTTGCCCTACGGCGGCGTGTTCCGACGCCGGGGTACGGAACTTGTGGGCCCGGCGGCGGCCGTTGGCAGTACTGCCGTAAAATTGTTTCCTTTCCGTTATTCGGAATCGGACGTGCTGATGCTGGAGTTCTTTCCCGGCGGAATGCGGGTGTACAAAGACGGAACATTGCTGTACTATAACGGGGAACCCTATGTGCTGACAACTCCCTGGATAGCGCCCAGCGTGGTGAAAGGACTTCGTTTCACACAGATAAATGATGTGGTGTATGTCACCTCTACCATGCTGCCGCCCATGATGCTGGTGCGTGATTATGATACACACTGGTACTGCCGCGAGGTGGTGTTTGAACCGTATCCGCGGGAAACGTATGCCTTGCAGAGTGATGTGCTGCATGTTGAAATGGAATCCAATAATACCTACGCCACGTTGTCGCTGGATGCCGATAGCTCCCGTGTTTTTCTGGCCTCCATGGCCGGAACGGAATACCTGATGGCAGACGCAGATGTTCCCACCATGACCCTGTTTCAGGGTGAAGCCTTTGACCGACAGAATCTGGCCAATTTTGCCGAGTTTTACAAATACACGATACCGGTCGGGACGGGGGGGTATGTCAAGAATGCGGCTTCCAATATGTATCGTTACTATACCTGTATCCGAGAGTTCAATGCGACTCACTTCAATGGAAGCACAGACCCCGATGACTATCCGAACTTTTTCCTGCCCGGTTTCATGTGGCTCAATGCGGATGCGCAGCCCTATGAGGTGTGCTCCGATTGGGAAATACGAACCAATGGTGAGTGGGATGCCACATGGGAGCTGTGGCGCAGCTACGATACTCCGGAGCAGTGCTCTGATTACAGCCTTTGGAACTGGACCCGCGTGAAAACCTTTTCCCAGAGTGACTTCTCAGAACGTCAGAATTGGGCATTGAGCGGTTCGGAGCCATATCCGTGCCGGATGGTGCTCGTCTGCCGCAGTTCCCGGGCTCTTTCCATTGACCCCATGCTGTATTTCCGCTCCATGGGGGGAACCCGCGAATACAAATTCAAAATTGTCTCCGTATCCAACGCTCGCAAGGCTCGTGCGGAAGTAGTCAGGAAATATCTGGACGGCAACAAGAGCTTTTCAACCCGGAGCTGGAGTTTCGGTGCTTTTGGCGGCTTGATGTATTTCCCCCGATTTTCGGCGTTTTATCAGGGGCGCCTCTGGTTCAGCGGAATCCCCGGGATGCCTACCACTCTGCTGGGAAGCTGTATTGATGACTTCACGAATTTTCGTATGGGCTCCAACGATGATGATGCGTTGCATCTGACGCTGGCCTCTGATAATCAGTGTGAGATATGCTGGTTATGCGCGGCCAGGGAGTTACTGCTGGGGACTTCTGATAGCGAGTGGGTGCTGTCGGCCTCCTCCGGTGCCTCTCTGACTGCCTCGACCGTCGGCTTCCATCGTCAGTCTTCCGTGGGAAGCGCCAATCTGCCGCCTCAGGCAGTTGAAAACACGGTCTTGTTCATCCAACGCGGAACAAAGCGCCTGCGCGAAATCTCCTACAAGCTGGAATCAGACGGTTTTGCGGCCACGGACGCCAGCCTTCTTGCAGAGCACCTTCTGCGCCCGGGGGTGAAAGAATGGTGTGTACAGAGAGGGAGTAACTTCTATGTTTGGGTGCTGATGCAGGATGGTACTCTGGCTGTGCTGACACTCAATCTGGAACAGAACGTCACAGCCTGGCAGAGAATGGAGTTTTCCGGCCGCAGGGTGGTGCAGATAGCAACGCTTCCCGGTGCCACCGGCAATGAGGACGAAGTCTGGCTCGTGTTGCAGAATCCCATCGGCAATCATCTGTCGCTGGAGCGCATTCGGGAGACTTCTGCCTATCTGGATGGATTCGTTTCCGTAACTGTGACGACTTCCGGTAAACTGACCGGCCTTTCGCACCTGGCAGGGATGCAGGTGAAGTATGCCCCGGCCGGGAGCTCGCCGGATGCCTTTCGGGATGGAACCGTTACAGAGGCCGGCGACCTGTCGGTTGCAGAAGCCGCAGTAGGGAGCGTCTACGAGGTGGGCCGGAGCTACACATCTGAGCTGCAGACGATGCCGCTGGAAGGCCAGAACAGCTTTAACTCCGTGCGTCAGATGAGCAGGGTCCGTCTACGTCTGCTGGAGAGCGACCTCAGCTTCAGATATAAAACAACCTGTTCGGAGAGGTGGGAGAACTACTCTGCCTCTGTCGACAGGCAGACGATTCCCTTTACCGGCTCGGTGCGTCTGTCGCAGATGCCATGTGCGGACGTGGGGCAGGGGTTCTCTCTGCAATACTCCGGCCTGCGCGCATTCTGCCTGTTGGCCATGACGATTGAAGTCGATTACCACGGCAAATAAATTTCCCGGCGAGCAGGCGGGGGCTACCGCACACTACGCAGGGCCAGTTCAAAAGCCCGTATGGTGCTGGACGGATTGGCCAGCCCCTTGCCTGCGATGCCGAAGGCTGTCCCGTGGTCGGGGCTCACCCTCAGCCGGGGCAGGCCGATGGTGGCGTTGACTGCATTGTCAAAATCCAGTAATTTGAGGGGGATGAGCGCCTGGTCATGGTACGGTGCCACCACCGCATCGTAGAGCCCTTCTGCGGCATCCCGGTATACGCAGTCCGGCACACAGGGCCCGTGGAATACTCCCGGCTCTTCCCGCTGCAATGCCTCCACCGCCGGGATAATGATGCGCGATTCCTCATCCCCGAATGCACCGGACTCTCCATTGTGGGGATTAAGCCCGGCCAGGGCGATGCGCGGTGTGGGAATACCGGTGCGGCGGAGAAAATCTGCCAGCAGGCGACCGACCCGCACCAGTTCAGACGCCTGTAACATGCCGGGAACATCCTTCAGCGCCACATGCGTGGTGGCCAGTGCCACGGTCAGGCGCTTACCCGTCAGGCACATGGCGAAGTTCTTTATCCCGAGACGCTCGGCAAAGAATTCCGTCTGGCCGGGGTAGCGAAACCCGAGGCGGTGCAGCCCTTCCTTGCAGATGGGGGCGGTGACCACGGCATCTATCCTGCCGGTGCGAAGTGCTTCTGCGGCCTGCTCCAGCTGCTCCAGCGCTGCGCGAGCCGTTTCTTCCGTCGGTTGTCCCGGGATGGCATTAATTCGTTGCCCCATGGGGCGATACTCAGCCGATTGCGGGAGGTGCGGCAACGCCGCAGCAATGACCTCCGGCCCGATTCCGGCCTGGTCTCCGAGAGTGTAGCCAATGACGGGTTGCTGCAATCGACTCATGCCTTATTTTCCTGTTTGGGCGGTGTCTGTTTCGGTGGAATTTGCGGGCGGTACGAGCGCTCCGTGTTGATATAATGCTCATTCGTGCCGCGCTGCTCGAACTGCAGCTCCGCATTCACGGAAATATGGTAGACGGCGGTCACTATCAAGGCGAGGATGACCGGTATTAGCAACAAACTGCCCAGACACGTCTTCATGCCGCCTATTCTAGCGTGACACCCCCGTGAAATCAAGCTCCAATCCGTCAAAAAGCACATTGCATACGCAGAATGAGCGTGACAAAAGGCATTCTTGTGATTATATAGGAGCTATATGCACTATACACCATACACTCTTTATCCGATTGGCGCCATGAGCGCCCGCGCAGCTGCTCAGCCCCGCGAGGGTGTCCTGCTCCGTGGCGATAACGGTGGTTATGCCTGCCTCCAGCCCTGGACTGAGCTGGGCGACTCCCCTCTGGAATACGAGCTGGATGCTCTTCGCGACGGTAATCCGCTCCGCCTGGGTCAGCGTGCCCTCAAGTGTATTGAAGTAGATGGTGCGGCCCGTGCCAAAGGTGAGAATCTCTTTGCCGGACTTCGCGTGCCCCGCAGCCACGCCACACTGACGGTCAGCACCACGCCCTCTCAGGTGTATAACCTGCACCAGCGCGGTTTCCGCGTGGGCAAGCTGAAGGTGATTCCCAAGCTGGCTTCCACAGTAGAGCGGTTGGTGAACCTGGCCTCCATGGTGCCGGAGTGGAAGTGGCGAGTAGACTTCAACTGCACACTCTCCCCGGAGGATGCCCTGAAGTTCTGGGATATGCTGCCGTCTGCCATGCGTGAGCGCATAGATTTTATTGAGGACCCCTGTTATTATGATGTCGAGGTCTGGCAGAAGCTGCAGGATGCCGGCATCCCGCTTGGTTACGACATGCCGGTGCAGAATGAGAGTATCATTCCTCAGCGCACCACAAAGCCCATGATGCGTATCGTGAAGCCCGCCCGTCACCACAGCACCACCGGTCTGCCGGTGTTCACCACCTACATGGATCACCCCCTCGGACAGTGCTGGGCCGCGTACAATGCCGCCGTCTTCTACAACGACAAGCCGGCAGAGGAAGTACCGCTCTGCGGCCTGGTGTCTCACCATGTGTACCGTCCCAATGCATTCTCGGAGGAACTGGGGATGAACGTGACGCCGGAGTTCAACGCTCCGGCAGGCACGGGGCTCGGTTTTGATAAGCTGCTCGCCGCTCTTCCCTGGCGCACGCTTTGATACATCCCCCTCTTTCGAACAGTATAAAAAGAAGCGGCACCGTTCGGAGCCGCTTCTTTTTTAATAAATTGAGGTGTGAAGTAATCAGAGCTTCGGCTTTTTGGGCGTCGGCTTGCCACCTTCAGCCTTGAAAGTCGTGTTGGGCAGCCAGGTCTGGTTGCGGCCGAGGAAAGCAATCTTGCCGCGGACAATCAGATTCTTGCCATCGCGCCAGATTTCGCAGCCGTAGACCTTGCCCTTGACCGGGTCAAGCACCTCGCCGCCGGAGTAGGTATCGCCATCCTTTTCCAAATCCCAGATGATATCCAGCCCCAGAATACTCGGGGAACCCGGAATCTTGGCCTTGGCTGTCTTATCCTTGAGCAACTCTACAACGCGACCGTAATACTTGCCCTGGTGCTCATAAATCTGCACCACGCTCTTGGCGTCCTTGGTCTCGTCATCAATGGTTGTCCAGAAGCCAACAATGCCGTCAGCCGCCTGAGCCATCATGCTGCACAGTGCCAGCATACCTGTAATCAGAATGTTTTTCATGGTTGTCTGTGTCTTGTTATATGTTGAGGTAGTTCTATCCTAAAGTATACTCTAACTATCGTCAAGCTTTTTATGGAATAAAAATCCCCCGCAGAAAACTCAGCGGGGGAGTGCAAAGGAGAGGAATTAAGAGTATCAGATGAGTTCCTTGAGCCGGTTGACCGTGATTCCGGGCACAGTGATGGTGGAACCGTCCGGTCGACTCAGAATTGGAGAGCCATCGTGAGCCACCCCGATGAAGTAGCCGCAAATGCGCTCATTATCCGTAATGGCAACGACCGGTCGGCTGATACCCCATGCCTTTTCCAGCATGGACTTAATGGCCGGCAACCCACCGTCCATGAACATCTTGAGCACTTCCGCAAGCTTATCACCCAACTCGGCGCGCAGTCCGCGCACGGTGGGACAGGTGCGCACCAAATCCTCCAGCCGCACGACCGGGTCGGTGGTGTTGCCGCTCAAATCGCGGACATCATTGTGCATGTTGATGCCAATGCCGATGGAGGCCATGTTGGCACTCGGGCGTTCCACGAGAATGCCGGCAAGTTTGGCGCGTCCTACCAGGACATCATTCGGCCAGCGCAGACGCAGTCCCTTGATGTTGTATTTGGCAAGTGTTTCCATGATGGCTGCTCCGGCCACCAGCGGCAGTACGCCCCAATGAAGGTCTGACCGTGCTTCAATCGGCACGTTGTAGGTAGCCCAGAGACCGCCGGGTGTACCATGCCAGGCACGGTTGAAACGACCGCGGCCCCTGGTTTGGCTCTCACAGTTCACCACACTCCACGGCGGCAGCTTGCGTGCCACATTGAAGGTCGATTCGCACTCCGTCACTTCCTTGATTTGCCAGTTAATGCTCACGCAGCCTATCATACAACAGCCTCTTGCCCGCGTCCATACCAAAAGAGCAAAAAATGACAAAATTGCTCGTTTTTTTGTTTTGAATGTCCCGTTTTCCTGCTATGCTGAGGGTGTGCTGAGCCCGAAACAGATGCGAATCCCCACCCCGGCGGCGGAGAAATTGTACGTGGAGTCGTTCCCTCCGGCAGAACGGCGAAGCCCGTCACACCACCGTATCATGGCCGCATCGGAGTCCGCCTTTCATCCGCTGGAACTCTGCAATGCAGCCGGGGAATTGGTGGGGATTCTCTACTACTGGCACTGGCCGCAGCACGCGCTGCTGTTCGTGGAGCATCTGGCCATCAAGCCTTCGCTTCGAGGGCAGGGATTCGGACACGAGGCGCTGCAACTGCTCCGGCAAGACGGCATTAGCATCATCCTGGAAATAGAGCCCGTGGCGGATGCGGCGACCGCTCGCCGTCTGGCATTCTACGAGTCTGCCGGATTTGTGCCTCTCCCCTTTGAACACGAACAGCTCCCGTACCATATCGGCGATTCTCCCATTCCCCTTACGCTGCTTTCCTGGCAATCGGACGGAACTCCGGCCTCCGCAGAGTTGGTCAACCTGTTGGAGCATCTGCTCCGCACCTGCGTCATGCGCTTGCCGCATACCGACCAACACCCCCTTTCCGAATAATCATGATACGACCTGTCACCGCCGCTGATGCCGCTGCCATTGCCGCCATTTATAACGAGTATGTACGGCATACCACCATTTCCTTTGAGACAGAGCCTCTGCCCCCGGAGGCCATGCGGGCTCGCATCGAAGAGTATGCTGCGCGCTGCCCCTATCTGGTGGATGAAGAAAACGGTATCATCACCGGCTATTGCTGCGCCCACCCCTGGAAAGAGCGTGCCGCCTATTTTCGCACTTGGGAAACAACCGTCTATCTTCACCCGCAGCATCAGGGCCGCGGCATCGGCACCCGGCTCATGCAGGAACTCATCGGGCGCTGTTGCGCGGCGGGCTGTCATGCCCTCATCGCCTGCATCACCGCAGACAATACCGCCAGCCGGGAGTTTCATCGCCGCCTCGGCTTCTCACAGGTTTCCCACTTCCACCAGGTCGGCTGCAAATTCGACCGCTTGCTGGATGTGGTGGATTACCAGATGCTTCTGAGGGGCGGAAATATTATCCCTGTTCATACACCGTAGGGTCGGGGATGCCGGCGGCGAGGAAGGAGTCCCGGCGCTCGCGGCAGGTGGCACATTGTCCGCAGTGGTGCTCGCGCCCGCAGTAGCAGGAATAGGTGTGGGAGAAATCGACCCCGATCCGGGCTCCGATGGCGGTAATTTCTTCCTTGGTGTTGGAAATGAAAGGCCGCAGGATTTGCAGGTTCGCATAGGTCCCCAGCGAAATTGCGCTTGCCATGGCGGTCATGAAATCCTCCCGGCAGTCGGGGTAGAGGGCATGGTCGCCATTGTGTGCGGCGATGACAATACCCTCTGCGCCATTGCTTTCGGCAATGCCGGCAGCAATGGACAGGAAGATACCGTTCCGAAAGGGGACAACGGTCTGTTTGAGGTTGTCCTCATCGTAATCTGCGGTGGGGATAGCCTCTGCCCCGCTGAGCAGGGCGCTCTGCAGGTGGGCAGAGATGCTGCGCAGGTCTATCTCCTGATAGGGAATGCCGAGGCTTTCCGCCTGCCACCGGGCACAGGCGAGCTCGCGGGCAGCGTGGTTGCTGCCGTAATCGAAGGAGAGGGCACTGACTACTCTGTGGCGCCGGTGCGCCCAATGGAGGGCGGTGGTGGAATCCAGCCCGCCGGAAAGGAGGACGGCTACGTTCATGCGGGACGGTTTTCCGGCTTGTGCTCGGCTGTGCAGGTGAGCTGAATGCCGCCGCGGGCACCGAAACGCCCCTCGACTTTCATCCATGCCGGGTCAACGGCTGCCACGAGGTCATCCAGGATACGGTTGACGACCTGCTCATTGAATGCGGCATAGTTGCGGAAGGAGACGAGATAGTATTTCAGGCTCTTGGTTTCTACCACCTTGTCTGCCGGACAATAGGTGATGGTGAGATGGCAGCTGTCCGGCTGTCCCGTCACGGGGCAGAGGGAGGAGAACTCATGTGTGGTCAGCGTTACCACATAGCGGCGCTGCGGACTGCGGTTCGGGAATGCCTCCAGTTTTGCATCCTCCGGGCTGCGGTAGAACTCCGTGTGTTTGCCGAGCAGGGAAAGGTCTTTGTTATCCATGTCTTGAGAAGATTATGCTTTGGTGAGTTTGTAACCATCCTTGCCGTCTTTCATGGCCCAGCCGAGCTCGGCAAGCTTTCCGCGCAGCGCATCGGCGGTGGCCCAGTCTTTGGCCAGACGCGCAGCCCAGCGCTCATCTGCAATGGCCTTGATGTCCTCCGGCACTTCGATGTCGGCATCCGGGTCGGGCAACTGCAGCCCGAGTGCTTCCATGATGAATCGGAATGCCTGCCACATTTCCGTGGCGGCGGCGGCATCCATCTCTGACGGTTTGATACCCTTGATGGCGCTGAAAACATGCCCCAGAGCTTCCGGCCCGTTGAGGTCATCTTCCAGACTGTCCCATGCCGGGCGGAAGATTCCCAGAGCCGGGGCTTTCTTGACCAAATCGCGGTAGGTGGGTTCCTTGGCGCCGCTGGCTTTGGAGAGTTCCTTATCGAAACGCCCCAGCTTATTGAGGGCGCTGGTGGCATCCTTCATGCCGTTGAGGGTGAAGTTGAGCGGGCGGCGGTAGTAGGCGCCGGCCAGCACGTAGCGCAGGGCTGCGGGGGTGTAGCCCATCTCCTGCAACTGGTCGAGCGTGTACATGTTGCCCAGGCTCTTACTCATTTTAGCGCCATCCACCAGCAGGTGGGTCACGTGGAACCAGTGGCGGGCAAACTCACCGCCGCAGGCGCAGCGGCTTTGGGCAATCTCGTTTTCATGGTGGGGGAACACCAGGTCAACGCCGCCGGAGTGCAGGTCAAAGGTGTCGCCCAGATACTTATGGCTCATGGCTGAGCATTCCAGATGCCAGCCGGGACGCCCCTCACCCCAGGGAGACGGCCAGAAGTTCGGGCCATCCTCCGGGCGGCGGGCTTTCCACAGCACGAAGTCTGCCACGCTGTCTTTTTCATACTCATCCGTATCGGCGCGGGTGTTGGCCGTTTTGCCGAGGTCAAGCTCCTGGCGGTCTAGGTGGGCCAGTCTGCCGTAGTCGGCATAGGAGGCGATACGGAAGTAGACGGAACCGTCCTCGCTCCGGTAGGCGTGACCGCCCTCCACGAGCTTCTGCACGATATCGAGCTGCTCCTTGATGTGACCCACGGCACTGGGTTCCACATGCGGTGCCAGACAGTTGAGCGCCTTGCAGTCATCATGAAACTTGGCAGTCCATTTGGCGGTATATTCGCCCAGGGGCATACCCTGAGCCTGAGAGTTGCGGATGGTTTTGTCATCCACGTCCGTCAGATTGCGCACATGCTTGGTACGCAGCCCCCCCAGTTCCACCACGCGGCGGAACACATCCTGCACCACAAAGGTGCGGAAATTACCGATATGTGCAGCCGCATACACGGTCGGGCCGCAACAGTAGAAGCGCAGCTGCTTGCCGTCTTCTGCCTGCACGGGCTTCATGGCCCCCGACTGTGTATCATATAAGTTCAACATAACGCGCGGAAGTATACCGTGTTACCCTCCTTATGTCAAGGCAATGCCGCGCGGTGTCGCGGAGAATGACGAACACCGCCCAGAAACGGGATGCTCACGGCCTGCCTGCCCGTATCAGCAAGGTGGTGGTGACGATGTGCAGCAGCCCGGCTCCACCGCCCGTCAGGGCAATGGCGATAAGGATGAAAGCGTCCGGCTCCATCAGGTGCATGATGACGGTAAAGGCGTTTACCGCCAGGATGGCGTATAGCAGCCGGCCGCTGATGATCAGTGCTTTTCTGCCGGATGGCTGCTGTGCCGCAGCGGAAGCTCCCCGGAGCCAGCAATGCAGTACGGCCGGCACTCCGGTGATAGTCCATGCCATGATGATTCCCGAGAAGGAGCCCAGCGGCAGGAATACGAGGAAGTTGAGTATCAGGAATAGCGAAATGATGCGATTCATTGGCTGATGATGATTTGACTGTGGCTGAGTGTACGGACCTGCGGGGCATACATCAGCTCTGCCTTGGCGGGCGGGGCAGAGCTGCGTCCTGCGCGTTTGACCCGGGCGTAGTAGGTCATATTGACGTGGTTGTGTGCGGGAACCCGCATGCAGAATCCCCGCACGCAGTCGGCATGGTATTCCCGGTGGTCAGGAAACTGACTGAGGGGCAGCTCCTGCAGCCCGGCGGCCTGCGAGGGAATGTCCGGATTGATGGCTTCCAGGCAGGCGGGCAGATAATCCTCCAGCGCGAGGTAGTTGAGCTCACTCTCTTCGCGGGAGGTGCAGATGAGGGTGACTCTGATGGCATCCCCTACTGCGAATGTATCGGTTTTCTCCCAGCTGCCGTCTATTCTCTGCTTTTCATACAGACGGGTGATGCGCAAGCCGCTGTCCGTGGAGATATCCTCCGCTGCGGGAGAGGCGGCTGTTCGGGCTCGGATGGTGGCATAGACCGTCCCGGAGAGCACTTCCAGGCTTTCTGTTGTTACCCGGCGGGTGTCGTTGCCGTCACTCCGTTCCGAGCCATCGCTGAGACGGATAACGGCTTCTTGTTCCTGAATCGGGTGCTTTTTCAGGAATTCATGCAGGGCAATGAGCTTCCAGCCGCTTTGCCAGGTGCTGTATATGCCGGAATGATTTCTTTGCCCTTTCATCCATTGCAGGAATGCTGCATGCGCTTCCAGCGGTGACGCGCCGCGCAGATGTCGGAGGAAGCGAAGGTCGTCAGGGGAGCCTTGATAGATGTCCTCTTGCGTGGTTTCGTGTTCAAAGGCGCTGTCGATGATGTGGGGATTGGCCGTAACATACCCCAGTGCATAGCGTTGAAGCGGGGAAAGTTCATTGATATCGTTCTCTGAAGCCCGGAGAAGATACTGCCGCAGTTCCTGCATGGGCTTTTCCGGCACGGCGTATCCCTGTTCTGCTGCGATTTTCAGTACCAGCGCGGCATAGGCACTGCACCAGAGACGGGACTCCGACTGCGTGTGCCAATAGCTCAGCCCGCCATCTTGCTGCTGATGCTTCAGTAGCTTGCGGATGCCCGTGTCAACGGTTCGCTGCACTTCATCGGGGCTATGCTTCTTCATTTCCGGTACAAATGATGCCAGATGACGGTGCAGCAGCCAGGGAAGGAGCGCGGATGAGGTCTGTTCGGCACAGCCGTAGGGATAGGAAATCAGGAAATCGCTAATGCCGCTCATGTGCGACAGCGGGTGCCCGGAAATTTCAGTCTGCACATCTTCTGTCCTGTTCCCGGAGATGTAATCGGCGACAGATACTTTGCCCGAGTCTTTGCTCAGACTGATTCTGTGGATTTCTCTCCGCTCCGGGGCAGGGAACCTGACGGGGAATTCCACTTCAACGGCATCGCCTCCTGCGCTGTCTGAAACGGCTGTCCAGCGTACGGATTTCTTACCCGCCTGTGCGGCGCTGATACTGAAATGCAGCACTCCTTTTCCCCGTGCGGGCAGCGTTATCTGCTGCTGCTCCCCGGTATCCGTGCGTACCGTCCAGCTGTGTTCGCAATCGGTCTTGTTGGTGACTGTAACGGGCAGTTGCAGCTTGTCTCCCACACTCATGAAGAGCGGGGTGTCTGCGGTGAGGGATACATCTCGGTCCACCTTCATCATCCCCTCTGTTCCTCCGTAGGTTGCACCGTCTTTTCCGATGGCCAGGGCAAATACGCGATAGTTGGTCAGCGTGTCCGGCAGCGTTACTTCGGCGGTGAAGCTCCCCTTGTCATCCGTTTCCGTCATCGGTCGCCAAAAAGCTACCGGGTTGAAATCGCATCGCAGCCGGGGATTCTGTTTTGCCTTATCAACTGCCGGGGACTCTGAGCAAGCGGGCGCATTTGCATCCCAGGCTCCATTGACTTCTGCCAGAGCCCTGGCACGGTAGGCATTGGCCGGTTTCGCCCTGTAATGTACCGTCAAGTCATTGCTCAGGGGAGAAGATTCGCGAGAGAACGCTTCCTCATCTCCGGAAAGCTCCCGGTGAAGCATCTCTGTCCACCTTTCGAACAGTTGCGAGACGGTGTGGAAAGTATAAGAGAGTCCATCAAATAAACTGGCGCCGTTTTTTCGACACTTAGGAGGCGAATTTAAGCCCCCCCCTTTTCTGGGTACATCAGGCGTGTAGCTTTCTTATATCATTCGGTATCCCCTGATGTCAATCCATTTTTTGCGCGATTTTGTAGCGTAGGCGTTGCGTCCCGAGCGGAGCGAGGGCGTGGCGCGTAGCGCTGCG